>JBEBXD010000078.1:0-21385 GCA_040391845.1 Tsukamurella paurometabola | reverse complement strand
ATCCAGCACCGCGCCGGCATGCAGACCTCGAAGACCATCGTGGCCGTCAACAAGGACGACGAGGCCCCGATCTTCGAGATCGCCGACTACGGCATCGTGGGCGACCTGTTCGACGTCGCCCCCCAGCTCACCGAGGCCGTCAAGGCTCACAAGGGCTGATCCGCAGCACGCGCCAGAACCCCGTCCGGACGATGTCCGGGCGGGGTTCTGGCGTCTCGGCTACGGTGGGGGTACAGGGCCGCGATTCCGCCCGTCGTTCAGCCCCACGGGCGCGAACGGCCCTGAAACACAATCACATACGCGGAGGAGAACAGCCATGTCCGAGAACGCGAACTTCACCACATCCGATTCCGGTGCCCCCGCCGGGAGCGACGAGCACTCGTTGACGGTGGGCGCGGGCGGGCCCATCGCCCTGCACGATCACTACCTCATCGAACAGATGGCGCAGTTCAACCGCGAGCGGATCGCCGAACGGCAGCCGCACGCGAAGGGCAGCGGCGCCTTCGGCACGTTCGAGACCACCGCCGACGTCTCCGAGTTCACGTGCGCGGCGGTCTTCGCGCCAGGCACGAAGACGGAGATGATGGCGCGGTTCTCGACCGTCGCCGGCGAGCGCGGGAGCCCCGACACGTGGCGCGACCCGCGTGGCTTCGCGCTGAAGTTCTACACCTCGGAGGGGGTGTACGACATGGTCGGGAACAACACTCCGGTGTTCTTCATCAAGGATCCGATGAAGTTCCAGCACTTCATCCGATCGCAGAAGCGCCGCGCGGACAACAACCTTCGCGATCACGACATGCAGTGGGACTTCTGGACCCTCTCCCCGGAGTCCGCCCATCAGGTCACCTGGCTCATGGGCGATCGCGGTATCCCGAGCTCGTGGCGGCACATGAACGGCTACAGCTCGCACACCTACCTGTGGGTGAACGCGGACGGCGCGAAGCACTGGGTGAAGTACCACTTCATCTCCGATCAGGGCGTCGAGACGCTCACGCAGGAGGAGGCCGATCGCCTGGCGGGCGCCGACGGTGACTTCCATGTGCGGGACCTGTTCGAGGCGATCGCCCGCGGCGAGCACCCGAGCTGGACCCTGAAGGTGCAGCTGATGCCGTTCGACGACGCCGCGGACTACCGGTTCAACCCGTTCGACCTGACCAAGGTGTGGCCGCACGCGGACTACCCGCTCCGCGAGGTGGGCCGGATGACGTTGCACACCAACCCGACCGACAATCACTCGCAGATCGAGCAGGCCGCGTTCGAGCCGAGCAACGTGGTCCCGGGGATCGGGTTCAGCCCGGACCGGATGCTGCTCGGGCGGGTGTTCGCGTACGCCGACGCGCACCGGGCGCGCCTGGGCGCGAACTACAAGCAGATCCCGGTGAACCGGCCGCGCAACGAGGTCCGCAGTTACTCCAAGGACGGGGCGATGCGCATCGAGCCGGTCAGTGACCCGGTGTACGCGCCGAACTCGAAGGGCGGGCCCGCCGCGGATTACCCGGGGCAGCCGGAGCCGCAGTGGGCCGCCGACGGCGAGCTGGTGCGGGCCGCGTACGTGACGCACCGCGAGGACGACGACTGGGGGCAGCCGGGCACGCTCGTCCGCGAGGTGATGGACGACGCGCAGCGGGACCGGTTGGTCTCGAACGTGTCCGGCCACCTGCTCGACGGTGTCAGTGAGCCGGTCCTGGTGCGCGCCTTCGAGTACTGGCGCAACGTGGACGCCGGGATCGGCGAGCGGATCGAGCGCGCCGTCCGGGACGGCCAGGGCTGACCGCGGGTCACCCGATCGCGGCGAGCGCCAGGTCGAGCAGGGACTCGAGTTCGGCGCCGGCGGCCGCCTCGCCGACGATCAGCCAGCGGTAGACCGCGGGCCCGAACAGGAGGTCGCGCACCTGCGCATCGGTGACGCCGGGCCGGATCGCTCCGGCCCGGCGTGCCCTACCCACCGCGACTGTCAGTGCCTCGGCCCGCGGCGCGAGGTAGTGCTCGTGGAGGGCCGCGCGCAGATCGGGGCGGTGGGCGCTCGCCGCATGCACCGCGAGCACGGTCCGAGCGGCGGGGGAGTGCGCGACCGCGGCGACGAAGTCGGTCACCAGTGCGCGCAGATCGGCCCGGGGGTCGCCGGCGTTCCGAGCGGTGAGCGGGGGCACGGTGGCGACGAGCGCCCCGACGATCAGAGCGTCCTTGTCCGCCCAGCGGCGGTAGACGGTGGGGCGGCCGACGCCGGCGCGTCTGGCGACCGCTTCGATCGTGACGCCCTGGTAGCCGACCGCCTCGAGCTCGGCGAGGGTCGCGTCGACGATCGCACGCTCGGCGGCCGCGCTGCGCGGTCGCCCCGGGGACGCTGGTGGCACGGCCCGAGTATATTCCGTTACATGACGGAACGTAATGATGGGGTGTCGCTCGTAGCGACGGCCGGCCTGTTCGCCGCCTGGGCGGTCCACGATGCGGAGGAGTGGTTCACCATCGGGCCATGGGCGCGGTCGCGGGGCCTGCCCGTCTCCGACGCGACGGCCCGGACGGCGATCGGCGTGATGGGCGGCGTAGTCGGATATGCGGCGTACGACGGCGTGCGGACCGGCGGAGAGTCGGATCTCTACCAGGCGGCGCTCCTCGCCTACGGCCTCCACGGCCTCACTCACCTGGGTACCGCCGCGGTGGTGCGCGGCTACTCGCCGGGTGTGGCCACCACGCCGGTCGCGGTGCTGGCCTTCTCGTGGTGGGCGCGGGGTCGGCTGGCGCGCGCACGGGTCGATCGCGCGGTTCCCGGTCTGCTGCCCCGCTCGGCGGCGCTGCTGGTGGGTGGGCTTTTCGCGTCCTACGCCGTGGCAGTGGCCGTCACGGGTCGTGGTCGGCCGGCGCGGGGAGCCTGCGGCAGCGCACGGCGGTGGTGATCGCCGCGGTCGCGACCAGCGCCGCCGCGGCGATCCACAGCACGTCCGCGGGGCGCCGGGTGTGCATCACCGCGCCCAGGATCGCGCCCCCGGTCAGGGCCAGCCACATCGCCGCGTACCTCAGCCATGCGGTCCTGGAACCGCCGAAGAACGCGTCGACCAGCCGCTGGGCCGCCTTGACCAGCGTGCCGGTCATGTAGGTGACGCCGATCGACACCTCCCCGCCGCGCTGGAAGGTCGCGTTGAGCAGCCCCATCGCCGCCGCCACCACGAGGAAGGCGGGCACGTCCACGCCCGCCGATCGCGCGGCAGCGGCGCCCGTGACGATCGCCGCCGTCGCCCACAGCACGCAGATCCTGCCGTCGCGCAGGCGCGAGAGCACCGAGCCCGCGATGACGCCCGCCACGAACAGGCCGATCAATCCCGCCGCGCGGCCGGCCTGCAGCCACTCCCCGGTCGCGCCGTCCGCAGCGGCGCGGGTGGTGTTGCCGCTCATGAAGGAGATGAAGAAGCCGCCCAGGTGGAGGAAGCCCACGGCGTCCAGGTAGCCGGCGATCGCCGCGAGCGCGAGGGCGAGCGCCACCTCGCGCCTGTGTATCGATCGCACCCGCAGATCGTGGCACACCGGCGGCGCGGCCGCCGCGGCCCGGCTGCTGGAGGACGTGCGTGCCTGGTCCTGCGCGGTCGACCGGACACTCGAACTGCGCTGAAACGGCGTCGGATACGGTGGCGAGGTGATCTCGGACACGCCCTCGCCCACGCCCGCGCCGCCCAAGGATGCGGCCACGGTGGTCCTCGTCCGCGACGGCGCGGAGGGCGTCGAGGTGTTCCTCCAGCGCCGCGTGCAGCAGATGGCCTTCGCGGGCGGGATGACCGTGTTCCCGGGCGGCGGGGTGGACCCGCGAGACGGCGACGCCGACCTCGCCTGGCAGGGCCCCGCCCCCTCCTGGTGGGCGGAGCGGTTCGGTGCCGGCGAGCGCGACGCGCGCCAGTTGGTGTGCGCCGCGGTGCGCGAGACCTTCGAGGAGTGCGGCGTGCTGCTCGTCTCCACCGCCGACGGCGGCGCCCCGGACGCGCGCGCCCTGGCGCCCGCCCGCGCCCGGCTCGAGGCCAAGGAGATCTCGCTCGCGCAGTTCCTCCGCGACGAGGGGCTCGTGCTCCGCGCAGACCTGCTGCGCCCGCTCGCGCACTGGATCACCCCGAAGAACGAGAAGCGCCGCTACGACACCCGGTTCTTCCTCGCCGAACTCCCCGCCGGGCAGGCCGCGGACGACCGCACCACCGAGGTCGAGGAGGCCGGCTGGCGCACCGCCGCACGTGCGCTCGAGGACTGGTCCGCGGGCCGGTGCTTCCTCCTCCCGCCCACCTGGTCCCAGCTGCGTGCCGTCGCCGAGCACGGCACCGTCGCCGAACTGCTGGCGGCCGAGCGCCGCATCGCGCCTGTCGAGCCCGAGCTCCCGCCGGGCGGCGCGATCGACTCGCTGCGTTTCGCGGAGGCGGCCGACTACGTCGCCTCCATGCCCGCGAACGTCGCCCGCCCCACCCTGTAACCCGCGCCGGGCGGCACCCGACGGTCGCCGGTTGTTCACCCGCCTTCGGCAAGGGTTCACCGACCCGCGTGGTCGCGGTTCACCGGTCGGTCGCCTGGCGCGCCCACGCTGAGCGCCATGAGAACCCCGGGAACACTGGTCACCGGCCGACCCTCCGCCCACGAGACGCTCATCGACGGTGCCGATTACGCGGTGGTGCTCACCACCCGCGACGCCGACATCGACACCGTGCAACGCCTGCGCTTCGAGGTGTTCGGCAGCGAGCCCGGATTCGAGGCCTCGATGGCGCACGTCACCGACGGCCGCGACGCCGACCGGTTCGACGAGCACTGCGACCACCTGGTGATCGTGCACAAGGCGAGCGGACAGATCGTGGGCTGCTACCGGATCCTCCCGCCGCCGGGAGCCATCGCCGCCGGCGGCCTGTACCTCGCCACGGAGTTCGAGCTCGGGGCGCTCGACCACCTCCGGCCCGAGACCCTCGAGATGGGCCGGGCGTGCGTGCGCGCCGACCACCGCACCGGGGGCGTGCTGTGCCTGATGTGGGCGGGGCTGCTGGCCTACAGCGACCTCCGGGGCATCCGCTACGCGATCGGCGCGGTCAGCGTGCCGATGCAGTACGAGGGGTACGCCCGCGGCGCGACGGTGCGCGCGGTCCGCGACCTGGTCGACGCCCAGCACCGCGCCGCGTGGGAGGTGCACCCGCGCACCGAGGTCGAGGAGATCACCGCGGCGCCGGCCTCCCGCCGCACCTTCCCTCCGCTCGTCACCGGATACCTGCGGATGAACGCCGAGATCCTCGGGGCGCCGAGCTTCGACCCCGTCTTCGACGTGGCCGACTTCCCGATGATCATCGACCGCCGCCGGTTCAACGAGCGCTACCTCGAACGGCTGCAGCGGGCGGCGGGGAGCCTCGAGCGGTGATCGACGTCGCGGCCGCCCGCCGCCACCCGTGGCAGCAGGTGTCTCCGTGCGACGCCGCGTGCTCCGCCGGCGAACCACGGGCGACGGCGCGCTGGCTCCGGGCGGCCCGATGGACGGCCCTGGCCGCGGTGCTGCTGCTCGGCCTGCTCGCGCTCGCCCTCACCTACCCGTGCGGGGCAGCGGCGCGGCGCACCGTGATCCGCGGCGGCGCCCGAGCAGTGCTGTTCTCCCTCGGGGTGCGGGTGGAGCCCGTGGGCAACGTGCCGCTGCGGGCCATGGTGGTGGCGAATCACGAGTCGTTGCTCGACATCGTGGCGATCGCCTCGATCGCGCCGGCGGCGTTCGTGGCCAAGGCCGACATCTTCGACGCCCGCCCGGTGGCGGTGCTGATGCGCGCCTTCGGCGCCGTCCCGCTGCGCCGCGAGCGGCTGAGCGAACTGCCCGCCGCGGTCGACCACGTCGCCGGGCTGCTCCGCCGGGGCCGCACCGTGGCGCTGTTCCCCGAGGGGACCACCTACTGCGGGCACCACCGCGGAGCGTTCCGTCCCGCCTTCTTCCAGGCCGCGATCGACGCGCGCGCCGAGGTGGTGCCCGTCGCCCTGCGTTACACGATGCGGATCCCCGGGCCGGCGCGCGGTGCCCGCCGGAGCGCCGTCGCCGCGTACGTCGGGGAGGACACCGAGATCGCGACGCTGTCGCGGGTGATCGCCGCCCGCGGGGTCGCGGTCCGGGTGCACGCGACGGAGGTGCTCGACGGTGCGCGGTGGGCGGCGGCGGGCCGGCGCGCGCTGGCCGCCCGGGCCGAGGCGTCGGTCTTCGCGGACGCGGAGTTCCTCGATGCGGGCGCGCGCCTGCCCCTGGCCGCCTGACGGAGCCGGCACCGGGGCGGGCTCGGGGCGGACGAATCGGCGCGGGGAGGGGCCCGGCGTATCCTTGGGACGCGATGACCCCCGACCGCAAGAACCCCGTGTACCTCGACCACGCCGCGGACACCCCCATGGTGCCCGAGGCGCTGGCGGCGATGGCGCGGGCCGCCGCGCGCCCGGGCAACGCCTCCTCGCAGCACGGGTCCGGCCGGCGCGCCCGCCGCATCCTGGAGGAGTCGCGCGAGTCGATCGCCCGTGAGCTGGGCGCCCGCCCCTCGGAGGTGGTGTTCACCGGGGGCGGGACCGAGGCGGTGAACCTGGCCGTGAAGGGCCTGTACTGGGCGCGCCGCGCCGAGAACCCCGCGGCCGCCACCGTGATCGCCTCCGCCGTCGAGCACCACGCCGTCCTGGACGCGATCGAGTGGCTCGGCGAGCACGAGGGCGCCGTGGTGCGGCTGCTGCCCGTCGACCATCGCGGCCTCGTCGACCCCGCCGACCTGCGCGCCGCGCTCGAGGAGGCGGCGGGCACCGTCGCCCTGGTCAGCGTGATGTGGGCCAACAACGAGGTCGGCACCGTGCAGCCGATCGCCGAGCTCGCGCAGGAGTGCCGGAGCGCCGGCGTGCCCATGCACTCCGATGCCACTCAGGCGGCCGGTCACCTGCCGATCGATTTCGCCGCCAGCGGCCTCGCGGTGCTCACCAACGCCGCGCACAAGTTCGGCGGACCGCAGGGCGTGGGCACCATGCTCATCGGCCGCACCGTCGACTGCGTGCCGCTGGCGCACGGCGGCGGCCACGAACGCGACCTGCGCTCGGGCACCCCCAACGTGGCGGGCGCGGCCGGGATGGCCGCGGCCCTCTCGGTGGCGGTGGCCCGCATGGACGAGGAGTCGCCGCGCCGCGCCGCGCTGCGCGACCGGCTCATCGCGGGCGTCCGCGCGCTCCCCGGCGCCGTGGTCAACGGCGGTGCCGCACACGACATCCCGGCCCTCCCGGGCATCGCGCACGTCTCCTTCGCCGGCTGCGAAGGGGATTCGCTGCTGATGCTGCTGGACGCGCGCGGGATCGAATGCGCCACCGGGTCCGCGTGCAGCGCCGGCGTCGCCCGAGTCAGCCACGTCCTCGAGGCCATGGGGGCCGATCCCGCGCTCGCGCGGGGATCGCTGCGGTTCTCCTTCGGGTCCGAGACCACGGAGGCCGATATCGACGCCGTGCTGGCCGCCCTCGGCGAGGTCGTGGACCGCGCCCGGGCGGCGGGACTCGCCTCCACGGGGGTCCGCTGATGCGCGTCCTGGCCGCGATGAGCGGCGGCGTGGATTCGGCGGTGGCCGCGGCGCGGGCCGTGGAGGCCGGGCACGACGTGGTCGGCGTGCACCTGGCCCTGTCCGAGGCGCCGGGCACCCTGCGCACCGGATCGCGCGGGTGCTGCTCGAAGGAGGACGCCGGCGACGCCCGCCGCGCCGCCGATGTGCTCGGGATCCCGTTCTACGTCTGGGATTTCGCGGACCGTTTCCGGGAGGACGTGATCGACGACTTCGTCGCTGCGTACGCGGCCGGCGAGACCCCGAACCCGTGCCTGCGGTGCAACGAGAAGATCAAGTTCTCCGCGCTCGCCGAGCGCGCCTACGCGCTCGGCTTCGACGCCGTCGCCACCGGCCACTACGCGCGGCTCGAGAACGGCGAGCTGCGGCGCGCCGTCGACGCGGACAAGGACCAGTCCTACGTGCTCGCGGTGCTCACCGCGCGGCAGCTCTCCCGCGCGCTGTTCCCCGTGGGCGATACGCCCAAGCCGCAGATCCGCGAGGAGGCCGCGCGGCGCGGGCTCGCGCTGGCCGACAAGCCCGACAGCCACGACATCTGCTTCATCCCGTCCGGCGATACGCAGGCCTTCCTCGGCGCGCGGATCGGCGTGCGCCCCGGGGCCGTCGTGGACGGCGAGACGGGCGAGCGGATCGGCGAGCACTCGGGCGTGCACGGATTCACCATCGGCCAGCGCAAGGGCCTCGGCCTGCCGGGCCCCGCCCGCGACGGCGAGCCCCGGTACGTGACCGCCATCGACGCCGACTCCGGCGAGGTCACCGTCGGGCGCGGGGAGCGCCTCGACGTCACCCGGATCATCGCCGACGGTGTCGTCTGGACGTCCGGCACGGCACCGTCCGGCCCGGTCGAGGCGACGGTGCAGGTGCGCGCGCACGGCGGGCTCGCTCCCGTGACCGCGCGTGCCGACGGCGACCGCCTGGTCCTCGACCTGGGCGCCCCGCTGCGGGGCGTGGCACCGGGCCAGGCCGCGGTGCTCTACGCGCCGGACGCCGACCGCGGCGACCTGGTGCTCGGATCGGCCACGATCCGCGCCACCGCATCGGCCTCCGTGAGCGCCTGAGCCGCATGTCCGACGTCCTCGCGCCGCTGCGCGGCTCCGTCACCGGTATCGGCTCGGTGCCCGGGACGGACCCGCGCGAGGCGGCCGCCACCGTCGTGGGCGAGCTGACGGTGCCGTTCCTGCCCGAACTCCCGGGCCGGGGGATCGGCGCGGACATGATCGGCCGCGCCGCGGGGGTCCTCGTCGACATCGGCGTGGACGCCTCGACCACCGGCTACCGCATCGGGGTGCCGCCGGGGCGCGTGGAGCGGCTGATCGGCGACCACCTGCAGCGTGACCTGGACGCCTTCGAGGAGGCCTACGAGGTGGCGGGGCGGCGCGGAACCGGTCTGGTCAAGACCCAGTTCGCCGGGCCGCTCACGCTGGCGGCGAGCCTGGAGCTGCCGAACGGCCACCGGGTGGCCCGCGACCGCGGGGCGACGCGCGACGTGGCGGCGTCCCTCGCCGAGGGGCTGCGCGGGCACGTGGCGGACCTGCGCCGGCGCACCGGAGCGGACGTGGTGCTCCAGCTCGACGAGCCGTCGATGTGGTCGGTCGTGCACGGCACCGTCCCCGCTCTCACGCGGCTCGACCCGATCCGCGCCGTGCCCGCGCCCGAGGCGGCCGAGCTGCTGGCGGCCGTGGTCGACGCGGTCGATGCGCCCGTGCTGGCGCACCTGTGCGGCCCGATCGACTGGGACGTGGTGCGGCGGCTCCCGATCGACGGCGCCCTCCTGGACGTCACGCGCCTGGCGGTGCCCGACTACGAGGGGTTCGGGGAGCTCGCCGAGCGGGCAGGGGTGATCGGCCTGGGGCTGGTGCCCGCGGTCGGGAGCGGCCGGGCCGATGCCGGGCGTCTCGCCGAGCCCGCCGTTCGGCTGTACCGCGAGATCGGGCTCCCGCGGCGCGCGCTCGCGGACGCAGCCGTGACGCCGGTGTGCGGTTCGCCGGAATCGCCGGATTCCGGCGACGGTCGGATTCGCCCGATTCTGGACCGCTGCAAGGCAATCGCCGCATATCTGTCGGAGGCCGCGCAGGCCTAGCGGATACACTTCCGCAATGTTTCCGACCACCGGAGCGGTGAACGGTGCCGACACCGCCTGGGTACTGGCGGCCTTCGCACTCGTCCTGCTGATGACGCCCGGCCTCGCCCTGTTCTACGGGGGCATGGTCCGCAGCAAGAGCGTGCTCAACATGATGATGATGTGCCTCACCGCGATTCCGGTGGTGTGGGTGCTGTGGCTGCTGTTCGGCTACTCGATGGCGTTCGGCCCCGACATCGGCGGCGTGATCGGCGATCCGGGGACGTTCGCCGGTCTGCGGAAGCTGCTGGGCGCCTTCGGGGCCGGGGGCGCCGACGCCGGCCGGGTCCCGCTGGTCGGCTCCATCCCCGCGCTGCTGTTCGTCGCGTTCCAGGCGGGCTTCGCGATGGTCACCGTGGCGTTGATCGCCGGCGCCGTCGCCGACCGGATGCGGTTCGTCTCGTGGCTCGCGTTCGCGGCGCTGTGGGCGGTGTTCGTGTACTTCCCGGTGGCCCACTGGGTGTTCTCGGCGCCAGGCCTCACCGCCGCGCACGGCGGCTGGATCGTCTCCCACCTGAAGGCGATCGACTTCGCGGGCGGCACCGCGGTCGAGATCAACTCGGGGGCTTCGGCACTCGTGATGGCGCTGCTGCTCGGGCGCCGCGCGGGCTGGCCGCGCGACCCGATGCGGCCGCACAACCTGCCCTTCGTCATGCTCGGCGCCGGACTGCTGTGGTTCGGCTGGTTCGGTTTCAACGCCGGCAGCACCCTGGCCGCCAACGGCGCCGCAGCGCTGATCGTGGTGAACACCCTGGGGGCGGGCGCGGTCTCGATGATGGCGTGGCTGGCGGTCGAGAAGGTCCGGCACGGCAAGCCCACCTCGTTCGGCGCGGCGTCGGGCGTCGTGGCCGGGCTGGTGGCGATCACCCCGTCGTGCTCGGCGGTCACGCCCGTCGGGGCGCTCGCGGTGGGCGCCGCCGCGGGCGCGATCAGCTCGTACGCGATCGAGCTGAAGTACCGCTGGCGCTACGACGACTCCCTCGACGTGGTGGGCGTGCACTTCGTCAGCGGCGTGGTCGGGATGCTGATGATCGGCCTCGTGGGCAGCGCGTCCGCGCCCGCCGGCCGCGACGGCCTGCTGTACGGCGGCGGCCTCGATCAGCTGTGGCGCCAGGCGGTGGCCGTGGTCGCGGTGCTCGCCTACGCGATGGCGGCGACGGCGGTGATCGCGCTGGCCGTCAAGGCGGTCCTCGGCCTGCGCGCGGACCCGCAGCACGAGGCGGACGGACTCGACGACGGCCTGCACGCCGAGTCCGCGTACGACTTCCACGTGGTGCGCGGGGGGCGGCTGGAACCCGGGCGGTGACGACCGGGCCGCAGCTGTAGCCGCGGCGCGCTCAGGGTGCTGCGTCCCCCGCCGCGTCGAGGGCCGCGATCGCGCGCTTCGGCGCGATCCGCCGGTAGCTCGCGTCGATCAGCTCGCCGACCTCGTCCCAGTCGACGGTGCCGATGGTCAGGTCGAGTCCGAGCCAGCCGGCGCTCGCCATGTACGCGGGCAGGAAGAACCGCTCGTCCTGCTCGAGTGCGGCGCGTTCCGCGGGGTCGGGGATGAACAGCACGCTGCTGTTGCGCTGCTCGTGCGGCCGGTGCTCGGTCTTCTTGGTGCCGCCGCCGTACATCGCGAACATCTTGCCGCAGCGGAAGGTGGGGCGGCCGTGCGCGATCTTCTCCACGGCCTCGGGGAACGCGAGCGCGATCGCGCGGACCCGGGCGAGCGCGGGATCGTCGTCGGAGAACATGATCGGGTGGGGCACGACTGCACACCTTAGGGCGGATCACCCGCGCGCGTCGATGGAACATGTTCTACTTGCTGGGTGATTCCGCAGTCATTGAAGGTCGGCATCGTCCAGTTCACCTCCGACCGTGGCGTCCCGCCCCAGCGGCTCGCCCCACTCATCGAGGCGGCGGGCTTCGCTTCCTACTTCGTGCCCGAGCACGGTCACATCCCCACCCGCCGCGACGCCGCGCACCCCGGTACCGGCACCGCGGAACTGCCCGATGACCGCTACCTGCGCACCCTCGATCCCTGGACCACGCTGGCCGCCGCCGCCGCGGTCACCGACAGACTCGAACTCGCCACCGCGGTCGCGCTGCCGGTCCAGGCCGACCCGATCACGCTCTCCAAGACCATCGCCACCGTCGATCACATCTCCGGCGGCCGCGTGGCGCTCGGCGTCGGATTCGGCTGGAACCTCGACGAACTCGCCGATCACGGCGTCCCGGCCGGGCGTCGCCGCACGATGCTGCGCGAGTACCTCGAGGCCATGCGGTCGCTGTGGCGCGACGAGGAGGCGCAGTACCGGGGCGAGTTCGTCGACTTCGGGCCCAGCTGGTGCTGGCCCAAGCCGCCCGGCCCCGTGCCCGTCCTCGTGGGGGCGGGCGGCACCGAGAAGAACTTCGCCTGGATCGCCCGCCACGCGGACGGGTGGATCACCACACCGCGCGACCGCGGAATCGGCGACGCGGCCCGCAGGCTCGCTGAGGTGTGGCGTGAGCACGGCCGCGACGGCGCGCCCCGCATCGTGGCGCTCGACGCCTGGCCCGACGACACCCGCCTCGCACGCTGGGCCGACGCCGGCGTGACGGATGTGCTGTACCCCGTGGACGATTCGAGTACCGATGCGGCCGCGGCGTACCTGGACCGGCTCGCTGCCGCAACCGGTCCAGTCCCGCGGTGAGCGCGGGCGGGGGCCACGGCCCCGACGGCCCCGACGGCCCCGACGGCGCCGACCCCCTGCCCACAGCCCGACCGCGGTCCGACCGCGCCGTGGCGTACGCGTGCCCGGCGTGTCGGTGGCTGCGTCTAATCTGACACCCATGCCGAAGGAGCTGACCGAGGACGACCGCAGGGCCTGGCAGGAGCTGGCGGAGGAGGTGCGCGGGCACCAGTTCCGGTACTACGTGCAGGACGCGCCGGTGCTGTCCGACGGCGAGTTCGACGCGCTGCTGCGCCGCCTGCAGGAGATGGAGGAGGCGTTCCCCGAGCTCGCCGTCGCCGATTCGCCCACCAAGCTGGTGGGCGGCGGTTTCTCCACCGAGTTCACGGCGGTCGATCACCTCGAGCGGATGATGAGCCTGGACAACGTCTTCGACGAGGGGGAGCTGCGGGACTGGCTCGCCCGTGTGCAGAAGGACGTCGGTCGCGAGGTGGTCCTCCTCACCGAGCTCAAGATCGACGGGGTCGCCCTCAACCTGGTGTACGAGAACGGCAACCTGGTGCGCGGCGCCACCCGCGGCGACGGGCGCACCGGCGAGGACGTGACCCTCAACGCGCGCACCATCCGGGACGTGCCGCACCGTCTGACCCCCTCGGACGAGTTCCCCGTGCCGGACCTGCTCGAGGTGCGCGGTGAGGTCTTCTTCCGGCTCAGCGATTTCGAGGAGCTCAACGCCGGGCTGGTCGCCGAGGGCAAGGCGCCGTTCGCGAACCCGCGCAACTCCGCCGCGGGGTCGCTGCGGCAGAAGAACCCGCAGGTCACCTCGCGGCGCAGGCTCGGCATGATCTGCCACGGCCTGGGCCGCATCGAGGGGGAGTGGTCGCCGTCCTCCCTGCACGAGGCGTATCGGGCGCTCGCCGCCTGGGGGCTGCCCGTCTCGGAGTACACCAAGCAGGTCACCGGCGCGGATGCGGTGGTCGACCGCGTCTTCTACTGGGGCGAGCACCGCCACGACCCCGAGCACGAGATCGACGGCCTCGTGGTCAAGGTCGATGAGATCTCCCTGCAGCGCCGCCTCGGCGCCACCTCCCGCGCCCCGCGCTGGGCGATCGCCTACAAGTACCCGCCGGAGGAGGTGACCACCCAGCTGCTGGACATCCGGGTGGGGGTGGGCCGCACCGGCCGGGTGACCCCGTACGCCTACATGACCCCGGTCACCGTCGCGGGGTCCACGGTGGAGGCCGCCACCCTGCACAACCCGTCCGAGGTGCAGCGCAAGGGCGTGCTCATCGGTGACACGGTGACCATCCGCAAGGCCGGCGACGTGATCCCGGAGGTGCTCGGCCCCGTGGTCGAGCTCCGGGACGGGACCGAGCGGCCGTTCGTGATGCCGCTGACCTGCCCCGAGTGCGGGGCGACCCTCGCGCCCTCGAAGGAGGGCGATGCGGACATCCGCTGCCCCAACACCGAGACCTGCCCCGCCCAGCTCCGCGAGCGGCTGTTCTACCTGGCGGGGCGCACCTGCTTCGACATCGAGGGCCTCGGCTACGAGGCGGCCACGGCGCTCACCGCCTCGCCGGTGCTGCACAACGAGGGCGACGTGTTCGCGCTCACCGAGGAGGACCTGCTGCAGGTCCCGCTGTTCACCAACGACGGGGGCACCCTCTCGGCCAACGCGCAGCGGCTCCTGAAGAACCTGCAGGTGGCGAAGGACAAGCCGCTGTGGCGGGTGCTCGTGGCCCTGTCCATCCGGCACGTCGGGCCGTCGGCCGCCCGGGCGCTCGCGCAGGAGTTCGGCAGCCTCGACGCGATCGCCGCCGCCGGCGTGGACCGCCTCGCCGAGGTCGACGGGGTGGGCCGCACCATCGCCGAGGCGGTGGCCGACTGGTTCACGGTCGACTGGCACCGCGAGATCGTCGAGAAGTGGCGCGCCGCGGGCGTCTCCCTCGAGGACGCGCGGGACGAGTCGGTGCAGCGCACCCTCGAGGGGCTGTCGATCGTGGTCACCGGATCGCTGCAGAACTTCTCCCGGGACGAGGCCAAGGAGGCGATCCTGGTGCGCGGCGGCAAGGCCGCCGGCAGCGTCTCCAAGAAGACGGCGTTCGTGGTGGTCGGCGACGCCCCCGGCTCCAAGGCCGATAAGGCGGAGCAGCTCGGCGTGCCGATCCTCGACGAGGACGGGTTCGCCCGGCTCCTGGCCGACGGGCCCGACGCGGTCGCGCCGGCCGGGGAGCAGCCGGACGCTACTTGACCAGCACCGTCGCCACGATCCCCGCGAGGTAGCCGAGGCGCGCCACCTCCGACGGGCGGAAGTCCGGTCCGCCCGGGCGGCCGACGAGCACCACCTTGCCGATCGCCCCCAGCGGGGCGGCGGCCAGCTTGGTGTCCAGCTGCTGCCACGCCTGCGGCACCCAGTCCGCCTCGGCGTCGAGCTCGACGGGGCCGCCGAGCGGCAGGAAGTCCAGGTGCTCGGGAGGCGTCTCGGGCAGCCCCGAGGAGCCGAAGACGGGCCACTGCGTCTCGGGGGTGTTGTTCAGCACGGCGCACCAGCCCACCCGCAGCACGCGCGGCACCTGATCGGCCAGCATCTGCAGCTGGTCGTGCCCGGCCGCGGCGACGTGATCGATGAGCTCCAGCTCGCGGTGGGTGTCCAGCACGTCCGCGTACGGCCGGATCGAATCCACCGTGATGCCCTCGAGCGACTCCGCCGCCGTGATCAGCGTGTCCGGCAGCGACCGCTGGCCGAGGTCGACCACGATGTCGTCCACCGCGTAGCCCTCGCCGCGCTCCACCACGTCGAGGGAGAGGATGTCGGCGCCCACCGAGCCGAGGGCCACGGCGAGGGAGCCCAGGCTGCCGGGGCGGTCGGTGAGGCGGACGCGCAGCAGATACGACACGCCCCGATTGTGGCATCCCCCGCCCTGCCGCGCAGACCCGGTGTCCACGCCGCGAAGCCCTCGGTGAAGCCCAGCGGAATCGTGCTCACCTACGGCCCGACCGGCGCCCGGTGCAACGACTTCAAGGACGTGCCGCCCACGTGGGCCGCGTCGCGAACATCACACCCCGCCGATTGGCGGTGCGGGCGTGCGCCCCCGAGACTGGGATGCATGCCCACCGACACCCGTGCGGAGGCGCCCGAGGCCCACAAGGCCGCGCTCACCTCCGTCGCCCGCCGCATCGCACCCGGACGCGAACACGACTTCGTGGCCTGGACCGATGCCGGAATCGCCCTCGCCCGTACCTATTCCGGATTCCTCGGCGGCGGCTGGGTCCGGTCCGCGGACGAGTCCGACGTGTACTTCGTGATCTACCGTTTCGCCTCCGACGACGAGCTCGCGCAGTGGCAGCGCTCCCGGGTGCGCAAGCACTGGCTCGCCCGCGGCGCCGGGATGGCCGTCGAGACCGCCACGCACCGGCTCTCCGGCATCGAGGGCTGGTTCGATCCGCAGGTCGACGGTGGCGGGCCCGTCGCGTCCGAGGTCACCGCGGCGCCGCCGCGGTGGAAGCAGGCCGTCGCGATCTGGCTGGGCTTCTTCCCCCTCTCGCTGCTGATCACCTTCCTGGTGCAGCCGCACCTGGGCTTCCTGCCCGCGGAGGGCTGGGGCCTGGTGGGCCGCACGCTGATCGCGACCCTGATCAACACGCCGCTCATGGTTTTCCTGGTGCTGCCCTGGGTCACCGCGCGGCTGCGGCCGTGGCTCGAGCGCCGCTGACCGCCCGCGCCTGCCACACTCGACGACGAACCGTAGGGGGCCATGGCCGACGACCGATTCCGCAATCCCGAGGGCGCCCGCGCGGTGCTCGACGAGTACGACCGGCTGCTGTCGGCCCACCTGCCGGACGTCGAGCGCACCGTCGTCGACGGGACGCACGTCCTCAGCGCCGGGCCCGACGGTGCGCCGACCGTCGTCCTCCTGCACGGCTCGGGCGGCACGTCGCTGAACTGGGCGAGGGAGATTCCCCGGCTGGCGGTGTCCCACCGCGTGCACGCCGTGGACCTGCCCGGCGAGCCCGGTGGCACCGTCGCCGCGAGGCTGCCGCTGGTGCCCGGTGCGCACGCGGCGTGGTTGGCGGGCGTCAGCGACGCGCTCGGTGCCCCGCACGCGGCCGTCGTCGGGGAGTCGCTCGGCGGGTGGGTGGCGCTGGACTACGCGACCGAGCACCCGTCGCGGGTGCGCTCGCTGGGCCTTCTCGTGCCCGGCGGGCTCGGGCCGCGCCGCACGGCTCCTCTCCTGGTTGCGGGCCTGCTCAGCGTGCTGGGCGCGCCCGGCCGACGCGCCGCGATGCGCTACTTCACGGGCTGGAGCCCGCCCGACGAGCCGGGGCTCGAGCGTGACCTCGCCGCCTTCAGCGACCTGACGTTCCGGGCCTTCCGCCCGCGCACCGACGGTCTTCCCGTGTTCGCCGACGACCTGCTCGCCCGGATCACCGCGCCGGTCACCGCCGTGTTCGGCGAGCACGACAAGATGCTCGACGGTCCGCGGGCCGCCGCGCGCGCTCGGGCGGTTTTCGGCGACGGCGCGGTGACCCTCGTGGCAGGCGCGGGGCACCTGCTCCCCGACCGCGCCGAGCGGGTCGTGGCAGCAGCCGGGTGATGGCCCCCGCTCTGAGCAAGAACGGTCAAGCGGCGCCGGCTCCGGCCGGTCGATACTGGGTCCATGCCCGAACCCGCCGATCCGTTACGCAGACTCCTCGAGGCCGTGCTCGCCGAGCCGCACGACACCCTGGACGCCATGGCCGCGGGGGCGCACAGTTCGCCGCACCACTTCGCACGGCGGGTCCGGGCGGGGGCGGGGGAGTCGCCGGTGGCGTTGCGCCGCCGGATCCTTCTCGAACGCGCCGCGTGGCAACTGCAGCGCGGATCCACGGTGACCGACGCCGCCTTCGCGGCGGGCTACGAGTCCGTGGAGGGCTTCATCCGCGCCTTCGCGCGGGCCTACGGCCACTCGCCCTCGCAACTGCCCGCCACCGTCGGGCATTGGCTACCGGCGCCCAACGGCCTGCACTTCCACTCCCCGACGGTGCTGTACGTCGACGGGCGGGAGGGCGACGGGGAGGCCGAGTACTCGTCGGGCGACGTGCTCGCTCTGCAGATGCGGCACGATGCGGCCGATGTCGCGGCCCTGCTCGATGCGGTCGCCGGGCTGGATGCGATGGAGTACAGGTCCGTTCGGCTGCCCCGATCGCGGCCGCGGAGCTGGGACGGCCCCGATGAATCGCTCGCGCAGGTGATGTGGCACCTCGTGCACAGCGCCGAACCCTGGCTCGCGACGATCGCGGGCGATCCGGCCCCGGACCTCGACCCCGACGACGATCCCGCGACGCTGCGCACCCACCACGAGCGGGTCTCCCCGCAGTGGCTCGCGGTGTGGCGCGACATCGGCCGGCGCGGCGCCTGGGGCGATCGCGTGATCGACGCGCTGTGCGATCCGCCCGAATCCTTCCTGCTCTCGCAGATCGTCGCCCACGAACTGACGTTCTCCACGCACCGGCGCCTGCTGGCGCGCTGGATGCTCGCGGACGCCGGCATCGCCCTCGACACCCCCGAGCTGGATCCCGACCCGATCGTCTGGCACCGGAGAACAACGGGAGGACCACGGTGACAACTCCAAGGACCGCCTACTCGTACTACACCGCGTCCACCCTGGACGGCTTCCTCGCCGACTCCGACGACGGCCTGGACTGGCTGCTGAGCCAGCCGATCGACGAAGGCGGGCCGATGAACATCGAGGAGTTCATGGGCGGGATCGGCGCGATCGTGATGGGCCACACCACGTATCGGTGGGTGGTGGACCACCTCGCCGCCAGCGGCGAGCCGTGGCCCTACTCCGACCACCCGACCTTCGTCTTCACCCACCGTGAGCCCGAGCTCGTGCACGGCTCGATCCGCCTGATCGCCGGGGAACCGGGCGCGCACCGGGCGGAGCTCGAGGCCGCGGCGGGCGAGAGGGGCGTGTGGGTCGTCGGCGGCGGCGACCTCGCCGCGCAGTTCGCCGAAGCGGGGATGCTCGACGAGGTGGTGATCAGTTACGCGCCCGCCACCGTGGGGGCGGGCCGCCCGTTGTTCCCGCGCGCCTTCGACTTCGAGCTGGTCGAATGGGCACGGAACAGGGCGTTCCTGTGCGGCCGCTACCGGGTCGTGGGAGCGCGCGGTCCGGGCGCCGCTTAGGATCGGTGGCATGTCTGCCATCTCCCGGGACGAGGTCGCCCATCTGGCGCGCCTGTCGCGCCTCGCCGTCACCGACGACGAGCTCGACGTGTTCGCCACCCAGCTCGATTCGATCCTCGAGCACGTGAAGGTGGTGACCGAGATCGGCTCCGACGGTGCGAACGCGGACGTCGCGCCGCTGACGCTGCCGGTCGGCAACGTGAACGTGAACCGGGACGACGTGCCCGCCCCGAGCCTCACGCCGGAGCAGGCGCTGTCCGGCGCACCGAACCGCGAGGGCGACCGCTTCGCCGTGCCGCGCATCCTGGGGGAGGAGTGACCGTGCCCGAGAACACCGCTCTGCGTTCGTCCAACGACATCACCGGCGCCACCGCCGCCGACCTCGCCGCGAGGATCGCGGCCGGCGAGCTGAGCTCCGTCGAGGTCACCCAGGCGCACCTCGACCGCATCGCCGAGGTCGACGGCGAGCTGGGCGCCTTCCTGCACGTCTCGGGCGAGGAGGCTCTCGCGGCGGCCCGCACCGTCGACGAGGCACGGGCGCGCGGCGAGCAGCCCGCCTCCGCGCTGGCCGGCGTGCCGCTGGCGCTCAAGGACGTGTTCACCACGACCGACGCGCCCACCACCTGCGGCTCGAAGATCCTCGAGGGGTGGACGGCGCCGTACGACGCGACGGTGACCGCGAGGCTCCGCGCCGCGGGCATCCCGATCCTCGGCAAGACCAACATGGACGAGTTCGCCATGGGCAGCTCGACCGAGAACTCGGCGTACGGCGTGACCCGCAACCCGTGGGCCGCCGACCGCACCCCGGGCGGCTCGGGCGGCGGCAGCGCCGCGGCGCTCGCCTCGCACGAGGCGCCGCTCGCGATCGGCACCGACACCGGTGGTTCGATCCGCCAGCCCGCGTCGCTGACGGCCACCGTCGGCGTGCGGCCGACGTACGGCGCGGTCAGCCGCTACGGACTCGTCGCCTGCGCCTCGTCGCTGGACCAGGGCGGGCCGTGCGCGCGCACCGTCCTCGACACCGCGCTGCTGCACGAGGTGATCGCCGGGCACGACCCGCGCGACTCCACCTCGCTCGACGCGCCGGTCCCCGGCGTCGTGGCCGCGGCCCGCGCCGGCGCGACGGGCGACCTCTCCGGCGTCCGCGTCGGCCTGGTGAAGGAGTTCGGCGCCGACGGCACCGAGCCCGGAGTGCAGGCGTCCTTCGAGAAGGCCGTGCAACAGCTGCGCGACCTGGGAGCAGAGACGGTCGAGGTCTCGCTGCCCACCCTGCAGTACTCGCTGGCCGCGTACTACCTGATCCTCCCGTCGGAGGTGTCCTCCAACCTCGCCCGGTTCGACGCGATGCGGTACGGCCTGCGCGTGGGCGACGACGGTACGCACTCCGCGGAGGAGGTCATGGCGCTCACCCGCGAGGCCGGGTTCGGCCCGGAGGTCAAGCGGCGCATCATGATCGGCACCTACGCGCTCAGCTCCGGGTACTACGACGCCTACTACGGCAGCGCGCAGAAGGTGCGCACGCTGCTCGCGCAGGACTTCGCGAAGGCCTACGAGCAGGTGGACGTCATCGTCTCGCCGACCACCCCGACCACGGCGTTCAAGCTGGGGGAGAAGGTCGGTGACCCGCTGGCGATGTACCTGTTCGACCTGTTCACGCTGCCCACGAACCTCGCCGGGCACTGCGGCATGTCGGTGCCCTCGGGGCTGTCGGCGGACGACGGGCTCCCCGTCGGCCTGCAGATCCTGGCGCCCGCGCAGGCGGACGACCGGCTCTACCGCGTGGGCGCGGCCTACGAGGCCGCCCGCGGCCCCGTCGCCTGACGTCACAGTTGCCACTGTCAAGTCAGAAGGGGGCGGCGGGCGCACCCCGCCGCGCGACGAGGTCGGCCACCAACGCCGTGCCCTGGCGCTCGTCGTAGCGGTGCCCGAGGCCGGGCGGGGGCGCGGTCGCGCCCACGAGGTCGACGGTGGCCTGCAGGAACGAGAGCACCGGCAGCCACGGCGGGCGCGGCGTCGGCCGGCCCGCGGTCGCCGCGCGGCCGGGCGGGGCCACCAGGAGTCGCGGCGACCAGATCCCCACCGGGTCGGACGCGTTGAGCAGCACAGTTCCCGCCGCGGGAACATCCGCCGGGGTACCGGCCTGCAGGACGGCGGCGACCGGCTGCCGCAGCCGTGCGGCCCGCCGCTGCGCGGCCACCACCCCCACCGCGCCCAGGCTCTGCCCGTACACCCGCACCGGGGTCGACGGTGCGCGGCGGTGCAGTTCCTCGATCAGGGCGGCGGCGCTCCGCGCGGCGGCGTCCCGGTGCAGCACGAACGACTGCCAACTCGGCATCTGCGTGTACTGCACCGCCACGACGGTGCTGTCCCCGTGCATCGCCTCCTCCACGCCGCGCACGAAATGCGGGTCCACCCAGCCGGATCCGGTGGGCACCGCCACCACCACCGCGCGCCGGGCCAGCCCGCCGCCCGCGATCAGCCGGTCCACGGCCACTCTCGCGCGATCGGAGTCCGAGGCGCCGTCGCCGAGCGACGCGTACGCCCGCACGCCCGGCGTGGCCGACTCGATCCCCGCGAACCGCTGCGCGTACGACGCGGTCGGCCCGGACTGCGCCGTTGCGGGCCAGGCGATCCCGGCCACCGCGACGATCGCCGCCAGCGCCGCGACCACCGTGCGGGCGCGCAGCCGCCACAGCGCGGCGACCGCGACGGGCGCCGCCAGGACGAGCACCGCGAGGGCGCCGAACTCCGCGGGCCCCACCGGATCCACACCCGCAGCAGTCCGAAGACGGTTCTGCCACAGCACCCATCCGGTCAACGCCGCCGCGCACAGGTACCAGCCCACGCGGCCGCCGCCGGCCTCCCCGCCGCCGGCCTCCTCGGC
>JBEBXD010000077.1:0-21997 GCA_040391845.1 Tsukamurella paurometabola | reverse complement strand
TCGGCATCGGTGAGCCGCACGGCCTCCCGCTCCGGGGCGACCTCGACGGCACTGCCGTCGTACTGCACCAGGCCGATCGTCTCGACGATCCGCCAGCCCGCAGGCAGCGGTGTGGCGCGGTCGCGGAGCAGCGCGATGCGGTCCTCCCCGGCCAGGCGCTCGACGTCGGCGTAGTCGTCCGCAGCCAACTCCCGCGGATGCCCGAAGAACACCGACACGTCCGGCCGGTACCGCTGAATCCGCCCCGACGACTGCCGGAACCGCCCATGCGGGCCCGCCAGGGCGGCGTTGATCGGATCGGCGAGAACGTTACGGTCGGTCACGATCCGATCATGGCAGACCAGCCGCAGTCACAGCGCGGCGGCGGTCTCCGCGAGGCCCGGCAGAACGCCGTCGCGCCAGCCGGGCCCCACCCGCTCGAACGCCGCCGCCATCCGCCCGTCGTCCAGATCGAACCCGCTGTGCTCGAAGAAGACGCGCGTGCCCGGCTGTGCGCCCGCACGCCTGGGCGAATGAGTGGATTCATGGCAAATCCTCTCACTGCGCCGCCTACGATGGGCGGCTATGGACCTCAAGGGCATCGTCACCACACCGCTGCGCGTCGTCTTCTCCACGGCCGACGCCGCCATGTCGGCGGTCGAGGGCGGCGTGGCCGTCACTCGATTCGCCGTGCAGAACGTCGAGTCGGAGGTGAGCAACGCGCTGCACGCCGAGGCGGGCATGTCCTCGGCGACGCCGATGCAGCTGCTGCAGCGGCTCGCCGCACTGCTCGAGCCCGACCGCCCCGTCGGAATCATCCTGTCCCGCGGCGGACCGCTGGACCGTGTGCTCAAGCCCGGCGGCGTCGTCGACCGCCTCACCGAACCCGGCGGGATGCTCGAGAAGCTGACTGCGCCCGGCGGGCTGTTGGACCAGGCCACTAAGGACGACAGCCCCGTCACGCGGCTCACCGTCGAGGGCGGACCACTGGACCGGCTCACCCGCCCCGGCGGCGTCGTCGACCAGATCACGGAGTCGGAGGGCGTGCTCGAACGCCTCACCTCCGAGGGCGGCGTGATCGACAAGCTCACCGCTCCCGACGGCGTCCTCGAGAAGCTCATGTCCAAGGACGGGGTGCTGGACAAGCTCACCGAGAAGGGCGGCGTCCTGGATAAGCTGGCCGCCAAGGACGGGGTGCTCGACAAGCTCACCGGGCAGGACGGCCTCATCGACAAGCTCACCGAGCCGGACGGCGTGATCGACCGCGCGATCGCCGACGGCGGCATCGTGGACCAGCTGCTCGGCCAGGAGGGCGCGATCGAGCGCGCCATCGCGCCCGGCGGAACCCTCGACGCCGTCTCCCAGCTGCCCGACGTCGTTGCCGAACTGAACGAGGCGGTCGCGCTGATGACCGCCGCCGTCAACCCCATGAGCGACCTGGTCAACCGCCTGCCCAAGCGCATCCTCAAGGGCCGGGAGAGCCGGGAGGGCCGGGATTCCCGGCGTGGCTCGTCCGGGTACGACGGTGCGCCGTCCGCCCGGACCCAGGCGACCCCCGCCCCGGCTGCGGAGCGGGCCCCGTCCCCGGCCCCCGAACAGGCACCGTCGGAGCCGTCGCCGGACGCGGCGGGCGAGGACCGGGCGGCGCCGGCCGAGTAACCGGGAGGCGAACCCCGGGCCGACGCCGGGCGAACGCCCGGGATCGCCGCGGGCGCGGGCGTGAATCTCCGTGTAACCCTTGGCCAACTCGGGCGCGCGGGCCTTCCGCGGCCCGCCTGCGCGGATCTACGTTCGGCCCATGATGATCACAGTGCTGGGTACGGGATACCTGGGCGCCACGCACGCGGCGTGCATGGCCGAGCTGGGCCACGACGTGCTCGGCGTCGACATCGATCTCAGCAAGATCGGCGCACTCTCCGAGGGGAAGGTGCCCTTCCACGAACCCGGCCTCTCCGCGGTGCTCAAACGCAACATCGAGGCCGGCCGGCTCCGCTTCACCGACTCCTACGAGGAGGCGGGCGCGTTCGGCGACGTCCACTTCATCGCCGTCGGCACCCCGCAGCGCAAGGGCGAGTTCGCGGCGGACATGACGTACGTGAACTCCGTCATCGACTCGCTGGTGCCGCACCTGCGCCCCGATGCCGTGATCCTCGGCAAGTCGACGGTACCCGTCGGCACCACCGACCTGCTGCGCGCCCGCGCCGCCGATCTCGTGCCGGACGGCGTGAGCGTCGAGTTCGCCTGGAACCCCGAGTTCCTCCGCGAGGGGCACGCGGTCCGGGACACCCTGGAACCGGACAGGATCGTGCTCGGGGTCGAGCCCGGCGGCCGCGCCGAGGCGGTGGCGCGGGAGGTGTACGCGCCGATCCTCGCCCGCGAGACCCCGCTTTTCGTGACCGATACCGCGACCGCCGAGCTGGTGAAGGTCTCCGCGAACGCCTTTCTGGCGACGAAGGTCTCGTTCATCAACGCCGTCGCCGAGGTGTGCGAGGCGGCGGGCGCGGACGTGGTGGCGCTGGCCGACGCGATCGGCGTGGACGCCCGCATCGGCCGGCGGTTCCTGGGCGCCGGGATCGGCTTCGGCGGCGGCTGCCTGCCGAAGGACATCCGCGCGTTCATGGCCCGCTCGGGCGAGCTGGGCGCGGGGCACATGCACGGCCTGCTCCGCGAGGTCGACGCGATCAACATGAGCCGGCGCACACGCATGGTCGACCTGGCGCGGGAGGCGTGCGGGGGCTCGCTGCTCGGGGCGAAGGTGGCCGTGCTCGGCGCCGCGTTCAAGCCGGACTCCGACGACGTGCGCGACTCGCCGGCGCTGAACATCGCCGGACAGATCCAGCTGCAGGGGGCGGCGGTCTCGGTGTACGACCCGGAGGCGATGGACAACTCCCGCCGGGTGTTCCCCACGCTGGACTACGCCACCACCGCACTCGAGGCGTGCGAGGGGGCCGACGTCGTGCTCGTGCTCACCGAGTGGGCGCAGTTCCGCGAGCTCGATCCGGCGGTGGTGGGCTCGGTCGTGCGCAATCCGGTCCTGCTCGACGGCCGCAACTGCATGCCCGCCGCCGCGTGGCGGGCCGACGGCTGGGAGTACCGCAGCTGAATCCGTCACACCCCCGATCCCGTCCCTGGACACGCTAAGTGCACACTCGTACACTCAAGCGTCATGAGTGTTGTTCAGGAGCGCCGCAGAGTCGAGGTCAGGGCACTCGCTGAGCTGGGATGTGACGAGGTCGCGGGCACCACCGACGGTATTCACGGCGTGCACCGAGCTGTCTCGGATCGGGTGTTCCGTTACGTGCGCCTCGGCTGCGGGCCCGCGGTCGCCCCGGTGAAGGCCCTGCACGACGGGATCACGGACGGCGTCTACGCCACCATCAGCACGGTCGCGCGCACCGTCGGGCGGGTCGCCGCCACGGGCGCGGACTGGCCGGGGGAGCGGCCCCCGTCGGAGACGGTGCGCGGCGCCGTCCTCATCGGAGCGGTC
Source organism: Tsukamurella paurometabola (assembly GCA_040391845.1). Taxonomy (GTDB): domain Bacteria; phylum Actinomycetota; class Actinomycetes; order Mycobacteriales; family Mycobacteriaceae; genus Tsukamurella; species Tsukamurella paurometabola_B. Next base: position 18,531 of record JBEBXD010000077.1, on the reverse strand, counting down.
CTCGGGCTCATCGGGGACCGGCTCGAGGAGCAGGCGTCGCCGCTCGCGGCCGACCCCGTGACCGTCCGGGTCGACGGTGCGGTCGTCCACCTGGGCGAGGGGCCGGTGCCGGACGGGCGCCTGGACCCCTCAGAGGTGTTCGGCGGCGCCGGGAGCGGAGCGAGCGGGCCGAATGACGCCGGCGCCGGGAGCGGAGCGAGCGACGACACCGCCGGCCGTGTGGTGGTGTTCCTGCACGGGCTCACGGAGACCGAACACGCCTGGGGCGTGGGCGGTCTCGAGGCGGACGACTACGGGGTGCGGCTCGCGGTGGACCTCGGCGCGACGCCGGTCTACGTGCGGTACAACAGCGGCCGGCACATCAGCGACAACGGGCGCGATCTCGCGGATCTGCTGGAGCGTCTCGTCGCCGCGTGGCCGGTCCCGGTCACGGACCTCACCCTGATCGGCCACTCGATGGGCGGGCTGGTGGCCCGCAGTGCGGCGCACCGGGCGCAGGAGGCGGGGATGGCGTGGCCCGCGGTGGTGTCCAGCACCGTCAGCCTGGGGACCCCGCACCTGGGCGCGCCGCTGGAGCAGGCTGCGCACTACGGCAGCGCCGCGCTCGTCGCGCTTCCCGAGACCGCGCCGTTCGGCAGGCTCCTGCGGCGCCGCAGCGCCGGAATCCGGGACCTGCGTGGCGGTTCCATCGTGGACGAGGACTGGCGGGACCGCGATGCGGATGCCCTGGGCGCGGCGGCCGCGGCGGAGGTCCCGCTCCTGGACGGGGCCCGGCACTTCTTCGTCGCGGCCACCTTCACCCGGGACGCGCAGCACCCGCTGGGCAGGCTGATCGGCGACGGGCTGGTGCTCCCGACGAGTGCGTCCGGTCTGGACAGGGCCCGCCGCATCGGGTTCACCGACGACGCCGGAATGCACCTCGGTGGAGCGCATCACTTCACCTTGCTGCACTCCGACGCCGTCTACGAGCAGGTGCTCGCCTGGCTGGGTCAGCCTCGCGAGCGGGCGGGCGTCACGGGGGAGTAGTCCGAGGCATCGCCCTTGAGCGCCACGCCCTCCCGGCCGTCGACCCCCACGGGAAGATCGCCGGCGAGCGTGACGCGCCGCAGCAGCCGGGTGTGATCGCCGTAGTCGTTGATGCCGAAGTGCTGGGTGGAGCGGTTGTCCCAGATCGCCACGTCGCCGGGCCGCCATGCCCAGCGAACGGTGTTGTCCGGGTTCTCGATCCGGCGCTGCAGCAGGGCGAGGACCGGCGCGGAGTCCTGGGTGCTCAGGCCGGCGAAGGACTTCACGAAGTGGCCCAGCAGCAGCGAGCGCCGGCCGGTCTCGGGGTGCACGCGCACCACGGGGTGCTCGGCCTCGAAGACGATCCGGGTGAACTCCTGGTGGTATTCGGCGCGCTGGTAGGTGGCGTTGTGGCCGGCGTAGTCGTAGTCGTTGGTGTGGATCGCGCGCAGGCTCTCGGCGAGCGTCTTGAGCGGCGCGGGCAGCCGGTCGTAGGCGCGGGTGGTGGACGCCCAGGTGGTGTTGCCGCCGTGCGGGGGAAGCTCGACGGGGCGCAGGATCGACGCCTTCGGCACCCGGTCGACGAAGGAGACGTCCGTGTGCCAGCTGTTGGCCGCGCCCTCGATCGGCAGCAGGTCCGAATCGGACCGCACCGTCGGGTGCGGGGTGGTCGGCACGCCCAGACGGGCGGCGAACGCGTGCTGGCCGGCGTCGTCGAGGTGCTGCTGGTCGCGGAAGAAGATCACCTCGTGCTCGGCGAGCAGGTCCAGGATCGTCTCGGCCGTGGCGTCGTCGATGTCTCCGCCCAGGCGCACGCCGTGCACGATCGCGCCGATGTGCTCGCCCAGCTTGGTCACGGTGATCCCGGGCGCCGTGGTGGTGGGTTCCAGTGTTGCGGTCATGGGTGCCTCCGTGGGCTCTCGGGTTGCGGTGTGCCTTCAGCACACCCGATCCGGCCCGCGCACCGGAACCGTTGCGCGCACGCTGAGCGCAAGGGCGGCTGCGCTGGGCCGATAGACTGGTCGCGTCATGGGCAAGATCGTGCTGTTCTACGTGTTCGCCCCGTTGGCCGATCCGGACGCGATCCGGCTGTGGCAGCGGGCGCTGTGTGAGGCGAACGGGCTGCGCGGCCGGATCATCGTCTCCCGGCACGGGATCAACGCCACCGTCGGCGGCGAGATCCGCGCGGTGAAGCGGTACGTGCGAGCCACCCGCGAGTACCCGGCGTTCGCGCGGGCGGACGTGAAGTGGTCCGACGGTTCCGCCGAGGACTTCCCGAAGCTCTCGGTGCGGGCGCGCGAGGAGATCGTCACGTTCGGGGTGCCGCAGGAGATCGAGGTCGACGGTGCCGGGGTGCGCGGCGGCGGCCGCCGGCTGACGCCCGAGCAGGTGCACGCGCTGGTCGAGGAGAAGCCCGATGCGGTGTTCTTCGACGGGCGCAACGCGTGGGAGGCCGAGATCGGGCGGTTCGCGGGCGCCGTGGTGACCCCCGCCAGGACGACGCGGGACTTCGTGGGGCTGCTGGACTCGGGGGAGTACGACCACCTCAAGGACCGGCCGGTGATCACCTACTGCACCGGCGGGGTGCGGTGCGAGGTGCTGACCGCCCTGATGCGGGCCCGCGGCTTCGGCGAGGTCTACCAGCTGGACGGCGGCATCGCCCGGTACGGCGAGCGGTTCGGCGACGGCGGGCTCTGGGAGGGGTCGATGTACGTCTTCGACCGGCGGATGAGCGTGGACTTCTCGGACCGTGCGACGCGGATCGGGCGGTGTGCGCAGTGCGGCACGCCCACCTCGAACGTGGCGAACCTCGCGCCGCCGCAGGACCGGGAGCTGGCGGTGCTGTGCCCCGGGTGCGCCGGGGGTACTGCGTGAGCACCCGCCCGGTCCCGGTGGTGGTGGTCGCGGGGTACCTCGGGGCGGGGAAGTCGACTCTGCTCAACCACCTGCTCTCCGGGGCGGGCGACGCCCGGATCGGCGTGGTGGTCAACGATTTCGGCGCGGTGAACATCGACGCGATGCTGGTCTCGAGCGCCGCGGGCGGCGGATCGGTGCGCAGCGTCTCGCTCAGCAACGGGTGCGTGTGCTGCACCGTGGACGACGAGGAGCTCGAGGACGTGCTCGGCTCTCTCGCCGCCCGCGGCCTCGACCTGATCGTGGTCGAGGCGTCGGGGGTCGCGGAGCCGGCGGCGATGGTGCGGCGCGTGGTGCTCGCGCAGGACCCGCGGATCGATTACGGCGGCCTGGTGTACGTGGCGGACGCCGCCCACCTGCCCGCCACGATGGAGCGGCACCCGTCGCTGCGGCATCACCTGGGGCTCGCGGATCTCGTGGTGCTCAACAAGACGGACATCGCGGAGGACCCGGACGCCGCCCGCGCCCTCGTGCGCCGGCACGCACCGTCGGCGCCCGTGATCGCGACGGTGGAGGCGGCGGTCCCGGTGGAACTGCTCATCGACGCCGATGTCCTCGCCCGCCGCGCCCGCGACCGCGCCGCGGCCCCGCGCCAGCTCACGCTCGACGAGGCCCTGCGTGCGCACCACGACGAGCACGAGCACGCGCACGAGCACGGGGAGCGGGGCCACCTGCACGACGAGTACACGGCGGTCACCGTCGAGGCGGGGCGGCTGGACGCCCGGGCGACGGCGGTACTGCTCACCGATCCGCCCCGCGGCGTGTTCCGGGCGAAGGGCTTCGTGACCGTCGCGGACGGCACCCGTGTGGAGGTGCACGCGGTGGGCCGGCACGTGCGCACCGCGCCGGAGCGGGGCCGGCGCGACGGTGCCGAATCGGTCCTGGTGTTCCTCGGGATCGGGCTCGATGAGGGCACCGTCCGGGCCCGCGTAGACGCCTGCCGTGCGAACCCCGACGCCCCCGCGGACCCGCAGGCGGTGCTCTCCCTGCTGCGTTACTCCGCTGCGGCGCAAGAGGATTCACTGATCCTCGAGGACTGATCCGCTTCCGGATTTCGGTAACGATCGGGTAACGATCACGGCCGGGATTTTCCTAAAGTCTCAATTGATGGTTGACTGTTTCTCGTGTGACTGATGTGACGAAAGTTGCACAAGAGACTTGGAAGGAGAGCGGCGCCACTTCCCCGGCGCCCAGCTGCCCATGAAGAAGACCCGTGTTCTCGCAGGTTCGCTCGCGACCGCGACCGTCGCGCTGTTCGGCGCGCCCGGTCTCGCGTCGGCGGACCCCGCCCCCGCCCAGCCGCTGAGCGGCAAGACCGTGTTCCTCGACGCCGGCTCGTCCGTCGCGTCGGCCGCCGAGCAGGCCCGCAAGGTCGCCGACGGCCGCGGCGGGCAGGTGCCGTGCGTCAACCCCGTGGCGATCGCCTCCAACGGCACGCCCGACCACTCCGTGAACTACGCCGTGGCCAAGATGGTCGAGGCGGCGCTCAAGAGCCAGGGCGCCAAGGTCATCCTGTCCCGCGCCGATGACGCCGGCTTCGGCGGCTGCGTCGACCAGCGTGCCACCGCCGCCAACACCTCCGGCGCCGACCTCGCTCTGAGCATCAACAGTGCGGTCCAGGAGGCGGCGCAGCGCGGCTTCGTGCTCGAGACCGCGGCCCCGGGCGCCACCGACCCCAAGGTGACTGCGCGCCAGGCGGTCAACGACTCGGCGACCACGGTCGTGCGCAACGCCACCCGCGCGGGCGGATTCGTGCCCGCCCAGTACCTCGGTGGGCAGGACGGCATCGCCCGCACCACGAACGCCCTGACCTCGCTGGTGAACATCCCGCTCATCTACGCGAACCTCGGCAACCTCGCCAACGCGGACGACGCGGCGCTGCTCACCTCGCGCGCCGGGCAGACCCAGTACGCCTCCGTGCTCACCAACGGCGTGATCCAGCAGCTCACCGGCAAGGTGACGCCGGGCACCGTCGTCGAGCAGCCGGTCGTGGCGCAGCCCGTCGCGCCGCAGGTCGATCCGGTGGTGCCGGTGACCCCGGCGGCGCCGGCCACCCCCGCCACCCCGGCCACCCCTGCGGCGCCCGCGGCGACGGCACCGTCGGCCACCGCGCCCGCGGCGACGGCACCGACCGCCCCGGCGCAGACCCCGATCGTCCCGGCCGTGCCGGGCGCTCCCGCCACCGCGGCCCCGGTCTCGCCGACCACCGGTACCGGGACCTCGCCGATCGTCGCGGGCGTGCCGATGCTCCAGGGCGGGGCCACCCCGTCGGGCACGACGACCCCGCAGGTGACCACCCCGGCGACCGGGCAGGGCACCTCGGTGACGATTCCCGGCCTGGGCCAGCTCGCGCTGCCGCAGCTGCCCACCGTCTCGATCCCCGGACAGGCCCAGCCGCTGGGCGTGAACTCCCTGTTCGAGATGGGCCCCAAGGCCGCGGACTTCCTGACCAGTTCGCAGGGTCAGCAGCTCGTGAACACGCTGATCTCGAGCCCGCAGGCGTTCAACTCCCTGCAGACCGCGCAGGGGCCGGCCGCCGCCCAGGAGATCCTCAAGGCGATCCTGAGCGCCGGCGCGGTCCTCCCGAAGTAACCGCGATCCGCACCGACTTCCCCGGGGACGTCACACCCTGGGGAAGCGGTAGCGCGGCCCGATCTGGCAAGCTGGCTGACATGGCATTCCGCAATATCGTCCGGCTCGTACACATGGCCACGCCGGTCAAGGACCTGCAGGGGAAGAAGGTCCTCGTCACCGGCGCGGCCAGCGGGATCGGCCGCGCTACCGCGAATCTTCTCGCGACGCACGGCGCAGAGCTGGTGTTGACCGACATCAACGCCGAGCAGCTCGACGCCGTCGCGCAGCACGTCACCGCCCTGGGCGCGAAGGTCATCGCGTCCAGGGCGTTCGACGTCTCCGACTACGACGCGGTCACCGCCTTCGGCGAGGAGGTGCACGGCCTCGTCGGCTCCCTCGATGTGGTGATGAACATCGCCGGAATCTCCGTGTGGGGCACCGTCGAGAACCTGACCCACGAGCAGTGGCGCAAGACGGTGGACGTGAACCTCATGGGCCCGATCCACGTGATCGAGACCTTCGTGCCGCCCATGGTGGCGGCCGGGCGCGGCGGCCAGCTGGTCAACGTCTCCTCGACCGCCGGCCTGATCGCCCTCCCGTGGCACGCCGCGTACTCGGCGGCCAAGTTCGGCCTCGTGGGCGTCTCCGAGGTGCTCCGCTACGACCTGCGCCGGCACGGCATCGGCGTCAGCGTCGTGGTCCCGGGCGCCGTCGACACGGGCCTGGTGAAGACCGTGGAGATCAACGGCGTGGACCGCACGAACCCGAAGGTGGACAAGGGGATCGACGCCTTCCCGAAGGTGTCGCCGGAGAAGGCCGCGCAGGCGATCATCGACGGCGTGCTGCGGAACCGGTTCATCGTGTACACCTCGTTCGACACCCGGGTCGGCTACTTCTTCAAGCGCAAGTTCGCCCTGCCCTACGAGATCGCCATGCGGGCCGCCAACGACAGGTTCGCGTACTTGGCGAAGATCTCAGAGCGCGGCCACTAGGCGCACGTGCTCGGCCCAGACGGCGTCCAGCTGCTCCTGGGACACGCCGGCGGCCAGCTGGTGCAGCACCCACGCCGGGCTCAGCGTGGCCATCAGGGTCGCCGCCCACACGTCCGCGTCGTCGGTGCGGCCGGCGTCGACGAGCATCGCGCGCACCGTGGCCGTCGACACCCGCCACGGCGGCTCGTCGAACGGGTCCCGCGCGGCCTGCTCCGCGCCCCGCAGCAGGTCGCCGTGGCGGGCGATCAGCTCCATCCGGGCCTTGCCGTACTCGGTGAGCCGGTGCACCGGGTCGCCCCCGGGCCCCAGCGGCGGCGCCCCGAACATGAAGCGCTGCTGCAGTTCCACCTCGTCGTGGTCCAGGAGGGCCTGCAACAGACCCGAGCGTGAGCCGAAGCGCCGGAACACGGTGCCCTTGCCCACCCCGGCCGCCTGCGCCACCGCGTCCATGCTGACGGCGTCGACGCCGTGCTCGGCGAACAGCCGCTGCGCGGCCTCGATGAGCAGCGCTCGATTGCGGGCCGCGTCGCGGCGCGGCTCGGGCTGCGGCTGCACGAGGGGCAGGAGTGGTCCGGTCATCGCAAGCAGCCTACCGTGCGGGTTTTCGGATCACGATGATCCTGGGCCGCAGATTCGGACCGAAGTCCGCTAGTGTGGCCCGCATGCCGGACATCACCGTGCTCGCCGTCGTCGGATCGTTGCGCAGGAGCTCGCTCAACCGCGAGCTCGCCGAGGTCGTGGTCGCGAACGCCCCCGACGGGGTGCGGGTCGAGATCGCCGACGGCATCGCCGACGTGCCGTTCTACAACGAGGACATCGACGGCGATCCCGCGCCGTCGCCCGTCGCGGACCTGCGCGCGCGGATCGCGGCGGCCGATGCGCTGCTGCTCCTCGCGCCGCCCAACAACGGCACCCTCAGCGCGGTGCTCAAGAACGTCATCGACTGGGGCTCGCGGCCCTACGGCGCCGGAGCGCTCTCGGGCAAGCGCGTCGCGCTGGCGGGAGTCGGGCACCGTCTGGACACCACCCTGGCCGACGCCGAGCGGGCCGTCACCATCGCCGGCGGCGAGGTCCCCGAGGGGCTCGTGGAGGAGTTCCCGATCTCCGGCCTGGAGGGCCGTTCGGTGCGCGAGCACGACGCCGTCGCGCGGCGCGCGGGCGCGTTGCTCGAGCGGTTGGTCGCGCCCGTCCGGTAGCGCCGTTCGACGGTGCCGGGGGTGTCCGCCCGGCGTGTCGCCGATCCTCGGCGTGTCCTGGGGATTCACGATGAAAAACGGGTGAAACGGCGTCTTTCGAGCTGGTAATTCCATCAATGTTGTTCGCAAGTGGTTGTGTTGCTTCCCCGGGGCGACCACTAGGTGTAGTGTTCAGTCCACTGCGAGAGCGGATGCGCCGGGAGGCGGTCCGGGAGGCGACACGGGCATCGCTGAGGAGTCCACGGGCCGACCGAGTTCACGCAGGTAAACGTGGCGAGAAAACTTGTCAGTCCGTAGGTCGATAATCGGGTTCCGAGCAGTCTCCGGGACCGTCCAGCGAAGGGGAGCCATCCATGAGCCAGGCCGAGATCACCGTCTACACCAAGCCCGCGTGCGTGCAGTGCAACGCCACCTACAAGGCACTCGACAAGGCCGGCCTCGAGTACCGGGTCGTGGACATCACCGAGGATTCGGATGCCCACGACTACGTCATGGCGCTCGGCTACCTGCAGGCCCCCGTCGTGGTGGCCGGCGAGGAGCACTGGTCGGGCTTCCGCCCGGACCGGGTCAAGGCGCTGGCCGCGGTGGCCGCCACGGCGTAGCGATGGACTCGCCGCTCGTCGTCTACTTCTCATCGGTGTCGGAGAACACGCACCGATTCGTGAAGAAGCTGGGCATGCGCGCCGTGCGCATCCCGGTGGCGCGGGCGGAGGAGCCGATCACCGTCGACGAACCGTTCGTCCTGATCACCCCCACGTACGGCGGGGGGAAGCAGGCCACCGCGGTATCGGGCGGGGGGTACGTCCCCAAGCAGGTGATCCGGTTCCTCAACGACTCCCACAACCGCTCCCTGATCCGCGCGGTGATCGCGGCGGGGAACACCAACTTCGGCGAGGAGTTCTGCTTCGCGGGGGACGTGATCTCCCGTAAATGCCGGGTTCCGTACCTGTACCGCTTCGAGCTGATGGGCACAACGGAGGACGTGGACCGCGTCCGCACCGGGCTCACCGACTTCTTCTCCCACAACGAACTCACGGAAAGCGCGCGCTCATGACCGCAACTCAGGAAGATCTCGTCCCCTCGGCGAGCCAGTCGGGCGTCCACGGCGGGCCCGGCCACAGCGAGCTGGACTTCCACGCCCTCAATGCGATGCTGAACCTGTACGACAGGGACGGGCGCATCCAGTTCGAGAAGGACCGGGAGGCGGCGCGGCAGTACTTCCTGCAGCACGTCAACCAGAACACCGTGTTCTTCCACAACCTCGACGAGAAGCTCGACTACCTCGTGGAGGAGAACTACTACGAGCCGGAGGTGCTGGACAAGTACAGCCGCGAGTTCGTCAAGGGCCTGTTCGACGCGGCCTACGCCAGGAAGTTCCGGTTCCCCACCTTCCTCGGCGCGTTCAAGTACTACACCAGCTACACCCTCAAGACCTTCGACGGGAAGCGCTACCTCGAGCGGTTCGAGGACCGGGTCTGCATGGTGGCGCTCACGCTGGCCGACGGTGACGAGAAGCTCGCGTTCCGGCTGATGGAGGAGATCATCGCGGGCCGGTTCCAGCCCGCCACCCCCACGTTCCTCAACTCGGGCAAGAAGCAGCGGGGCGAGCCGGTCTCGTGCTTCCTGCTGCGCATCGAGGACAACATGGAGTCGATCGGCCGGTCGATCAACTCGGCGCTGCAGCTGTCCAAGCGCGGCGGCGGAGTCGCGCTGCTGCTGAGCAACATTCGCGAGCACGGCGCGCCGATCAAGAAGATCGAGAACCAGAGCTCCGGCGTGATCCCGATCATGAAACTGCTCGAGGACTCGTTCAGCTACGCCAATCAGCTGGGGGCGCGGCAGGGTGCCGGCGCGGTGTACCTGCACGCGCACCACCCGGACATCTACCGGTTCCTGGACACCAAGCGGGAGAACGCGGACGAGAAGATCCGCATCAAGACCCTCTCGCTGGGCGTGGTGATCCCGGACATCACGTTCGAGCTGGCCAAGAACAACGAGGACATGTACCTGTTCTCGCCGTACGACGTGGAGCGCGTGTACGGGGTGCCGTTCGCCGATGTGAACGTGACCGAGAAGTACCGGGAGATGGTCGACGATTCCCGGATCCGCAAGACCAAGATCAACGCGCGCGAGTTCTTCCAGACCCTGGCGGAGCTGCAGTTCGAGTCCGGCTACCCGTACATCATGTACGAGGACACGGTGAACCGCGCGAACCCGATCGCCGGCAAGATCACCCACTCCAACCTGTGCAGTGAGATCCTGCAGGTCTCGACCCCGTCGACCTACAACGCCGATCTCTCGTACGCCGAAGTGGGCAAGGACATCTCGTGCAACCTGGGGTCGCTGAACATCGCGAAGACGATGGACAGCCCCGACTTCGGCGCCACCATCGAGACCGCCATCCGGGGGCTCACCGCCGTGTCCGATCAGACGGACATCAGCTCGGTCCCGTCGATCGAGAAGGGCAACAACCTCTCTCACGCGATCGGCCTGGGGCAGATGAACCTGCACGGCTACCTGGCGCGGGAGCGGGTGTTCTACGGCTCCGAGGAGGGCGTGGACTTCACGAACATCTACTTCTACACGGTGCTGTTCCACGCGCTGCGCGCGTCGAACCTGATCGCCCGCGAGCGCGGTCAGTCCTTCGGCGGGTTCGCCGAGAGCAAGTACGCCTCCGGCGAGTTCTTCGACAAGTACACGGAGCAGGAGTGGAAGCCGGCCACCGCGAAGGTGGCGCAGCTGTTCGCCGATTCGTCGATCGACGTTCCCACGCAGGATGATTGGCGCGCGCTGAAGGCGGACGTGCAGCAGTACGGCCTGTACAACCAGAACCTGCAGGCGGTGCCTCCCACCGGCTCGATCAGCTACATCAACCACTCCACGAGCTCGATCCACCCCGTCGCGGCGAAGGTCGAGATCCGCAAGGAGGGCAAGATCGGCCGCGTGTACTACCCGGCGCCGTACATGGACAACGACAACCTGGAGTACTACCAGGACGCGTACGAGATCGGCTACGAGAAGATCATCGACACGTACGCCGCCGCCACCCAGCACGTGGACCAGGGCCTCTCGCTCACCCTGTTCTTCAAGGACACCGCCACCACCCGCGATGTGAACCGCGCCCAGATCTACGCCTGGCGCAAGGGGATCAAGACCCTCTACTACATCCGCCTGCGGCAGATGGCCCTCGAGGGCACGGAGGTCGAGGGCTGCGTGAGCTGCATGCTCTAAGCGCTCGATCGGCACGGCGCCGGCCAGGGGAGATCCTCTGGTCGGCGCCGGCGTTTGTCGGGGCCTCAACGACGAACGCCCTCCGGGGACTCTGCCGCCAGTGAAGTCCCGAGGATGCTGTGCGGGTCGCCGAGCCGGGAGCCGATCCGCCACGAACTCGATGTCCGTATCCGTTGTGCGGGTGAACCGTCCGCGTCCGGGTCGCCGACGTCGTCGTGGATCTCGGCCGGCATGATCGAGCCGCCGCGGATCCCGGTGTCGGTGCCCGGTCAGCGTGATCGCCGAGCCGCTCAGGCCTTGGCGGGCCACCAGATCCGATTGCCCGCGATGGCCATGACGGACGGCAGGAGGTAGGTGCGGACCACCGTGATGTCCAGGATCAGCCCGAGCGCGATGGTGGAGCCGATCTGGAGCAGGTTGATCACCGTGCCCCCGAGGAGGCCGAGCATGGTGAGCGCGAACACGATTCCCGCGGTGGTGATCACGGAGCCGGTGCTGCCGAAGCCGCGGAGGATTCCGCTGATCATCCCGGACCCGGACTCCTCACGGATCCGGGCGGCGAACAGCATGCTGTAGTCCGCGCCCACGGCCACGAGCGCCATGAACGCCACGGGCAGCACGCTCCAGTCCAGATCGATCCCGATGATGTGCTGCCACACCAGGGTGCTGACGCCCGCGGCCGCGGCGAACGAGATGATCACCGCCGCCACCATGACCAGCGGAGCGACCAGGCTGCGCAGCAGCACGCACAGCAGGATGAGCACGGCGAGCACGGCGATCAGCGCGAAGAGCGCGAAGTCCTTCCACACCTGGTCCCGCATCTGCGCGGACAGCGAGGTGAGCCCGGATGCCCGCACGTCGGCGCCCTCGAGACCGGTGCCCCGGAGCGCATTCCGCGCGGCCGATGTGAGCTGGGGCGCCGCGTCGAGCGCCTCGGAACCGTACGGGTTGATCTTCCACACGGCGAGCATCCGGGCGGACTTCCCATCGGGCGACATCAGCAGCCGGGACGCGGTCACGAATCGGGGGTCATCCAGGCCCTGCGCGGGCAGGTAGAAGCCCCGGCCGGCTCCGTCGCCGGTGGCGGTCTGCACACCGCGCAGGTAGTCGACGGCCTGCTGCAGGCCGGTCTGCAAAGCCCCGGTCATCGTCAGCATTCGCCCCGTGCCGCTGCGGACCTCGCCGAGACCCGCAGTGAGCCGGGTCATCCCGGATTGGAGTTCGGTGACGCCCGCGGTGAGTCGTTGCAGGTCCGCGCGCACCTGCTCTGGGGTGCGGTCACCGAGCTGGTTCATGAGGCCCCGCAGGCTCGTGACCGCCGTCTCGACCTTGTCGACGACCGTGGCGAGCAGCGTCACGGCACCCACGGGCTGCAGGTCGACGGTCCGCTGGAGGACGGGCCCGACACGCCCGCCGGTGGCGGCGTCGAGCTCCGCGAGCGCCGCCCGCGCCCGCATGCATTGCGCGTCCGCCCGGCACGCCGCGGACGGCTCCGCCGTGACGAGCGGGCCGAGCACCGTCTTCGCCTCCCGCGCGCGGGGGTCCACCTGCGCGGCGAGGCGCGTCACCGCCGGGAGCGCCGCGCGGACGGCGTCGATGGCGTTCGCCGCCGTGCCGAGGGCTTCGCCGGCCCCCTCGCGGCCGTCCGTTGCGGTCCGCACCACGTCCTCCACCGCGGAGTACGCGGACAACACGCCGTCCGCGAGGGCGACGACCTGATCGGTGCCCGCCTTGAGCTCCGGGAGTCGCGCGGACGCCTGCTGCGCCCCGTCGTGCAGCTGGGCGACGCCCGCCGCCAGCTGCTTGAGTTGCGGTGTGGCATCGGTGATCTGCTTGGCGCCGTCGGCGAGGCGGTCGGCCACCTGGCCGGTGTGGAAGCCGACCGCGGACTCCGCGATGGGCTTCCCGTCGGGGCGGGTGATCGAGCGCACGAGGGCGATCTGCGGCAGGCTCGCCACCTGGGAGGCCGCAAGCTCGAGTGCGGCGAGGTCCCGGGTGTTGCGCATGTCGTGGTCGGAGCGGATCAGGATGTACTCCGGGCTCACCTCGTTGACGCCCCAGTGCTCGTAGGCGCGGTCGTAGCCGATCTTGGAATCGGTGGCCTGCAACTGCATGCGGTTCTCGTCGAATCCGATGCGCAGCGTGGGCAGCAGGGCGGCGGCGGCCACCAGGATCGCCAGGCAGGCCGCGGTGATCGGGACGGCGTGGCGCACGATCCGGGCCCCGCGGCGGCGCCACGCGCCCTCGTCGAGCGCCTGCGGCTCGGCCTTCCCGCGCTCGCCGAGGATGCGGAGCGCGGCGGGCGGCACCGTCAGGGCCACCAGAAGGGTCACGGCGACCGCGACCGCGGTGGGCGGTCCGGCGGTACGGAACATGCCGATCTGCGCGAACGCCATGGAGCAGCACGCCGCCGCGATCGTGAGCGCCGATGCGATGAGGATGGTGGACATCTTCATCGACGAGTAGGCCGCGGCCTCGCGCGCGGGGATGCCGCGGCGCCTGCCCTCGTGGTAGGCCGCGATCGCGAAGATCGCGTAGTCGGTGCCCGCGCCCAGGGTGAGGGCCGTGCCGATCGCGATGGTGAAGTTGGAGACGGAGAGCACGTCGTGCATCCCGAGCAGGCCGATGACCGGCCGGGCCACGGCGAGGCCGAGCCCGATCGTCAGGAGCGGGATCAGGGCGGTCCACAGCGAGCGGTACACCACGAGCAGCACCAGTGTGATGAGCAGGACCGAGATCACCGTGATGATGAGCAGCGAGTAGTCGATCGCGGAGAACAGGTCGGCGAGCGTCGGTGAGGGGCCCGTGTAGTGCACCTCGGTTCCGCTCGGGATCCCCGACTCGTCGATCATGGCGCGGACCGCGGTGGTGGCGTGGTGGGCCTGCGTCGACCCGGCGTCGCCGGTGACGGCGAACACGAGGTTGATCGCCTTCCCGTCGGGGGAGAGGCCGACGGCGCGGGTCTCGGGCCTGGAGTAGGTGTCCAGCAGCCACGCGACGTGTTCCCGGTCCGCGTGCAGCTTGGCGATCAGGCGGCCGTAGTAGGCGCGGTCGGCGTCGGAGATGCCGGCCGGGTCGCTGATCACCACGGAGCCGACGCCCGTGGTGGGTGCGGTGCCGAAGTCGGCGGCCATGGTGCGGAGCGTGTCGACGGCCTCGAGGTTCTGGGCGACGAAGGGCGCGGAGTGCTCCGACACCACCTTCTCGAGTTGCGGAACCGCCAGGTTGAGCACGCCGGCGAGGGCGACCCACAGCCCCAGGACGAGCCAGGCGTGGCGGGCGCACAGGCGGCCCAGGGCCTCGAACCGCTTGCTCTCGTGCTTCATTCGCGTGCCGCCTTCGCTGTCGCGCCGTGTATAACGATCGGTGTACGGCACGCTAACTGAGTGGTAGTCAATAGTGCAAGTTCTATCGAAACGAGGTGGGCGGACGAATCCTCCGCGAGGGTGTAAACCGATCGGTATATTGGTGTGTGGCGCGCACATGCGCAACACTCGCGGGGCGAACGAGCCGACGAACATGAGAAGGAGGCGCGCGATGAGCTCCAAGGACGACCTCGTCCGCACCACCATCGACCTGATCCGGGAGCGCGGCGTGGCCGGCACGGGCATCGCCGACATCCTGGAGGGGAGCGGCAGGTCGCGGCGCACCGTCTACATCAATTTTCCCGGGGGCAAGGCCGACCTCGTGGACGCGGCGACGCGCACCGCGGGCGGATTCGTCACCGCGCTCATGGAGGGTGCCATCGCCCGGTCGACGGGGCGTGCCGACCTGTTCGAGCGTCTGGGCGGCGTGTGGCGGCAGGTCCTGGTGTCGTCCAGGTTCCGCTCCGGCTGCCCGATCGTGGCCGCGACGCTCGGCCGCGCAGATTCACCGCAGGCCGCCGATTCCGCCGGGGCGGCGTTCAACGACTGGATCGCGCTGATCGCGGCGCGCCTGGCGGAGGACACCGGCGATCCCGAGCTCGCGCGGCAGCAGGCGACGACCATCATCGCGGCGATCGAGGGCGCGGTGGTGCTCAGTATGGCGACGCAGTCGCAAGCGCCGATCGACGACGTGGAGAAGACCCTGGTGCGCCTGTTCGGCGAGGCCTGAGTTCCCGGCCGCCTACGAAAGCGGCCCTACTGCAAGCGGAAACGCAGCGAGGCGATCACGTCGTCGAGTGCGTCCGTGAGCGCTCGCACGCGGTCTGCCGGGCCCGGTGCGGCCAGCGCGCGGTGCCGATCGGCATCGGAGAGCGGCAGCGCCCGCGCGAGGAAGTAGCTCCGCTCGACCGGGTCCTCCGGGAGCCGCAGGTCGGGCCAGGGGCGGGGCCGCGCACCGTCGTTCCGCGCGAGCCGCGCTGTGAGCCTTTCGATCTCGCCCCGCTTGCCGAGCAGGGGGATGAGATCGACTGCGGGCTGCACCTCGTCCGGCCAGGGCTGGGCCTCCGCGCGGGGGTAGGGATCGTCCTCCAGCCACCGCGTGACCCGCACGCGTTCGGTGCCGCGGCAGATCAGCGTGAACTCCCCGCCCATCTTCCGGACGTACCGGTCGATCAGTGCGACGGTGCCGATGTCGGTGCGCACGTCGCCGCCGCCCACCTCGCTGCCGCGCTCGATCAGCACCACCCCGAACCGGCCGTCGGTGGCGAGGCAGTGCTCGATCATCCGCCGGTAGCGGGGTTCGAAGATGCGCAGCGGCAACTCCTCGCCGGGCAGCAGCACGGCGCCGAGCGGGAACATCGGCAGTTCGGTCACGCCTCCAGCATGCACTGCCGCCGGTGCGCGGGCGTCAGCGCACCTGCAGGGCGCGGATCACGGCGTCGACCTTGCCGCGCGCGTCGGTGTTCGCCTTGTTCGAGCCGCCCAGGAAGTACGACGTGGGGGTGGTGTCGAGCACGATGATCGTGAACCAGTCCGTCTCGGCGGACCGGCCGGATCCGGCCGCGATGTTCGTGTTCAGGTCGAGTCGGGTGCCCTTCACGCCGCCGATCCGCACCGGCACCATCTGCCGGTCCGTGGTGGTGTGCGCCGAATTCCCGCCCGGCAGTTCGGCTCCGGGGAATCGGCACAGCGAGAACGCCAGCGCCATCCCGAGCGTGTCGTGACTGCCCCGCTCCACCCGCAGCCTGCCGACCTCCACGAGGTTCATCACGTTGCCCCCCGGCGAGTAGCGCGCCGACGCGGTGGTGGCGGCGCCGCGCGAGTGCCCCGAGCCGAGGTCCCACCCGGCGACGAGCGGGGCGGGGAAGGTCAGCGGGGCGGTGCCGAACCTCCCACCCGCGGTCGACGGTGCGCCGACGTCGGGCGAGGAGATGCAGGACACGCCGTTCGGGTCCGCGTGGGCGATACCCGGGCCGACGGTGCCGAGCGCCGCGGCGCCGACCGCGGCCACGACGGCGGTGAGTGTACGGATGCGCATATCGTCTCCCGAATCGGAATACTGAATGAAGAATTGGAAATTATCACGGCGCGGTCGTGCGGTCCGCGGAATCGCCGACATCGTCCCCCGGTGTCGTTCGCCGCTCGTAGGGTCGAGGCCATGACAGCTCAGCTCTGGCTCGACTCCATCGCCGCGGACGGCGCCCGCATCGCCGCCATCGACCCCGCCCACCTCGGCCTCCCCGTCCCCAGCTGCCCCGGGTGGACGGTGCGCGACGGCATCGTCCACACCGCCGGCGCGCACCGCTGGGCGACCGCCTTCCTGCAGGCCGGGCCCGATTCGCGGGAGCGGATGATCCCCGACGTCTCCGACGCGCCCGACGGCGCCGAGGTGATCCGGTGGTACGCGGGCGTCAACGCCGAGCTGCTCGACGAGCTCCGCCGGCACGGGCCCGACGAGCCGGCGCGCGCCTTCGTGGGCAGCACCACCGCGTCCTTCTGGATGCGCCGCATGGCGCAGGAGGTGTCCATCCATCGCTGGGACCTGCAGAACTCCCTGCCCGACGGTGCCGAGCCCCTCCCCGCATGGACCGCCGCCGACGGCATCACCGAGCTGACGCAGATGCAGATCCCGCGCATCCTGGAGCGGAAGGGGCTCCCGGAGGGGCTCGCGGGCAAGGTGATCGCGATCGAGGCGACCGATACCGGCGACCGCTGGACCCTGCGGCTACGGGCCGACGGCATCGACGTGCTCGACGAGCCCGCCGCCGCGGACGTGACGCTGCGCGGCACCGCGTCGGACCTCGACCTCGTGCTGTGGCGCCGGGCCGAGCCCGGCACCGTCGGCCTGGACGGCGATCCGGACGTGCTCGACGGCCTGCTGCGGACCGTCGTGATCTGAGGTATCTTCGGCGGAATGACGAACCATGGAAGGGGCCCTGAGCCTCACACCGCCTGATGGCCGATCTGCGGGTCAAGACCCGCTCGGAGATCCGGCGATCACGCCGGAATCGAAGTCATTCCTGTTGGGACCACCTGATCGTGGCGCCGCTGTGGGCGCAGTTCGGGGCCAATCTCGGGACCATGCTGCGCACCTGCGACGCCGTGGGTGCGTGCATCGCCGTCCCGCGGAAACCCTGGGTGGCCGACGCGCTGCGGAAGGGGAACACCCTGCCCGGCCGCAGCTGCGTGCACCGGGCCGGAAACCCCGCGAATTGGATACGCGCACAGAAGGAACGGGGAAGCAGGATCCTCGGCGTGGAGCTGGCGGAGGGGGCGACGCGGCTCGCGGACCTGCCTCCCGCGCGCGAGCGCACCGTGATCGTGCTGGGCCACGAGCACAGCGGCATCCCCAGCGAGATCCTCCCGCTCCTGGACGAGGCGGTGGAGATCCCGATGGTGGGGCGGGGCGCGAGCCTTAACGTCGCGGTCGCGGGATCGCTGGTGCTGTATCGGCTGTCGGGGCTGCTGTGAACGGGGCTCGCGGCCACTGGGGCGACACGCCGAACTGGTGCGATGGCACTAGGTCTTGCGGTCCGCCTACATGTCGGCCCCAAGGGGTAGTGTCATGGTCGTCGAAATCCAGCTCCGCGAAAACCGAGGTGTCATGTCTGAAACCGCTGCTCACAGCCCCGCCGACGGCGCCCCGCTCAAGCTGGTCAGCCGGGTTTCGGCGATCAACTGGAACCGGGTTCCGGACGATAAGGACGCCGAGGTCTGGGACCGGTTGACGGGCAACTTCTGGCTCCCGGAGAAGGTGCCGGTCAGCAACGACATCCCGTCGTGGGGCACCCTGACCGACCTCGAGAAGCAGCTCACGATGCGGGTGTTCACCGGGCTCACGCTGCTCGACACGATCCAGGGCACCGTCGGCGCCGTCTCGCTGATCCCCGACGCGCTCACCCCGCACGAGGAGGCGGTGTACACCAACATCGCGTTCATGGAGTCCGTGCACGCCAAGAGCTACAGCTCCATCTTCTCCACGCTGTGCAGCACGCGCGAGATCGACGACGCCTTCCGCTGGTCGGAGGAGAACGAGCACCTGCAGCGCAAGGCGCAGATCGTCATGGACTACTACCGCGGCGATGACCCGCTCAAGCGCAAGGTGGCCTCCACTCTGCTCGAGTCGTTCCTGTTCTACAGCGGCTTCTACCTGCCGATGTACTGGTCCTCGCGCGCCAAGCTGACCAACACCGCCGACATGATCCGCCTGATCATCCGCGACGAGGCCGTGCACGGCTATTACATCGGCTACAA
>JBEBXD010000076.1:0-23881 GCA_040391845.1 Tsukamurella paurometabola | reverse complement strand
CGGCGACGCCTGCGCCGGCGCGTGCGCGGCGTCCGGGGAGCTGCCGCCCGCGGAGCGGCTGCGCCGGGCGAACGCCGCGGGCGCCCTCACCGCGGCCGCCGCCGGTGCGGCGGCGGCGCCGACGGCCGCCGAGGTCGACGCCTTCCTCGCCGCCCGCGAGAGCGCCGGATGAGGATCGCGCTCCACGAGGCGGCCGGCGCGGGATCGTCCCCCTGGAGGCCGTCCTGATGTGACTCATCTCACATTGACCCGGCTCGCTGGGGATACCCCGGGGTTCCGGTGACCGATTCTTCGGGCTCGGGTGACTTCCGCAGCAACGGTTGTTAGCGTCGAAAGCGATGAGCCCGTCTCAGAAGAGCGATCCCACGACCACCGTGAACACGGGGGTCTCCACCCGACGACCGTCCATCGAGGACGGAATCCGTCTCTGGGAAATAGCCCGGGACACCGAGGTTCTCGACCTCAACTCGACGTACGCGTACACCCTACTGTGCCGTGACTTCGCCGACTCGTCGATCGTCGCCGAGCGCGACGGCGCCGTTGCCGGATTCGTCACGGGATACCGCCGCCCCGACCGCCCGGACACCCTGTTCGTGTGGCAGGTGGCGGTGGACGCCGCGCACCGCGGCCACGGCATCGCATCGCGTATGCTCATCGACCTGTTGGACCATCTTGCGGTGCAGGGCGTTTCACGCCTGGAGACCACGATCACCGCATCCAACACGGCGTCCCAGGAGCTCTTCGGCTCCGTGGCGAAGAAGCGCGGCTCCACCCTCGCGGTGCGCGATCTGTTCGCCTCACACCACATCTCCCCCACCGAATCAGACCCCCACGAGCCCGAGCAGCTGTACGTCATCGACCCCGCCTGACGGGCGGAGCCGCATCACCGACACAGCAGTAACCGGACCACTAGGAGGATCACCATGTCCGCAGTGACCGACGACCACACCAGCACCACCGATTTCGAGCAGCCCTCGATCTTCACGACCCGAGAGTCGCAGGTGCGCAGCTACTCGCGCGGCTGGCCCGCCGTGTTCGACAAGGCCGAGGGTTCCTGGCTCATCGACCGCGACGGCAAGCGCTACCTCGACTTCTTCGCCGGCGCCGGCGCCCTGAACTACGGGCACAACCACCCGAAGCTCAAGCAGGCCCTGGTGGAGTACATCGCCGAGGGACACATCACCCATTCGCTCGACATGTCGACCGTGGCCAAGGGCGAGTTCCTGCAGGCCTTCGAGGACAGGATCCTGCGCCCGCGCGGCCTCGACTACAAGGTGCAGTTCCCCGGCCCCACCGGCACCAACACCGTGGAGGCCGCACTCAAGCTGGCCCGCAAGGTGAAGGGCCGCGAGTCGATCATCAACTTCACCAACGCCTTCCACGGCATGACCCTGGGCGCGCTCTCGGTCACCGGTAACTCGATGAAGCGCGGCGGCGCGGGTATCCCGCTGGTGCACGCCACGCCGATGCCGTTCGACAACTACTTCGACGGTGTCGCACCGGACTTCCAGTGGTTCGAGGCCGTGCTCGCCGACTCCGGCAGCGGCCTGAACAAGCCCGCCGGCGTCATCGTGGAGACCGTGCAGGGCGAGGGCGGCGTGAACGTGGCCCGCCCCGAGTGGCTGCGCGCGCTGGCCGAGCTGTGCGAGCGGCACGACATGCTGCTCATCGTGGACGACGTCCAGATGGGCATCGGCCGCACCGGCCCGTTCTTCTCGTTCGAGGCCGCCGGGATCACCCCGGACATCGTGACGCTGTCGAAGTCGATCAGCGGCTACGGCCTGCCGATGGCGCTGACGCTGATGAAGCCGGAGCTGGACGTGTGGGGCCCGGGTGAGCACAACGGCACCTTCCGCGGCAACAACCCCGCGTTCGTGACCGCGAAGCACGCGATCGAGGAGTTCTGGTCGGACGACACCCTCGAGAAGGAGACCCTGCGCAAGGGCGCCCACATCGAGAAGCGGTTCGACGAGTTGTGCGCCGAGTTCCCCGAGCAGCTGAGCCACCGCGGCCGCGGTATGGTGCAGGGCCTGGTGTTCACCGATGCCGAGAAGGCCGGCGAGGTGTGCGGCGCCGCGTACGAGCAGGGCCTGCTGGCCGAGACCTCCGGTCCCTCGGACGAGGTGGTCAAGCTGCTGCCACCGCTCACCATCACCGACTCCGATCTGGACCTCGGCCTGGACATCCTCTCCACCGCTACCCGAAAGGTGCTGCAGAAGTGATCGTTCGAACCACCGACGAGATCACCGGGACCGAGCGCGACGTGGCCGCCGGCCACTGGCGCAGCAAGCGCATCGTGCTCGGCGGCGACAAGGTGGGTTTCTCGTTCCACGAGACCACCATCGAGCCCGGCACGGTCAACGAGTTCCACTACGCCAACCACGTGGAGGCCGTGTGGCTGGTGGAGGGCGAGGGCACGCTGCTCGACCGGGAGACCGGCGTCGAGTACCCGCTCGCCCCCGGCACCATGTACCTGCTGAACGGCCACGAGCGGCACACCGTGACCACGCGGACCCGCATGCGCATGCTGTGCGTGTTCAACCCGCCGGTCGTCGGCACCGAGGTGCACGACGAGAACGGCGTGTACCCGTTGGTCACCGTGCCAGACTGAGGGCATGACCTCTCTCGCCGATCTGGCCGTCACCCTCAAGTCCCTGCACCGCAAGGGCGATCCCGTCGTCCTGCCCACCACCTGGGACGCCTGGTCTGCGGACACCGCGGTCTCCGCGGGGTTCGCCGCCCTCACGGTGGGCTCGCATCCGATGGCCGACTCGATCGGCCGCCCGGACGGCGAGGGCATGAGCTTCGACGAGGCGATGACCCGCGTCGCCCAGATCACCTCCGCCGTGGACGTTCCCGTCTCGGTGGACATCGAGTCCGGGTACGGGCAGTCGGCGCAGCGCCTCATCGAGGGGCTGCTCGAGGCCGGGGCCGTGGGCCTCAACATCGAGGACACCGTGCACTCCGAGGGCGGCCGCTTCCGTGACGCCCAGGAGCACGCCGATCTGGTCGCCGCCCTGCGCGCCGCCGCCGACGCGGCGGGCGTGCACGTGGTGATCAACGCCCGCACGGACCTGTTCAAGAACCAGGTGGGTGACGCGGAGGATCGGGTCGAGCGCGCGATCGCGCGGATGCAGCTGTGCGCCGACGCCGGCGCCGATTCGCTCTACCCGGTCGCGTTCCACGACGCGGCCACGCTGCGCCACCTCGCGGACGCGCTGCCGCTCCCCGTGAACGCGATCGCGAATCCCGCGAGCGACGATCTGGCCGCCCTCGCCGCCGCGGGCGCGGGCCGGATCAGCTTCGGCCCCATCTGGCAGATGACCCTCACCGAGCGGTCCAACGAGCTGCTCGCCCGCTGGCGCTGAGCCGGGCTGCCCGTCCGAGACGCTCGACCCCGTTGCACCGCCCATGTCACCGTGTCACCAGTGGACACGGTGACATAGGCGCGCGTCAGACCTCGTCCGCGGAACGCCCCGTGCTCCGGTGGCCCAGCGCCGCGACGGTGATCATGAGTCCGAGCATCGCGCCCGCGACCACCGCGAACACCCATGCGCTGCCGCGATCGTCGAGGATCGGCAGCAGGATGAACGGGAGGAACGCGGTCGTCAGCTTCGACAGCGAGTAGGCGGCGCCCGCGGCCGTCCCGCGGATCGCCGTGGGATACGAGTCCGCCAGGTACACGTGGTAGGCGTTGGAGAACAGGTTCGAGGCCAGGGTGTAGAGGAACCCGGAGATCACGATCTGCACCGGGCTCGCGGCGAACCCGAACCACAACCCGAACGCCGCCATCAGCCCAGCGGAGCCGATCACCAGGTAGCGCCGCTCCACCCGCTCCACGATCGGCAGCGCGAGCGCTGCGCCGAGCGGATAGCCGATGTAGGACAGCGCCACGAACAGCAGCGAGGTCTGGATCGAGTAGCCCTTGGCCAGCAGGACCAGGGGCGCGATCGTGCCGAACCCGTAGTAGCCGAACACCTCCAGGGCGGAGACGATCCACAGCATCACGGTGCGCCGCCGGTACGGCGGGCGGAACAGTGCCCGCACCGTGATGGACCGGGACCGCACCGGCCGCAGCGCGGCGTCGGGTTCGGGGAGCACCCTGCCCTCCGCGACCGCCTGCGACTCCAGCCGGCGCACGATGGCGTCCGCCTCGTCGTAGCGGCCCTGCGCCTCGAGCCACCGCGGCGACTCCGGCAGCCCGCGGCGAACCAGCCACACCAGCAGCGAACCGAACGCGCCGAACACGAACAGCAGGCGCCACCCCTGCACCTCCGTACCGCCGATCTCGAACACGTGCGGCGTGAGCCAGCGCGCCGCGAACCCGACCACCGGCACGCCGACGAACGAGACCACGTAGGCCAGCGAGATGTACTTGCCGCGCACGTCCTTCGGCAGGATGTCCGAGAGGTACGAGTCGGCCAGGGCGTACTCGCCGCCGATCCCGATGCCCGCGATGAACCGGGTGACCACCAGGAACATTGCGTTCGGACTGAACGCGCCCGCCAGCGACATCGCCGAGTACAGGGCGAGGTTGATCATGAACGCGGTGCGCCTGCCGTACCGGTCGGCGAGCCGCCCCATGAACAGGGCGCCGAGGAACTGCCCGATGAACGCCGACGCCAGCAGCAGCTTGAGCTCATCGGGGCCGAGAGCGAAGTCCTTCTTCAGCACCGTGGCGATGGTCGCGGCCAGGAAGTTCTCGTACTGGTCGAAGAACAGGCCGAGCCCGATCACCGCGACCGCCGCGAAGTGCAGGCGGGTCATCGGCAGTCGGTCCAGCCGCGCCGCGATCGACGGCGCCTGTGCGGTCTCGGTGGTCACCGTCGAAATATACTTCGCCGAACAACCGGAAGCCGGGGTGACCGGTGGGCGAACACCCGGTGGTTCCCGAGCGCGAGTGCGCGCGGTGGGGTTGAATCGGCGAAGTGATCGTCGACTGCGCCCACTACCTCGGCGGCACCCGGCAGGCCGAGGAGACCCTCGCTCCGCTGGATGCCGCACGCCTGTGCACGGGCGACGGATTCGTGTGGCTGGGACTGTTCGAGCCGACGCCGGCGGAGATGGAATCCGTCCGCGAGGCCTTCGACCTGCACGAACTCGCCGTCGAGGACGCCCAGGACTACCACCTGCGCCCCAAGGTCGAGGACTTCGGCGCCGCCGTCAAGCTCGTGATCCTGCGGACCGCGCGCTACGACGACGCCCGCGAGGAGGTGGACTTCGGCGAGATCAGCGTGTTCGTGGCGAAGAACTTCGTGATCACCGTGCGCCAGGGCGTGGCCAGCGAACTGCACCTCGCCCGCGCCCGCCTCGAACAGAAGCCGGAACTCCTCGCGCTCGGCACCGACGCCGTGCTCTGGGCCATCCTGGACCAGGTGGTGGACGGCTACGAGCCCGTGGTGGCGGGCCTCGAGCACGACATCGAGCAGATCGAGGCCACGGTGTTCTCCGGCGCCGTCGCCCCCACCGAGCGGATCTACCTGCTGCGCCGCGAGGTCACCAACTTCTACCGCGCCGCCCACCCCCTCCTCGCGGTGGTGCAGGCGGTGGGCAAGGGCCTGGCCGAGGAACGCCTGGTCCCCTACCTGCGCGACGTGCACGACCGGCTGCAGCTGGTCAACGAGGAGGTCTCCGCCCAGCGCGACCTGCTCGGCACCATCCTGCAGGCGAACATCGCCGTGGTATCGGTCCAGCAGGCGCATTCGGCCGCCCGGCAGAGCACCACGATCGAACGGCTCACGGTGCTGTCCACGATCTTCCTGCCGCTCACCTTCGTCACCGGCTTCTTCGGGCAGAACTTCGGCTGGCTGGTCGATCACATCGGCGGGCCGTGGCAGTTCCTGATCCTCGGCGTCGGCTGCCTGTTCGCTCCGCTCATCGCGCTGCGCGTGTGGCTCAAACGCAAGGAGGCCAGGGCCGCCCTGCCCGAGAACCCGCTCGGCACCGTCGACTGATCGCGCACGCGACTACCCTGAACACCGTGCGCACTGCGATACCCGCCTGGGAACCCGCGGAGCCCACCGCGCCGGACCGCGACTTCGCCGACCGGCTGGAGCGGGCCCGCGCACTGCTGCGCGGCCGCCGGATCGTCGCGCTCACCGGCGCCGGCATCTCCACCGCGTCCGGCATCCCCGACTACCGCAGCCCGGGGGCGCCCCGTCGGACCCCGATGACGCTCCAGCAGTTCCTCGGCTCCGCCGAGTTCCGCCGGCGCTACTGGGCGCGCAACCACCTGGGCTGGCGGCACATGGACGCCGCGCGGCCCAACGCCGCGCACCGGGCCCTCGCCGCGCTGCCCGGCGTGACCGGGGTGATCACCCAGAACGTGGACCTGCTGCACCTGAAGGCCGGGTCGCGGCCCGTGGTGGACCTGCACGGCAACTACGCCCAGGTGCGCTGCCTGAGCTGCGAGAACCGGATCAGCCGGCACCTGCTGCACGCGCAGCTCGAACCGCTGAACGCGGGGTTCGTCGCGCGGATCGCCGGGCGCGGGGCGCTCGAGGTGGCACCCGACGCGGACGTCGTGGTGGAGGACACCACGGACTTCACCATGGTCGACTGCGGCACGTGCGGCGGCATCCTCAAACCGGACATCGTGTACTTCGGGGAGTCGGTGCCCAAGCCGCGCGTCGCGCGCGCGTTCGCCATGGTCGACGATGCCGACGCCCTCCTCGTGCTGGGGACCTCGCTGACCGTGATGTCGGGGCTGCGGTTCGTGCGGCACGCGCACAAGCGGGGCACGCCGGTGGTCATCGTCAACCGCGGCCGCACCCGCGGGGACGAGCTGGCCGACGTCACCGTCGACGTGGATGTGGCGACGGCCCTGCACGCCCTGGCCCGGGCCTGAGCCTCGGCCGGCGCGGCGGCCCCTACAGGCCCGCGCGGGCGAGCGCGGCGGCGGCCTCGTCGCCCTGCGCGACGTCCCGCGCCGAGCAGCACAGGAGCCCGGCGCCCGCCCGCACCGCGGCCACCGCCCGGTCCCCCGTGGAGCCGTACCGCGCCAACGCCCCCGCCTCGAGGGCGTCGGTGATGATGGTGCCGCGGAAGCCCAGCCGCCCGCGCAGGTGCGTCTGCAGGATGGTGCGCGACATGCCCGCCGGGTTCGCGGCGTCCAGGGACGGGTACACGGCCCAGGACGGCATCACCATCGTGACGCCGGCCGCGATCGCCGCCGAGTACGGCGCCATGTCCACCGACTGCAGCGTGGCCGCGGGCAGGTCGATCGTGACCGCCGTCGCGTCGGTGTTCGCGCCCGCCGGCGCGGCCCCCAGGCCCGGGAAGTGCTTGGCGCAGGCCGTGATCCCTGCCGCCTGGGCGGCCCGCACGAACGCGGCGCCGCACTCGCCGACCACCGCGGCATCAGAGGAGAAGCTGCGTCCCGTCGCGTCGAGGAAGTCGCCCGCGGACCGGTACACGCCGAGCACCGGCGCCAGATCACCGCTGAGGCCTGCGCCGCGCAGCGTCGCGGCGGCGGCGGCGCCCTGCGCGCGGGCCGCGGCGGCCGGGTCCGCGGAGGCGCCCACCTGCTTCGCCGACTCCACGGGCCCGCCGGGCAGCCGCTTGACCTGGCCGCCCTCCTGGTCCGTGAGCAGCGCCAGCGGGCCCGGTGCGGCGCGCCGGAACTCGGCCGCGACCTGAGCGAGCTGCTGCGCGGAGGCGATGTTCTCGCCGAAGAAGATGATGCCGCCCACCGCGCCCTGGGACACCTTGGTGAGCAGCTCCGCGGGCGGGGTGAGGCCCGGGTAGGAGTACACCACCTTCTGCCCCGCGCTCGTCGGTGCGGCCGCGGCGCGCCCCGCGGCGAGCACCGAGACGGTGGAGAGCGCGGCGCCCGCGCCGGCGGCCAGAAACGTCCTGCGGTCGAGGTTCGCCATGCTGGGCACCCTACCCGCCCCGGGCGCGCTGCTCAGAGCAGATCCGACGGTGCCGGGGGCCGCGTCCGTCGTAGCGTTGCGGGCATGGAGATCCGCGGCGAGGCACTGTTCCGGCACGAGCTGGGCGGGTTCCTGCGTGAGTTGCGGCACCGGCGGGGCGAGCGGCTGGCCGATACCGCGGACCGCGCCGGCATCTCGCCGCAGTACCTCTCGGAGATCGAACGCGGGCTCAAGGACCCGTCCAGCGAGATGCTCGCCGCGGTCGCCGGGGCGCTGGGCGCCGAGGTCGGCGCGATCGCGGTCGAGGTCGGCCGCAGGATGCAGGCCGCGCGCCCCGTGGTCCGGCTCGGCGTGGTCGCCACCGGCCCCTCCCCTGCGGCGGGGTCCGCCGCCGGCGGCCCGCTGCTGCTCGCGCTGGCCGCCTGATCTCAGGCCTCCTCGATCACCTCGTCGATCAGCCCGTAGTCCACCGCGTCCTCCGCGGTGAACACCCGGTCGTGATCGGTGTCGGCCCGCAGCTGCTCGGGGCTGCGGCCGGTGTGCCGCGCGAGCACCCGTTCCATCTGCGCGCGGACGCGGATCACCTCGTCGGCCTGCAGGATCAGATCGGGGATGGTGCCGCGGCCCTGTGCGGACGGCTGATGCAGCACCATGCGCGAGTGCGGCAGGCCCATCCGCCGGCCGGGGGCGCCGCCGGCGAGCAGCAGGGCGCCCACCGCGACGGCCTGCCCGACGCACGTGGTCGCGACGGCGGGCCGGATGTAGCGCATGGTGTCGTAGATCGCCAGGGCCGCACTGGGATCGCCGCCCTCGCAGTTGATGTACAGCTGGATCTCGCCGTCGCCGTCGGAGGCCAGGAACAGCAGCTGCGCGACGGTCGCGTTGGCGACGCCCGCGTCGATCGCGGTGCCGAGGTACACCACCCGCTCGGACAGCAGGTGCGAGTAGACGTCCGTGATCCGCTCGCCGTTGGGGCGCCGGTCGATCACGTTGGGGATCGTGTAGGTGCTCATCGCGCGGCTCCCGCCAGGTCGAATCCGGTGCGGCGCCGGCCGGGCACCACGGTGTCGAACGAGTCCACGATGTGATCGATGAAGCCGTACTCGCGGGCCTGTTCCGCGGTGTACCAGCGGTCGTGCAGCGAGTCCTCGAAGATCTGCTCCAGCGGGCGCCCCGTGTCCTGCGCGATCATGCCGAGCACGGTGTCGCGGGTGTGCCGCAGGTCCCCGGCCTGCAACTCGATGTCGACCGCAGTGCCGCCGATCCCCGCGGAGCCCTGGTGCATGAGCACCCGGGCGTGCGGGAGCGCGCGGCGCTTGCCGGGCGTTCCCGCCGAGAGCAGGAACTGCCCTGCGCTGTAGGCGATCCCGAGGACCAGGGTGGAGACGTCGCACGGGATCAGGCGCATCACGTCGCGGATCGCGAGCATCGAGGGAACGGACCCGCCCGGCGAGTGGATCCAGAGCGCGATCTCCCGCGGGCTCACCGCCGCCAGCGAGAGCAGTTGGGTGGCGAGCAGCGCGCCGTTGTCGTCGTCGAGCGGCCCGTCGAGGATCACCACGCGGTGGTCGTAGAGCTCGCGGCGCACGCGCTCGGAGAATCTGGGGGCCTTCGTTTCATCACTCATGCGCCCATGATGGAGCGGCCAGCACGGCCCGGAAAGACGAATCCGCCTGGGGCGGAACCGCTCACAGCGGCTCTGCTCCAGGCGGATCGACTACGAGGGGGCTCAGTCCGCGGCGTACGCCGGCTCGCTCCGGAAACGCGAGACGCGGCCGTCGATCCCGAGAGCGCGCCACAGCACCCGCGAGACCGGGTTCATCAGCTTCGTCTTCTCCGCGAGCAGGCGCACATCGCCGAAGACCTCGCGCTTCATCGCCTGCGATTCGGGCGAGCGCCAGTACATCTGCTTCCAGACCTCGCGCGGAATGTCGAACCGGGTGCGGAACTCGCGCGGCGGCACCGCGATCGCGGTGAGCAGCAGCCGCATGGTGATCGGCAGCGCCATCGACAGCAGGAACCGCGGGAGCACGCCCCGGGTGGGGATCCGGTGCTCGAGCAGCTGGTGCGCGAAGGAGATGTGCCGCGCCTCCTCGGCCACGTGGATCTGCATCACCGCGGTCATCGTGGGGTGCTGCTCGATCCCCGAGCGCAGGAACTGCTTCTGCACGTGGTCGATCGGCTCCTCGCCGCCGAGCACGCCCATGTAGAAGATCATCGGGAAGCTGGTGGCCGCCAGCGGGATCAGCGGGGAGAGGCGACGGAACCACAGCGGGCCGCCGGGCACGTCCATGCCGATCCGGTTCACGAACTCCTGGAACATCAGCGTGTGCTGGCACTCCTCCTTCGCCTCGTGCGTGGCGTAGCGGAACTCCGGGGAGTTGTTCGGCTGCACGGCCGTGTACTGCATGATCCCGCGGATCAGCATCGATTCGAACTGCAGGCCCACCTTGGCCACGTTGGCCTGGCGCCACATGCCGATCTCGATCTGCTTCGCCCGCGGCTGCGACTGGTACCACTGCGTGCGGCCGATCGGATCGAACCGGGAGTCGAGGATCCACCGCGGGTCGTCCGGGGTGACCGCCAGCTCGGGGGAATCCCAGTCGATGTCCACGTACGGATCGAAGTTGCGGTGCACCGAGGCCTCGGAGAGGTCCTGCAGCGTCTGCTCGTACTCGGCCTGGCCCGGGAACGGCCGTCCCCGGGTGCGGCCCATGTGGGTGATGTGTACGGCCACGACGGACTCCTCCTGCTCGGCTGACACAGTTCTGAACGAAATGTACCACGCATGTGGACACTTCCTTCCCGCTTGTATGAATTCGCTGGTAGCGCCTGTAGGGTCTGCGGTGCTCGCGCAGGATCCGAGCCCGCACCACCCCCGCCCGATCGCCGAAACCGGAGGTTCCATGACTACGATCAACCACACCGCGACCGCGTCCGTGCCGCTGAGCACCGCCTTCGCGCACGTCGCCGACTACCGGACGGTGCCGCAGTGGTTCTTCGGGATCAGCCGGTTCGTCCCGCAGGGCGAGAAGGATTACGGGCTCGGCGCGACCTACGACTCCGCCGTCAAGATCGGCCCCAAGGAACTCGGCTCCGTCGTGGAGGTCACCGAGTTCGAGGAGGACCGCCTGATCACCTTGACGTCCATCGCCGGCTTCCGGACCGCATCCCGGTGGAACTTCCGCGCCGTCGACGAGGACACCACCGAACTCGCCGTCGAGTTCACCTACGAGCTGCCCGGCGGCCTCGCCGGCAAGGCGCTCGGCCGGATCATCGAGCCGTTCGCCGCCCAGGCCGTCAAACACTCCGAGGCGGCGCTGCGCCGCGACCTCGAGGGCGCCGCGTAGCGACCCGTACCCGCGCGCTCTACCGGACCGGCACCAGATCGTCCGCGTGCACGACCGGGCGGCGCAGCTCGGGCGGAAGGTCGGAGGTGTCGCGCCCCCGCATCGCCTCGAGCTCCGTGTGGTCGTAGGCCACGACGCCCCGCGCGCGGACCGTGCCGCGCAGGTCGCACAGGTTCACCACGTCGCCGCCGGAGAACCCCCCGCGCACCGCGGTGACGCCGGCGGGCAGCAGCGAACGCCGGCGGTCGACCACCGCGGCCACGGCTCCGTCGTCCAGCGTGAGGTCCCCGTGCACGTCGGCGGCGTGCCGCACCCAGAACCGCCGCGCCGACAGGCGCACGGCCCGCGGCCGGAACACGGTGCCCACATCGGCACCGTCGAGCGCCCGGTCCGCGACCGCGGCGGCGGTGAGCAGCACCGGCACCCCGGCGTCGGCGGCCAGGCGGGCCGCCGACAGCTTGGAGGCCATGCCGCCCGTGCCGAGGGCGCCGCCGGAGCCGGCGACCACCCCGTCGAGGTCCTCGGGCCCGTCGACGTCGGCGATGAGCGTGGCCGCACCCTTGCGGGGATCGCCGTCGTACAGGCCGTCGACGTCGGAGAGCAGGATCAGCGCGTCGGCCCCGATCAGGTGCGCCACGAGGGCGGCCAGGCGATCGTTGTCGCCGAAGCGGACCTCGTTCGAGGCCACCACGTCGTTCTCGTTGATGATCGGGACGGCGCCCAGCGTGCGCAGCCGTTCGAGGGTGCGCTGCGCGTTCGCGGCGTGCACGCGCAGGCCGATGTCGTGGGCGGTGAGCAGCACCAGCGAGACGATGCGCTCGTACCGGCGGAACGACGCGCCCCACGCGTTCGCGAGCTGCAGCTGCCCCACCGAGGCGACGGCCTGCTTGGTGGCCAGGTCGGTGGGCCGGCGCCGCAGCCCCAGCGGCGCCATGCCCGCCCCGATCGCGCCGGACGAGACAACGACCACCTCCGTGCCGCGGTCGAGCCGCGCGACGATCGCGTCGGTGAGCGCGTCCAGCCGGTCCGACGCGAGGCCGTGCTCCAGATCCGTCAGCGCCGAGCTGCCGATCTTCACGACCAGCTTGCGCGCACCGGCGACCGCCGCGCGCATATCGCCCGCGAGGAGGTCGCCGACCGCCCCGGAGGCGTCGGTCACTGGTCGTCCTCGTCGTCGCTCGCCAGGCCGCGGCGCACGTCGTGCTGGTGCCGGCGCTCCGCGGCGCCGACGCGCTCGTTGCGCTCGAGGCGGATGTCGGTGCCGCGCCCGGTCACGGGAACGTCGTCGATGGTGCCGAGCGAGGGCTCCCACTCGAAGCACACGTCGCCGATGGTCACGGGCGCGCCGGGCACCGCGCCGAGCTTGACCAGCTCGGCCTCGACGCCCAGCCGGTTGAGCCGGTCCGCGAGATAGCCGACGGCCTCGTCGTTGTCGAACGGGGTCTGCTTGATCCAGCGCTCCGGCCGCGGGCCGCGCACGATGAAACCGCCCGGCTGGTCGGGATCGGAGATCACCTCGAAGCCGGACTCGTCGATCGCGATGGGCCGGATCACGGGGCGCCGGGCGACGGGCGTGCCCCGCTCGGCCCGGTAGCGTTGCACCAGCTCGGCGAGGGCGAACGTCAGCTCCCGCAGCCCGGTGTGGGCGACGGCCGAGATCACGAACACCGGCCAGCCGCGCGCCTCGAACTCGGGCCGCACCATCTCGGCCAGTTCCTCCGCGTCGGGCACGTCGGCCTTGTTGAGCACCACGACGCGCGGGCGCGCGGACAGCTCCCCCAGCCCGGTGTCGGCGGCCAGCGCCGGCTGGTACGCGGCCAGCTCGGCCTCCAGCGCGTCCACGTCGCTCACGGGGTCGCGTCCCGGCTCGAGGGTCGCGCAGTCCACGACGTGCGCGAGCACCGCGCACCGCTCCAGGTGACGCAGGAAGTCCAGGCCCAGGCCGCGCCCCGTCGACGCGCCGGGGATGAGGCCGGGCACGTCGGCGATCGTGAAGGTGGTGTCGCCCGCCGAGACGACGC
Source organism: Tsukamurella paurometabola (assembly GCA_040391845.1). Taxonomy (GTDB): domain Bacteria; phylum Actinomycetota; class Actinomycetes; order Mycobacteriales; family Mycobacteriaceae; genus Tsukamurella; species Tsukamurella paurometabola_B. Next base: position 10,636 of record JBEBXD010000076.1, on the reverse strand, counting down.
CCAGGTTCGGCGCGAGGGTGGTGAACGGGTAGTCGGCGATCTTCGGCTTGGCCGCCGAGAGCACGGAGACCAGCGACGACTTGCCCGCGGACGGGAAGCCGACGAGGCCCACGTCGGCGACGGACTTCAGCTCCAGGACCAGGTCCCGGGTCTGGCCCTCCTCGCCGAGCAGCGCGAAGCCGGGGGCCTTGCGCGCCTTCGAGACCAGCGCGGCGTTGCCGCGGCCCCCGCGTCCGCCCTGCGCGGCGTCGAAGCGGGTGCCCGCGCCCACCAGGTCGGCCAGCATCCGGCCCTCGGTATCGAGGACGACGGTGCCGTCCGGGACCTTGAGCACCAGGTCCTGGCCGGACTTGCCCTCGCGGTTGCCGCCCTCGCCGGGCTTGCCGTTGGTGGCCTTGAGGTGCGGGCGGAAGTGGAAGTCGAGCAGCGTGTGCACCTGCGGATCGACCTCGAGGATCACCGAGCCGCCGCGGCCGCCGTTGCCGCCGTCGGGGCCGCCGAGGGGCTTGAACTTCTCCCGGTGGATCGAGGCGCAGCCGTGGCCACCGTTACCGGCCGTGACGTGCACGGTCACCCGGTCGACGAACCTGGACATGGGTAAACCTCTTTCCACCTGGACGAAAAAGCGAAGACGGGCGGGGACTCACCGATGGAGACCCCGCCCGCCTTCGTGAAAGCTCTGTGCTGCTGCCGCGGACTAGGCCTCCGCAGCGACCGGCACGATGTTGACCGTCTTGCGGCCACGCTTGGTGCCGAACTCCACCGCACCCGCCGCGAGGGCGAACAGGGTGTCGTCGCCGCCGCGACCGACGCCGACGCCGGGGTGGAAGTGGGTGCCGCGCTGGCGGACCAGGATCTCGCCGGCGTTGACCTTCTGGCCACCGAACCGCTTCACGCCCAGTCGCTGAGCGTTGGAATCACGACCGTTGCGCGAGCTGGACGCGCCCTTCTTGTGTGCCATCTGGCTACTCCTGTACTAAAAGGTGTGTGAGTGGTCTCGACTCGACCGCTCAGGCGATCGCGGTCACCTTGACGACCGTGAGCTTCTGCCGGTGGCCCTGACGCTTGTGGTAGCCGGTCTTGTTCTTGAACTTGTGGATGCGGATCTTCGGGCCCTTGACCTGATCCACGACCTCGGCGGTGACCGAGATCTTCTCCAGCGCGGCGGCGTCGGTGGTGAGGTTCGCACCGTCGACGACGAGCGCCACGGGCAGCTTCACGCTGCTGCCGGGCTCACCGTCGATCTTCTCGACCTTCACCAGGTCGCCGACGGCGACCTTGTACTGCTTGCCGCCGGTCTTGACGATCGCATACGTGGCCATCTTCTCCGCTTACCTCTTCAACACATCTCGTAGTTCTAGCGCGCGCCAGGTGCGCGGCTCGCCTTCACGCAAGTACTCCGGTATCGCGCACGCACGAGCGCGCCGCCGGAAAAGCGACCTTCCCAGGCTACGGGAAGGCCGGTGACAGGGTCAAACCGGCTGGTCCGCCTTGTCGGCACCGTCACTCCCGGCGCCGCCCGCCGCGGGCCCCGCGGGGCGGGCTGCCGCCCGGCGCCGGGCGCGCTTGCGCGCGGGCTCGGCCACCGAGGCCCCGGCGTCCACCGGGGCGGTCACGGGCGCGCTCGAGGTCGCGGCCGCGATGTCCACGACGATCGTCTGCGGCTCCGCCGAGGTGGTGGTGGGCGCCTTCCGCGCCACCCGCCGGCGCCGGGGGGCCGACGGTGCCGTGCCCTCCGGCTCGGGAGCCTGCTTCTCGGGCGCCTGCTTCTCGGGCGCCTCGGGCGCGGGCTCCGCCTCGGGTGCCGGCTTCGACCCGGGGGCCTCGGCGGCCGCGGGGACCTCTTCCTCGTGGTGCGCGGCCATCGCCTTGAACATCGGGTGCTCGCCCTTGTGCGCGGCGGGCTCCTTGGCGGCGGGCGCGGCCCCGGACTCCGGGGCGGACGAGCCACCGTCGGACTTGGCGCGCTTGCGCTTCTTGCGGCCCGAGCCCTCCGACTTGTCGCCGCCGCGGCCACCGTCGTCGCCGCCCGACGATTCGACGGGCGCGTCGTGCACGATGATGCCGCGGCCGCCGCACGCCTGGCACGGCGTGGAGAACGCCTCCACGAGGCCGGTGCCGATCCGCTTGCGGGTCATCTGGACCAGGCCGAGCGAGGTGACCTCGGAGACCTGGTGGCGGGTGCGGTCGCGGCCGAGCGCCTCGGTGAGGCGGCGCAACACGAGGTCCCGGTTGGACTCGAGCACCATGTCGATGAAGTCGACCACGATCATGCCGCCGATGTCGCGCAGGCGCATCTGCCGCACGATCTCCTCGGCGGCCTCGAGGTTGTTGCGGGTGACGGTCTCCTCGAGGTTGCCGCCGGCGCCGGTGAACTTGCCGGTGTTCACGTCGACCACGGTCATCGCCTCGGTGCGGTCGATCACCAGCGTGCCGCCCGAGGGCAGCCACACCTTGCGGTCCATCGCCTTCGCGAGCTGCTCGTCGATGCGGTGGGTCGCGAACACGTCCGGCGCATCCGCGTGCGGCTTGTCGAACCTCTCCACCCGCGGCAGCAGGTCGGGCGCCACGGTGGAGACGTACTTCTCCACGGTGTCCCAGGCCTTGCCGCCCTCGATGACGAGCTTGCTGAAGTCCTCGTTGAACAGGTCGCGGACCACCTTGACCAGCAGGTCGGGCTCCTCGTAGAGCGCCTTGACGCCCTTCTGCGAGGAGGCCTGCTCGATCTCGGCCCACTGCGCCTGCAGGCGGGCGACGTCGCCCGCGAGCTCCTCGGCGCTCACGCCCTCGGACGCCGTGCGGATGATCACGCCGGCGTCGGCGGGCACGATCTCCTTGAGGATCTCCTTGAGCCGCTTGCGCTCGGTATCGGGCAGCTTGCGGGAGATGCCGGCGGAGCCGCCGCCGGGCACGTACACCAGGAACCGGCCGGCCAGGGAGATCTGCGTGGTGAGGCGGGCGCCCTTGTGGCCCACCGGATCCTTGCTGACCTGCACCAGCACCTGATCGCCGGGCTTGAGGGCCTGCTCGATCTTGCGGGCGTTGCCGTCGAGGCCGGCGGCGTCCCAGTTGACCTCGCCGGCGTACAGCACGCCGTTGCGGCCGCGGCCGATGTCGACGAAGGCCGCCTCCATCGAGGGCAGCACGTTCTGCACGCGGCCGAGGTAGATGTTGCCGACCATCGACGCGGAGCTCGACGAGGTCACGAAGTGCTCCACGAGCACGCCGTCCTCGAGGACGGCGACCTGGGTGTAGTCCTGCGGGTGCGGAACGGTGTGCCCGTCCTGGCCCTGCGACGGCCCGACGCCGGTGCGCTCGCGCACCACCATGACGCGGTCGACGGCCTCGCGGCGGGCGAGGAACTCGGATTCGGTGAGGATCGGCGGGCGGCGGCGCACGGTGTCCCGCCCGTCGCGGCGGCGCTGGCGCTTGGCCTCGAGGCGGGTGGACCCGCTGATGCCGCGCACCTCGTCACGGCGGGCCCGCTGGCGCGGCTCGCGCTCGTGGACCACCGTGTTGGGCGGGTCGTCCGAGGAGGCGGCCTCGCCGCCGTCCTCCCCCGTGCCCGCGCGGCGGCGCCGGCGGCGACGGCGGCGGCGCGACCCGCCGTCGGTCACGTCCTCGACGTCGTCGCCGTCGGACTCCTCCGACGCTGCCTCGTCGGGCTTCGCGTCGGCCCCGGACTCGCCCTCGGTCCCGGACTTCTCGGCCTTCTCGGACTTCTCCGCCTTCTCGGACTTCGCGCCGTCCTCGGGCTGCTCCGCCTGGTCCTGCTCGTCGGCGTTCTCCCCGCGGCCGCGGCCCCGGCCGCGGCGCCCGCGGCGGCGACGCCGGTTGCCGCCCGCCTCGTCTTCGCCGTTCTGCTCGTCCGACGGTGCCTCGGTGCGGTCCGCCTCGGAGCCTCCGGCGGTGTCGGTGGTCTCGGTGGTCTCCGCGGGTGCAGAGGTCTCGGCGGCCTCGTCCTGCGCGGCCTCGTCGGTCCCGGTCTCGTTCTCGGGCTCGGTCCTGGCCGCCTGCTGCTTGGGGGCGCGGGTCCGGCGCGGCGCGGGCTCCACCTGCTCGGGCGGGAGGAACAGCGGGGCGTTCGCGTCGAAGGCCGCGGGCGCGGGCTCGGCGACCGGTTCGGCGACGGTGGCGGCAGAGAAGAGTGTGGGCGCGGCCTCGGCCGGGGTCTCCGCTGCCGGAGTCTCGGCGGGTGCGGGCTGCTCAGTGGGCGCCTGCTCGGTGGGCGCGTCCTCGGCGGCGGGCGCCGCGCCCTCGATGCGATCGCGCACCCGCTCGGCCGCGCTGCGGTCGATGCTGGAGTGCGCACTGCGGGCCACGAACCCGAGCTCCGCGAGGTGCGCGAGCACCTCCTTACTGGTCAGCCCCAGCAGTCGCGCGAGCGCGTGCACGCGCAGCTTCTGCGGGAACTCCCCACGGGTTTCGTTGTTCTGTTCTTCCGGCGACGTGGTGTCGGCCACTGATTCTCCTACCGACCCCCGGGCGCGATCACTTCTCGGTCGCGGCCACGCGGGGGCGTGTCATGTGGTGCGGGCGAAGGAGTTCTCCTACCGCCCCACGTTTGTCAAGGTCTGCACGTTTCTCGTGCGTGGCGCACGCCGGCTCCAACGTTCAGCGAGCCGGCCGGGCCGGTCGGCACTGCGCGGTTGCGCGCGCCGACGTGCGTCCGCGGTCAGTATCCCACACCAGACAGCCAGTGCGGAAAAGTATCGGGCCCGCGCCGCGCGACGACGCGCGGGCGGGCCCGGGGAGTCAGGGGGATTCGGACGGTTCCGGCAGGTCAGGCCAGACCGGGGAACCAGAGGGCGATCTCGCGTGCGGCGGACTCCGGCGAGTCGGAGCCGTGCACGAGGTTCTCCTGGGTCTCGAGGCCGAAGTCGCCGCGGATGGTGCCGGGGACGGCCTTCTCGACGGGGTCCGTGCCGCCGGCCAGCTGGCGGAACGCGGCGATCGCGCGCGGCCCCTCCAGCACGGCGGCCACCACGGGCCCCGAGGTGATGAATTCGAGCAGGGAGCCGAAGAACGGCTTCTCCTTGTGCTCGGCGTAGTGGCCCTCGGCCACCTCGGTCGAGACGTGCTTGAGCTCGAGGGCCGCGATGGTGAGGCCCTTCCGCTCGATGCGCGCCAGGATCTCCCCGGAGAGGCCGCGCCGCACGCCGTCGGGCTTGATGAGAATCAGAGTCCGCTCAGTCACGCGCATCAGCGTAACGGGCGCTGCTCGCCCACCTATTCCTGCCCCGGCGCGCCGATCGGTTCCTGCCCCGGCAGGCGGCCCTCCGCCATGCGCTTACGCACGTCGCGCTCGATGTACACGATGTAGGCCCACACGATGCCGAAGACGACGCCGACGGCGCCGATCCCCCAGTGCACGGCGAACCCCGCGATCACCGCGACCTGCAGCACGCAGAACGCGGGGATCGCCCACGGCTTCTTCACCACCATGCAGCCGCCGAACATGAGGAGCGCGAGCACCAGCACGTACGCGACCTTGAGCGCGGACAGTCCCGGGGAGAGCCGCACCACCACCGGCAGCGCCAGCAGGATCACGATCATCTCCAGGATCAGGGTGCCGGAGAGGATGCCGCGGAAGCTCTTCCACGGGTCCTTCGCCGGCGGGGTGAACCGCGGGGCCGATCCGGGTGTGTCCGTCACTGGGGTTCCTTTCCGAACAGCGAGCGGGCGACACCGGCCGTGACCACGGAGCCGGTGATGAGCACGCCGACGCCCGAGGCGGTGCCCCCGGCGTCGAAGTCCTCGTCGGAGTCCTCGTCGGCCAGGGCGACCGCCGTCTCGACGGCGTCGACCATGGTGGGCGAGGTGACCACGCGGTCCTCGCCGAAGATCTCCTCGGCGATGGCGCCGAGCCGCTCGACCTCCAGCACCCGCGGCGATCCGTTGTGGGTGACCACGACGGTGTCGAGCACGGGTTCGAGCGCGGTGAGCACCCCCACCGCGTCCTTGTCCGCGAGCACCGACACCACGCCGATGAGGGTGCGGAAGCCGAACTCGGTCTCGATCGTGCGGGCCAGCGCCTGCGCGCCGTGCGGGTTGTGCGCGGCGTCGAGCAGCACCGTCGGGGCGCTGCGCACCCGCTCGAGCCTCCCCGGCGAGGCCGACTTCGCGAATCCCTCACGGACGGTGTCGATATCGAGCTGCTGGTCGGCACCGGCGCCGAAGAACGCCTCCACCGCGGCCAGCGCCACCGCAGCGTTGTTCGCCTGGTGCTCGCCGTGCAGCGGCAGGAAGATCTCGTCGTAGACGCCGCCGAGACCCTGCAGGGTGAGCTGCTGCCCGCCGACGGCGATGCGGCGCTCCACGACCGCGAACTCCGATCCCTCGCGCGCGACCGCGGCATCGGCCTCCACGGCCCTGCGCAGCAGCACGTCCATCGCGGCCGGATCCTGCTTGCCCACGATCATCACGGTGTCCTTGGGGATCAGCCGCTCCGGGGCGCGCTTGACGATGCCGGCCTTCTCCCCCGCGATGCTCGCGAGGTCCGGGCCGAGGATCTCCACGTGGTCCAGGCCGATCGGCGTGATCACGGCGACCTCGGCGGTCACCACGTTGGTGGCGTCCCACGTTCCGCCGAGCCCCACCTCGACCACCGCCACGTCGACGGGGGCCTCGGCGAACGCCGCGAACGCCATGGCGGTGAGCACCTCGAACTTGCTCATCCGCGGGCCGTCGGCGGCCTCGGACTGCGCATCGACGAGCTCGATGTACGGCTCCAGCTCCCGGTACGTCTCGACGTACTGCTTGGCGGTGAGCGGCGCACCGTCGATCGCGATGCGCTCGGTGGCGAGCTGAAGGTGGGGACTGGTGATCCGGCCCGTGCGGCGGGAGAAGGCGAGCAGCAGCGAGTCGATCATCCGCGCCGTCGAGGACTTCCCGTTGGTGCCCGCCACCTGGATCGACGGGTACGCGTCCTGCGGCGAGCCGAGCAGCTGCATCAGGGCGGAGATGCGGGCCAGCGAGGGCTCGATCTTCGTCTCGGGCCAGCGCTCGTCCAGCTCCGACTCGACCTGGGCCAGCTCGGCCAGGTCGTCGGGGTCGGCGGCGAAGGCGGGCACCGTCACGCGGCGCCCCCGCCGAGCTGCGCGATCCGGGCGGTGAGCCGGTCGACCTCCTCCTGGGCGACGCGCCGGCGCGTGCGGATCTTCTCGACCACCGCGTCGGGCGCCTTCGCGAGGAAGGCCTCGTTGCCGAGCTTCGCGGACGTCCCGTCGAGCTCCTTCCTCGCCGCCGCCAGGTCCTTCTCCAGGCGCGCCCGCTCGGCCGCGAGGTCGACGGTGCCGGACGTGTCGAGTTCCACGGTGACGGTGCCGCCTTCGAGCCGCACCTCGATCGAGGCGGTGGCGGCGAACCCGTCCTCGGGCGGGGTGAGGCGGCACAGGTTCGCGGCCGCGGCGGCGAGCGGGGCGAGCCCCGCCCCCTCCAGGCCGGTGAGGCGGGCGGCGACCCGCTGGCCCGGCTTGAGCAGCTGGTCGCTGCGGAACCGGCGGATCTCGGTGACCAGGCGCTGCAGGTCGGCGAAGCGGCGGGCGGATTCGACTCCGTCGGCGGGGATCTCGGCCGGCGCCCAGTCGCGCGTGGGCCAGTCGGCGATCACCAGCGAGGTCCCGCCGGTGAGGGCCTTCCACAGCACCTCGGTGACGAACGGCATCGTCGGGTGCAGCATCCGCAGGATCACGTCGAGGGCCTTGCCGAGCACGAGGCGGGTGTTCTCGGCGGTGCCGTCGTCCTGCAGTTGCAGCTTGGCGACCTCGAGGTACCAGTCGCACAGCTCGTCCCACGCGAAGTGGTACAGCGCCTCGCACGCCTTCCCCAGCTCGTTGGCGTCGAAGGCGGCGTCGGCCTCGGCCTGGACGGCGGCGAGGCGGTCGAGGATCCAGCGGTCGGCGTCGGTCAGCGCGTCGCGCGACGGCAGGTCGCCGACGTGGGCGTCGTTCATCAGCGCCAGCTTGGTGGCGTTGAACAGCTTGGTGGCGAACTTCCTGCTGCTGGCGGCCGCGTCGGCGCCCACGTTGAGGTCGGCGCCGGGGATGGTGCCGCGGGCCAGGGTGAAGCGCAGCGCGTCGGCGCCGTATTCGTCCACCCACTCCAACGGGTCGATGCCGTTGCCCTTGGACTTGCTCATCTTCTTGCCGAACTCGTCGCGGACCAGGCCGTGCAGCAGCACCTCGTGGAAGGGCACCTTGCCGGGCGCGTTCGGCTGCTCGCCGATGAAGGTGCCGAACATCATCATCCGGGCGACCCAGAAGAAGATGATGTCGTAGCCGGTGACCAGCGTGGACGTGGGGTAGAACTTCTTCAGGTCCGCGGTCTCGTCCGGCCAGCCCATGGTGGAGAAGGGGAACAGGCCCGAGCTGAACCAGGTGTCGAGGACGTCGGGGTCCTGCTCGTAGCCGGGCGGCGGGGCGTCGTCCGGCCCGCAGCACACCACGTCGCGGTTGCCGTCCGCGTCGGCCGGGCCGTACCAGACGGGGATCCGGTGGCCCCACCACAGCTGGCGGGAGATGTTCCAGTCGTGCATCTCGTCGACCCAGTCGAAGAAGCGGGGCGCGAGGTGCTCGGGGACGATGGTGGTGTCCCCGTTGCGCACGGCGTCGCCGGCGGCCTTGGCCAGGCCCTCCACCTTGACCCACCACTGCATCGACAGGCGCGGCTCGATCGGCTCGCCGGAGCGCTCGCTGTGGCCGACGCTGTGCCGGTAGGGGCGGATCTCCTTGACGATGCGGCCCTGTTCGGCGAGCGCGTCGCGGATCGCCTTGCGCGCGGCGAACCGGTCCATGCCGTCGAATCGTGTTCCGGTGCCGGTGATGTGGGCGGTCTCGTCCATGATCGTGGGCATGGGCAGGCCGTGCCGCTGGCCGAGCGCGAAGTCGTTGGGGTCGTGCGCGGGGGTGATCTTCACGGCGCCGGAACCGAATTCGGGGTCGACGTAGTCGTCGGCCACGACGGGGATGCGGCGGTCCAGGAAGGGGTGCTCCAGCATGGTGCCCACCAGCGCGCGGTACCGCTCGTCGCCGGGGTGGACGGCGATCGCGGTGTCGCCGAGCATCGTCTCCAGTCGCGTTGTGGCGCAGACGATGTGCGGCTCGTCATCACTGAGTGAGCCGTACCGGAAGGAGACCAGCTCGCCGTCGACCTCCTTGTGATCCACCTCCAGGTCGGAGATGCCGGTCTGCAGCACCGGGGACCAGTTGACCAGGCGCTCGGCGCGGTAGATCAGGCCGGCGTCGAAGAGCTGCTTGAAGATGGTCTGGACGGCGCGGGAGAGGCCCTCATCCATGGTGAACCGCTCACGCGACCAGTCGATGCCGACGCCGATGCGCCGCATCTGGCCGGTGATGTTGCCGTGGCTGGCCTCCTTGAACGCCCACGCGCGCTCGAGGAACGCGTCGCGGCCGATCTCGCGGCGGCTGGTGCCCTCGGCGGCGAGCTGCTTCTCCACCAGCGACTGCGTGGCGATGCCCGCGTGGTCCGTGCCGGGCAGCCACAGCACCTCGAAGCCCTGCATCCGCTTGCGGCGGCACAGCGCGTCGGTGATGGTCTGGTCCAGCGCGTGCCCCAGGTGCAGGCTGCCGGTCACGTTCGGCGGCGGCAGGACCACGGAGAACGCCGGCTTGGGCGAGGTGTTGTCGGCGGTGAAGTAGCCCGCGTCCACCCAGCCGGCGTAGATGTCCGCCTCTACCGCACCGGGCTCCCAGGCGGCGGGAAGTCGGTCTGCGGCGGTGCCCCGATCGGCCGGGGCGGCGTTCTGCGGCTCAGTAGTCACCCCACGATTCTAGTCAGCGCACGCGAGCGGTTTCCGCGGGGCGGCGGGGCGCCGCGGATACGGCTGCGCCCCGGCCGATTCGGCCGGGGCGGAGGCGTTCGTGAGGGGCGGGAAACGGCTGTCAGGCGCTCTTCTCGCGACGCTCGTCGCGGGAGCGCTTGCGGGGCACGATGGTCGGCAGCACGTTGTCGCGCACCGTCTCCCCCGTGACCACGACCTTCGCCACGTCGTCACGCGAGGGGATGTCGAACATCACCGGGTTCAGGACTTCCTCCATGATGGCGCGGAGGCCGCGCGCCCCGGTGCCGCGGTGGATCGCCTGGTCGGCGATGGCGCCGAGCGCGTCGTCGTCGAACTCGAGCTCCACGCCGTCCATCTCGAACAGGCGCTGGTACTGCTTGACGAGCGCGTTCTTCGGCTCCGAGAGGATCGAGACCAGCGAGTCCTTGTCGAGGTTGGAGACGGACGCGATCACCGGCAGGCGGCCGATGAACTCGGGGATCAGACCGAACTTGATCAGGTCCTCGGGCAGGACGTCCGCGAAGTGATCGACGGTGTCGACCTCCGACTTGGAGCGCACCTCGGTGCCGAAGCCGAGCCCGCGCTTGCCGATCCGGTCACCGACCACCTTCTCCAGGCCCGCGAACGCGCCGGCGACGATGAACAGGACGTTCGTCGTGTCGATCTGGATGAACTCCTGGTGCGGGTGCTTACGTCCGCCCTGCGGCGGCACGCTGGCCTGGGTGCCCTCGAGGATCTTCAGGAGCGCCTGCTGCACGCCCTCGCCGGAGACGTCGCGGGTGATCGACGGGTTCTCGCTCTTGCGGGCGATCTTGTCGACCTCGTCGATGTAGA
>JBEBXD010000075.1:0-24400 GCA_040391845.1 Tsukamurella paurometabola | reverse complement strand
GCACCGTGCGGGCGGGCGGGCCGGGCCGTGCGGCCCGGGGGGTCGACGGCGTCGCGGCGAGTTCCGCGACCCGCCCCGGTAGGCCCGCCGGCAGTTCGACGGTGCCGCGCGCCAGCGCCACGAACTCCACGTCCAGTCCCGCCGCCGCGGCGGCGCGCTCGTTCCGCGCGACGTCCGCCGGGGAACGCACGTCCACCAGCGACGCCACCACGTACCGGCGGTGCGGGGCGAGCACGTGCAGCGCCCGGATGGAGTCGAGGGCCGTGGCGCCCGTGGAGATCTCGTCGTCCACCAGGACCAGGGTGTCCGCGGCGGCGAGGAGTCCGGGCGCGGTGGGCTGCAGCAGGTGCGCGGTGGCGTGCGAGTGGCCCTCGGTGAACTCGCCGTACACCCGCGCCCCGGCCCGGCGGGTGGACTGCAGGTACACCCGCGCACCCAGTGCCGCGGCCACGCAGTGCCCCAATCCGGTTGCGGTCTCGGCGAACCCGAACACGACGCACGACCCGTCCAACCGGCCGGCGACGAGCGCGGCCAGCCGGTCCGCCGCGGCCCGCACCGCAGCGGGATCGGCGGGGATGTGCTTGCCCAGCACCGTCGAGACCAGCAGGTGCGCACGGCGTGGATTGCGGCGCAGCCCGGGCACCACGAGGTCCGCGAGTTCGGCGTCGCCGCGCACGTGCATGCCGAGTCCGTCGCACAGTGTCATCCGCCGCCCCCCACCAGCGCGGTGAGCAGGTCCACGAAGCCGATCTCGGGCCGGGTCACGCCGAACATCTCCGCCCGCACGATCGTCTGCCGCGCCCAGTTCCGGTGCGGCCGCATCTCGTTCATCTTGTTGCGGTAGCTGGATGCCTCCACGCCGCCGGTGTCGCCGTCCAGAACGTCCAGCGCGTCGGCGTACTCCTCGTGGGTCACCGCCGAGAGCGCGTGCACGGGCGCGACGTGCGCCGGGTGGATCACCGTCTTACCGTGCAGGCCGTTGGCCCGGTCGAGCGCGGTCTCCCGCAGCAGCCCGTCGAGGTCCCGCCCCACCAGCTGCTCGCGGAACCGCGCGGCGTGGTTGCGCTCGAACGGGGTGGCGCGCAGCAGCGGCCGGAACATCCGCTCGTGGTCGGCGAAGTACTCCCAGACGGGGCCCGTGACCACGAAACCCGTTCCGTCCGAGCGGGCCAGCCGGTTCACCACCGCAGCGATCGTCTCGGCCACCACGTGCACGTCGTAGATCGTCAGGTCGCGGTCGCGCCGGATGCCGAACAGGGCGGACATGTCGGTGGCGCCGATCCGCACCGCGAGCACTCGATCGCGGTGCGCGCCCAGCAGATCGGCGATCGCGGCGAGTTCCGCGTCCCGCGTCTCGCGGTGCACCACCTCCGGGGTCTCCAGCACGGGCATCGTGTACAGGCCGCCCGACGGTGCGCGCTCGGCGAGCGCGGCGAGGGCATCGCCGCCGGCGGCGGCGGAGAACTTCGGCAGGACGACGCCGGTGAGGGCGCGGGCACCGTCGCCCAACCGGTCCAGCAGCGCTGCGGTCTCGGGCGTGGTTCGCGGGCGCACGAACAGCAGCGGCAGCGGTCGCTCGTCGTCGGCGAGCTCGGCGAGCGCATCGGCCGCGGCGGCGGTCGCGTCGGGAACGGCGTCGTCGGCGACGGCGTCCTCGAGGTCGATGACCATCGAGAGCACGCCCTCGTCGCGGCGGCGGCGGACGGTGTCCGCGAGGCCGGCCCTGGTCGCGGGCACGTACAGGGTGGCGCCGAGGGCGTGGGCCAGTGGCTCGCGGGGGGTGTCGCGCCCGAAGGGCCGGGGCTGCCGGTGGAACAGGCGCTCGCGCACCTCCGCCGGCAGCTGGGCGAAGTGATGCAGGGCGCCGCTCACGCGCGGCCCCGCATCCGGTCGACCGCGTCGGCGATCGTCCGGTCGATGTCGGCGAGGGTCTGCAGGTACTTCCAGTAGTCGGGGTGCACCCGCTCCAGCTCGGCGATGGCGCGCTCGATGCGGGCGTGCTGGGCGTCCAGCACGGTGCCCCAGCGGTGCACCTGCTGCTTCTGGACGGCGAGCAGCTGCGCGTCGCGCAGCGCGAAGCGGGTGCGTTCGGCGACGGCGCCCGGGTCGGTGCGGGTGTCGCGCAGGGTGCGCAGCCGCTCGTTGACGGCGTTGACCGCGGCGTCTGCGGTGTCGAGGTGATCGCGGGCGGTCGCCACGTCCTCGAGCGCCAGATCGGGGGTGCCCTCGCGGAGGCGGCGGCCCGCGTCGGCGAGCAGCGACTCCGCGGCGGCGGATTCGCGCGCCGCCACCTTGTCGTTGTCCACGAGGTCGGCGGAGCAGGCCGCGCTGAACTCGCGGAGCAGCGCGGAGCGGGTCTCCGTCAGGTCCTGCGCGCGGTTGCGGACGGCCTGCAGGCGGGTGCCGGCGGCGGCGAGCGAGCGCTGCGCGTCGTCGCCGATGCGGGGCGCGGCCTCCACCGCGGCGGTGACCGCGGCGGCCTTCTCCTGCACGTTCCGCGCGGCGGCGTCGCGGGCCACCAGGTCCGGCGCCCCGTCCAGCAGGCGCACCGCCTCGACCAGCGCATCGGTCGCGCGGATCACGGGGCGCAGGCCGAGGAACGGCGCGGTCGTGGGTGCCGCCAGCAGGTCGGTGGCGCGCTCCGCGGCTACCCGGGCGGCCTGCTCCTGCGCGGCGGAGCTGGCCCGGGCCCCGCGCGCGTTGGTGAGCGCCCGTTGGTGATCGCCGCCGAACCGGTCGAACACGGCGGCCAGGTCCCCGAGCTCGCGGGCCGCCGCCGCCCGGTCCTGCGGGGTGGGCGGCCGGGTGCCGCCCTGGCTGCCGCTGGCCCACAGGTACTGCTCGGTGGCGGCGCCGAAGCGGTCGCGGATCCGCGGCCACTGCTGCACGGCGGGCGCACCGGGGTTCTGCGCCGAGAGGGTGCGCACGTCCTCGTCGAGGGCGCTGAACCGCCGGTCCGCGTCCAGGAACGCGCTGGTCAGGCCGGCATCGGGGCTGTCGAACGCCGGGGCGTTCGGTGGGGAACGGTCGGGTTCCCCGCCGAACAGCCGACGAAACGCGTTGCCTGCCACGATGTTCCGATCAGGCGTCGACCTGCTGCGGGGCCGGCTGCGGCGCACCGTCGGCCTCGTCGCCCTCGCGACGGTTGCGGACGATGCTGGAGAGCAGCGCGGCGAGGATCAGGACCACGCCGATGAGGCCGGTCACGATCTCGGGCACCGGGGTGTGGATCGAGAACAGCAGGATCCCGGCGAGCGCCCCGATGGCCCAGTGCGCGCCGTGCTCGAGGTACACGTACTCGGCGAGCGTGCCCTTCTCCACGAGGTACACGGTGAGGGAGCGGACGAACATCGCGCCGATGAAGCCGAGGCCGAGGGCGATGAGGATCGGGTCCGCGGTGATGGCGAACGCGCCGATCACACCGTCGAAGGAGAACGACGCGTCGAGCACCTCGAGGTAGAGGAACAGGAAGAAGCCGGCCTTGCCCGCGGCCTTCGCCAGCTCCGACGGGCCGGAACGCGCGTGCTCGGCCTCTTCCTCCATCTCCTCCACGTGGAAGAACTCGCCGAGGCCGTTGACCACGATGAACGTGATGAGGCCGAGCAGGCCGGCGATGAACACCGTCTTCGACTCGTCCACGGTGTGCGCGGCCCAGACGCCCGTGGCCACCAGTGCGGCGAGCGCGACGATGATCGAGAAGCGGTCCAGCTGGCCGATGCGCTGCAGCGGCTTCTCGACCCAGCTGAGCCAGGTGAGCTCGCGCTCCGGGTCGAAGACGAAGTCCAGGAACAGCATGAGCAGGAACATGCCGCCGAAGGCCGCGATCTGCGGGTGCGCCGCGGTGATCAGGGTTTCGTAGCTGGCGTGGCCGTCCGGGAAGTAGGCGGCGCCGTCGGGCGGCGGATTGAGGGCGAGGTCCATCGCCTTCACCGGGTTCAGGCCCGCGGTGATCCACACGATCGCGAGCGGGAACACCAGCCGCATGCCGAACACGGCGATGAGGATCCCCACCGTGAGGAACATACGCACCCAGAACTTGCTCATGCGCTGGAGCACGGTGGCGTTGATGACGGCGTTGTCGAACGAGAGGCTGACCTCGAGGACGCCGAGGATCAGCGTGAGGACCAGCGCTTGCGGACCGCCGTAGAGGAACGCCGCGACGAGCGCGATGATCGTGACGACGAAGGAGAGTCCGAAGATGCGGAACACGTCGGCCTTTCGGTGGGGTGACGCGGAACGTGAGGGCCCGGCGGGCGTGGTTCGCTCGCCGGGCCGTGCGCGTCCTGCTGGTGGGAGCGTCGACTAGACGTTGACGCCGTAATCGCGCGCTATGCCCGCGAGGCCCGAGGCGTAGCCCTGGCCGACGGCGCGGAACTTCCAGTCCGCGCCGTTGCGGTAGAGCTCGCCGAACACCATGGCGGTCTCGGTGGAGGCGTCCTCGGACAGGTCGTAGCGGGCGATCTCCTGCCCATTCGCCTGGTTCACCACGCGGATGAACGCGTTGCGGACCTGGCCGAAGGACTGGCCGCGGTTGTCCGCGTCGTAGATGGAGACCGGGAACACGATGGTCTGCACGCCGGGCTCGACGGCGGCGAGGTTGACCTTGATCACCTCGTCGTCGCCCTCGCCCTCGCCGGTGAGGTTGTCGCCGGTGTGCTCGATCGAGCCGTCCGGGGTGCGCAGGTTGTTGAAGAAGACGAAGTGCTGCGGGGAGACCGCCTGCTTGTTCGCGTCGACGCCGATGGCGCTGGCGTCCAGGTCGAAGTCGGTGCCGGTGGTGGTGCGCAGGTCCCAGCCGAGGCCGACCGAGACCGCAGTGAGGCCCGGGGCCTCCTTGGTGAGCGAGACGTTGCCGCCCTTGACGAGACTGACTCCCATACCTGTTCCTCCGTGGTTGACGACGACGCCGGACCGCCCCCGCGTGTGATGCGCACTATACCGACGTCACACGGGGCGCGGTCCGGGCGCGGAAGCGCCGGGTCAGATGTTCACGCCGAAGTCGCGCGCGATTCCGGCGAGGCCCGAGGCGTAGCCCTGGCCGATGGCGCGGAACTTCCACTCGCCCCCGTGCCGGTACAGCTCGCCGAACACCATGGCGGTCTCGGTGGAGGCGTCCTCGGAGAGGTCGTAGCGGGCGATCTCCTGGCCGTTGGCCTGGTTCACGACGCGGATGTAGGCGTTGCGGACCTGGCCGAAGGACTGGCCGCGGTTGTCCGCCTCGTGGATCGAGACGGGGAACACGATCGCGTCGATCTGCGGCGGCACGGCCGCGAGGTTGACGTTGATGACCTCGTCGTCGCCGTCGCCCTCGCCGGTGAGGTTGTCGCCGGTGTGCTCGATCGAGCCGTCGGGCGAGCGCAGATTGTTGTAGAACACGAAGTGCTGGTCGTCGAGCACCCGCTTGGAGGTGTCCACGGCGAGCGCACTGGCGTCCAGGTCGAAGTCGACGCCGGTGGTGCTCCGGGCGTCCCAGCCGAGACCCACGGCGACCGCCGTGAGGCCGGGAGCCTCCTTGCTGAGCGAGACGTTTCCACCCTTGCTGAGGCTGACTCCCATGTTTCCTCCCGAGAAGAACGGCGGCGGGTGCCCGCCGCCCGCTGTTGTGGTCGCGAAACTCACAGTACGCGATCGGGATGTGGTGCCGCGGGGTTCGAGGGACACCGGATCCGCTCGGAACGACGCATCGGTCCGTGTTCTCGGTCCGTGCGCCGAGCGGCGCGGATCTTGCGACAATCGGCGGCGTGACTTCCCTCCTACGCGGTCAGAACGCGGCCCTGTCCCAGACCACGCTCGCCGTCTCGATCTTCGGGGTCGTCCCCGGCTCGGTCGACCTGTTCGCCCTCCAGGTGACCGAGGACGGCAGGGTGCGCACCGACGCCGACCTGGTGTTCTTCAACAGCCCCACCTCGCCCGAGGGGGCCGTGCGGCTGACCGGCCCGGACGCGCTCGCCCTCGACCTGACGACGGTGCCGCCGGCGATCGCCACCGTGCGCCTCGCGGTCGCGCTCGACGAGAAGGTGCCCGGCTCGCTCGCCGCGATCCCCGGGTTGGCGGCGCGCGTCGGGTCCGACGACTGCCCGGCGACCGGCCTCACCACCGAGCGGGCCGCGGTGCTCGCCGAGGTCTACCGGCGGGGCGGTGCGTGGAAGGTGCGCAACGTCAGCGCCGGGTGGGACGGTGGCCTCGTCGCGCTGCTCACCGAGAACGGCGTCACCGTCGACGGTCCGCCCCCGCAACCGGCTCCGCCCGCCCCGGCGGCGACTCCCGCGGACCAACCGCCCCCGCAGCCCGGGTATCAGCAGCCCCCGGCCCCCACCGGTCCGCCGGTGAACCTGTCCAAGATCACGCTGACCAAATCCGCGCCGACCGTCTCGCTCGCCAAGTCCTCGGAGCGCCCGACCGGACACATGCGGGTGAACCTGAACTGGACGCAGGGCCGCAAGGGCCTGTTCGGCGGCGGCAACGCCGTGGACCTGGACCTGGCCTGCTTCTACGAGCTGCGGGGCGGCGAACGCGGCGGCGTGCAGGCGCTCGGCAACGCGTTCGGCAGCCTCGACCGGCCCCCGTACATCCAACTCGACAGCGACGACCGCTCGGGGCAGTCGCAGGGCGGCGAGAACCTGTACATCAACCTTGCGCACCTCGACGACTTCGTGCGGATCCTGATCTTCGCCTACATCTACGAGGGCACGCCCAACTGGGCGTCGGCGAACGGCGTGGTCACCCTGTTCCCGCCCGGCGGCCCGGAAGTGGAAGTGCGGCTGGACAACCCGGACCGGCGCGCCGTCTCCTGCGCGATCGCGCAACTGCACGTGGTGAACGGCGAGCTGACCGTGACCCGCGAGGTGCAGTACATCCACGGCTCCCAGAAGGCGGTGGCCGAGGCCTACAACTGGGGGCTGCGGTTCACGCCCGGTAGGAAGTAGCCCGGGCGCGGTCAGAACCCGCCGAAGTCCCCGCCCCCGAAATCGCCGAAGCCGCCGCCGGCATCGCCGAAGCCCCCGTCCCCGCCGTAGTCGCCGCCGTCGAAGCCGGTGTCGCCGGAGTCGAGCCCCGCACCGTCGACCCCCGGATCGGCGAGGACCGTTGGGCCCACCCCGGCCATCCCGGCGAACAGCGAGCTGAACAGCAGGTAGCTGCCCACGCCCCAGGCGCCGGCCACGAGCGCGGGCTTCCACCACGGCTCGCTGTACCAGCCGGCGGGCACGGGGCGCCCGGCCACGGTGCCGCCCGGGTAGTAGTTGGGCGTGCGGTCCGACGGCGACGGCGACGCGGCGAGCGCTCGGCCCTCGACCTCCACCGAACGGTCCTCGGTGACCGCCCCGGCGGTCCGCTGGCCGTCGAGCTCGGGGATCGGCGGCCCCGGGTCCATGTCCATCGCCACCCGCGCGGCGCGCGCGTAGTAGAGGCCCTCGAGCGCCGTCTGCTTGGCGAGCCGCGCCTGCGCGGGGGTGTTCGCGCCGCCCACCTGTGCGCCGGCGGCGGTGTACCGCTCGCCCGCGTCGGCCAGCGCCTGGCGGGCCGCCTCGTTGGAGCCGACCAGGTTGTTCACCTGCCCGGCCAGCCGGTCGATCGCGGCACGGGCGTCGGCCTGTGCGTCCGAGAGCGCCGTGGACCGGTTGCGGTTGCCGCGCACCACCACCAGCACGACCAGCGCGACGACGGCGATGACGATGACGAGCAGTACGGGGTCCATGACCCGAAGCTACCCGCGAGAGCCGGACGCCGCGGGCCCGCCACCGATGAACGGTGGCGGGCCCGGAACGGGTGCGGACGTCGTGCCCGGCGGCGGGACTACTCCGCGCCGATGATGAACTCCTCGAGCTGCTTGCGCGCGACGTCGTCGGCGATCTGCTCCGGCGGCGACTTCATCAGGTACGCCGAGGCGGGGATCACGGGGCCGCCGATGCCGCGGTCCTTCGCGATCTTGGCGGCGCGCACGGCGTCGATGATGATGCCGGCCGAGTTGGGCGAGTCCCAGACCTCGAGCTTGTACTCCAGGTTCAGCGGCACGTCGCCGAAGGCGCGGCCCTCGAGGCGCACGTACGCCCACTTGCGGTCGTCGAGCCACTCCACGTAGTCCGACGGGCCGATGTGCACGTTCCGGTCGTGGACCTTGCCCGACAGCGAGCCGCTGAGGTTGCTGGTCACGGCCTGGGTCTTGGACACCTTCTTGGACTCGAGGCGATCACGCTCGAGCATGTTCTTGAAGTCCATGTTGCCGCCGACGTTGAGCTGGTACGTGCGGTCCAGCGTGACGCCGCGGTCCTCGAACAGCTTCGCCATCACGCGGTGGGTGATGGTGGCGCCGACCTGGCTCTTGATGTCGTCGCCCACGATCGGGACGCCGGCGTCGCGGAACTTGGCGGCCCACTCCGGATCGGAGGCGATGAACACGGGCAGCGCGTTGACGAAGGCCACGCCCGCGTCGATCGCGCACTGCGCGTAGAACTTGTCGGCCTCCTCGGAGCCCACGGGCAGGTAGGAGACGAGGACGTCGACCTCGTTGTCCTTGAGCGCCTGCACCACGTCGACGCCCTCGCCCGGCGCCTCCTCGATGGTCAGGCGGTAGTACTTGCCCAGGCCGTCGAGGGTGTGGCCGCGCTGCACGGTGACGCCGGTGGGAGGCACGTCGGCGATCTTGATGGTGTTGTTCTCGGAGGCGTTGATCGCGTCGGAGAGGTCGAAGCCGACCTTCTTGCCGTCCACGTCGAACGCGGCGACGAACTCGACGTCGCGCACGTGGTACGGCCCGAACTTCACGTGCATGAGGCCCGGGACGTCGGCGTCGTCGGCCACGTCCTTGTAGTAGTGAACGCCCTGCACGAGCGACGAGGCGCAGTTGCCCACGCCGACGATCGCGACGCGCACCGTGGTGGAGTTGTCAGTCACCGTTCTTCCCTTCGGTCGGTGTCAGTGGGTCGGCGCCGGGAGCGGAGCGTGCGGGCCGATCTTCGGTGTCGGAGCGGGCCTCGGCGGCGATCAACTCGTTGAGCCACCGCACCTCCCGCTCCGTGGTTTCCAGTCCCAGCTCGTGCAACTGCCGCGTGTACGTCTCGCTGGAGCCCCCGGCCGCGAGGGCCCGGCGCAGTTCCTCGCGCCGCTCCTCGACCTGCCGGCGGCGACCCTCGAGGATGCGCAGCCGGGCCTGGGCGGGAGTGGCGGTGAAGAAGGCGAGATGGACGCCGAACCCGTCGTCCGTGTAGTTCTGCGGCCCGGTGTCGGCGACCAGGGCGGAGAACCGCTCCCGGCCGGCCGGGGTCAGGCCGTAGACACGACGCGCGCGGCGCTTCCGGTTCGCTGCAGTCGGGCCCGGTGCGGCCTCCTCGGCGATGAACCCGGCGTCCTGCGCGCGGCGCAGGGCGGGGTACAGCGAACCGTAGGAGAACGCGCGGAACGGGCCCAGCAGTTCCGTCAGCCGCTTACGGATCTCGTAGCCGTGCATCGGGGATTCGTGCAGCAGGCCGAGAACCGCGAGTTCGAGCACTGCCGCCTCCTCCCGTGGCACGGCGCCGAGCCGGGCGGCCGACGCGAGTGGATCTATCTCATCAATCGATCGGCAGTTGTATCGCGCCGATATATAGAACGATACCCGAGGGCATCTCGGGGACAGAACCGGAGGGGGCGCACGGCCGCCGGCGCGGGGCTCGCGGGCGGGAGCGTCAAGGAATCCGCGTGGAGAACGCCCCGCGGCCTGTCCGCCCTTGTCGCGGCGCCCCCCGGCCCGGCCACGTACATTGGATCCGTGCGGACGCAGAGGCAAACGGTGGACTACGCGCTGCAGCGGCGATCGCTGCTCGCGTCGGTCAACGCCGGGCGCACCGCGGTGCGATCGGTGTGCGATGCCGATCCGTACCTCCTGCGCGCCGCCAAGTTCCACGGCCGCCCGTCCGAGGTGCTGTGCCCGATCTGCCGCAAGGAGCAGCTGACCCTGGTGTCCTGGGTGTTCGGCGACTCTCTCGGCCCCGCCTCGGGCTCGGCCCGCACGGAGGCCGAACTCGGCGAGCTGGAATCCACGCGCGTGGAGTTCTCCGTGCACGTGGTGGAGGTGTGTCGGTCGTGCAACTGGAACCATCTGGTGCAGTCGTACGTGGCGGGGCTGCCCCCGCGGCCGCGCCGTAGACGCCGCGCCGCCCCGGGCTGAGCGCACAGCAGCAGAACCCGGGCGGGCCCGGAACGTACGACACGATCACGAACAGACGAGCGGAGAACCAGCGGTGACGAACCCGGGTGGCAACGACGAGCGGAACGGGGCGGCCGGAGAGCCGTCACGCCCCGGGGGCCCCACCCCGCCGGTACCCCCGCGGCGGCCGGCGCCGCGTCCCCCGCAGCCCCGCCCCGCGTCTCCGCGCTCCGCGCCGCCGCAAGCGGCGCCCACCAGCCAGTTCCCCGTCGTGCCGCCCAGCGGCGCCGGCGCCCCGAACCCGCCCTCCGGCTCTGCGAACCCGGGCTCCGGCCCGGCGCGGCCCGGGGAGGGCCGCGCACCGTCGGACCAGGGCGAGCCGCGCACGGCCCACCAGCCCGTCACCCGCGGCTCCACCGACCCGTCCGAGCCTCCGCTGCCCGAACCGGCACCGCCCGTCGAGGAGCCGGTGGTCATCCGCAAGACGACGCCCGTTCCCGCGGCCGCGCCCGGCGGTGACGGCCCCGGGGGGGACGGCCCGGGCGGTGACGGCCCCGGGGGCGGCGGCCCCGGCGACGGTGACGGCCCGGACGAGCCCGACGACGATGACGGCTTCCACGACGACTCCGAGAAGAAGGGCCTGCACGCGCTGGTGACCGGATCACTGTTCCGACGGATCGTGACCGGCGGCGTCGCCGCGGTCGCGCTGATCATGGTGGTGGCCCTGCTCGCCTTCCTCATCGGCTACTGGCGCACCGACGTGCCGCAACCCGGCGAGATCCAGGCCAACCAGGTGGCCACCATCGTGATGAAGGACGGGACCACGCCGATCGCGCGCGTCGTTCCCCCCGAGGGCAACCGGGAGATCCTGCCCGCGCAGGACATCCCCGACGTGATGAAGAACGCCATCATGGCGGCGGAGGACCGCGAGTTCGCCACCAACCCGGGCTTCTCGCTCAAGGGCTTCGCCCGCGCCGTGTGGCTGCGCATCCCGGGCGTCGCGGGCGACGGTCAGGACGCCGGCGGCGGCTCGACCATCACCCAGCAGTACGTGAAGAACGCGCTCGTCGGCGACGAGTCCTCCCTGGTGCGCAAGTGGAAGGAGCTGATCGTCTCGACCAAGATGTCCAACTCCTGGTCCAAGGACGACATCATGGCCGCGTACCTGAACACCATCTACTTCGGGCGCGGCGCGTACGGCCTGCAGGCGGCGTCGAAGGCGTACTTCAACGTGAACGCCAAGGACCTCAAGGTGGAGCAGGCCGCGCTGCTCGCGGGCCTGGTCCGCGGACCGTCGCTGTACGAGCCCACCACGCACCTCGCCGATGCCACGGGCCGGTGGAACTACGTGCTCGACGGCATGGTCGAGATGAAGACGCTCGATCCCACGCAGCGCGCCAAGCTGCAGTTCCCGAAGACGATCGCCCCCGGCCGCAGCAGCGGGGACGAGCTCTCGGCCGGCCCCAACGGGCTGATCAAGACGCAGGTGCTCCGCGAGCTCAAGGAAGCGGACATCGACGAGTCGACGCTGAGCACGCAGGGCCTGAAGATCACCACCACCATCGACCCGCAGGCGCAGGCCGCGGCGGTCAAGGCCGCGCGGAACATGCGGGAGAACCAGCCGAAGGACCTGCGCACGGCCATCGTGTCCGTGGACCCCAAGACAGGCGGCGTGCTCGCCTACTACGGCGGCGACGACGGCAACGGCTACGACCGGGTGCAGGCGGGCCTGCAGACGGGCTCGTCGTTCAAGGTGTTCGCGCTGGTCGCGGCCCTCGAGCAGGGTATCCCGCTCTCCCGGGTGTACTCGTCGGCACCGTTCAAGGCCACCGGCGTCACCGTGACCAACTCCGACGGCGAGTCCTGCGGCAGCTGCAACCTGGCGACCGCGATGAAGATGTCGCTCAACACGGTGTACTACCGGCTGATGATGGACCTCAACAACGGCGCCCGGGACGTGGCGGCCGCGGCGCACAAGGCGGGCGTCGCCGAGAGCTTCGGCGACATCAAGAAGACCCTGGAGCAGTCCGACGGCAGCGGCGTCGAGGGCGGTGTGGTCCTCGGCCAGTACCAGAGCCGGCCCATCGACATGGCCTCCGCGTACGCGACCCTCGCCGCTGAGGGCGTGTACCGCGCCCCGCACCTGATCAGCAAGGTGACCACTGCGGACGGCCGCACCCTGCTCGACCGGCAGAACGACCCCGGTGAGCGCCGCTTCAGCAAGGACGTGGCGAACAACGTGACCGCCGCGCTGGAGCCGATCGCCGGCTACTCCAACGGCCACGCGCTGGCCGGTGGCCGGGAATCGGCCGCCAAGACCGGCACCGCGCAGTACCAGGACACCGGCCAGAACAAGGACGCCTGGATGGTGGGCTACACCCCGTCGATCTCGACGGCCGTGTGGGTGGGCAACGACAAGGGCGGCCCGATCACCAACGAGTGGGGTGGCATCATCTACGGCTCGGGAGTCCCGTCGGACGTGTGGAAGCAGACGATGGACGGCGCGCTCGAGGACACCGACTACGAATCGTTCCCGACGCCCGGCGCGATCGGAGGCCAGGCGGGCGTCCCGGTGGAGACCCGGGTGCGTACCTCCTCCACCGGCACCGCGTCCGCCTCGGCCTCGGCCGGCGACAGCGCCTCCGCGAGCCGCACCATCCCCGGCCTGCCGGGGGTGCCGATGCCGACCTTCCCGTGGGACCCGACCACGACGCAGCCGGGCAACCCGAACTACCCGGGACAGACGACTCGGCCGCGGACCGGCGGCGGCAACGGCACGGTACCGGGTAACGGCGGCCGCACGGTGGCGCCGCGGGTGACGAACCCGGTGCCGTGACGGTTCCCCCGCAGGACGCCGAGGCGGACGACGACCGCCTGCACGTGAGCCCCGGCCGGTTCGATCCCGCGACCGTGATCGAACCCGACCGGGACGTGCCCAGCCACACCGACGCCGTGGCGCGGGACTTCGGGGCGGGCCTCGGCGGCCCGGTGGGCGCGCACGCGCTCGTCGGGTTCCAGCGGTTCTTCACCCCGCTGCGGCTGATCCTGCTGGTGGCCGTGCTGTTCCTCGCGCTGGGCTGGACCACGAAGGCCGGTTGCCTGCAACAGAACTCGGCCGGCGGACTCGACTGGTCGGGGAACCGCCCGTACGCCGCGATGTGCTACTCGGACACCGTGCCGCTGTACGGGGCCGAGCGGCTCAACGAGGGCCTGATGCCCTACGTGACGCAGTTCTTCGACACCGATCCCACTGGCGCCCGGCAGGAGCGGTACATGGAGTACCCGGTGCTCACCGGGATGTACCAGTACGCGGCCATGAAGATCGCCAAGCTGTGGACGACGCTGCACGAGCAGTGGGGGATACCGGGCGCGATCGAGGTGGTGCTGTTCTTCACCGTCGCCGCCGTGGGCCTGGCCCTGTTCTGGCTGATCGCGGTCTGGGCCACCACCCGGCTGGCCGGCGGGGCCGCCTCACCGGCGCGGCCAGCCGCACGGAGGCCGTGGGACGCGATGCTGATGGCCGCCTCGCCGCTGGTGATCGTGCACGCCTTCACCAACTTCGACGCGATCGCCGTGGCGGCCATGGCCGTCGCCATGCTGCTGTGGTCGCGCGACCGCCCGCTGTGGGCGGGCCTGGTGGTGGGCCTGGGCACCGCGGCGAAGCTGTACCCGGCGTTCCTGCTCGTGGTGCTTCTGCTGCTGTGCCTGCGCGCCGGGAAGCTGCGGCCCTGGCTGCAGGCGACGGCGGTCGCGGTCGCCACGTGGATCGCGGTGAACCTGCCGATCCTCGTCGCCGCGCCGCGCGGCTGGTGGGAGTTCTTCCACCGCAACTCGATCCGCGCGGTCGACATGGACTCCATCTACACGGTGATCAGCTCGTTCACGGGCGGCTGGGTGTTCGGCGGCCAGGGCCCGCGCGGCGGCGCCTCCTCGCTGGCGAACCTGATCACGCTGGTGCTGTTCCTGGGCGTGATCGCCGGCGTCGGCCACCTCGCGCTGCGGGCGCCCCGCCGGCCGCGCGTCGCGCAGCTGGCGTTCCTCCTGGTGGCCGGCTTCCTCCTGGTGAACAAGGTGTGGAGCCCGCAGTACTCGCTGTGGCTGGTGCCGCTGGCGGTGCTCGCGATCCCGCACACCCGGATCCTGCTGGCGTGGATGACGATCGACGCGCTGGTCTGGGTTCCGCGGATGATGTACTTCCTCGGCATCCAGAACAAGGGCCTGCCGGAGCAGGCGTTCACCGCGACCGTCCTGCTGCGGGACCTGGCCGTGATCGGCCTGTGCGCGTTGGTGATCCGCCAGATCTACCGGCCGGACGAGGACCTGGTGCGGTCCACGTTCCCGGGTCCGTACTCGGCGCCGCTCGACGACCCCGCCGGCGGGGTGCTCGACGGTGCGCCGGACGCGGACTGGCTGCGCAGGCGCAGCGCACAGCGCGGCAGCGACCAGGCGAGCACCAGCAGTAGCGCGGCGCGGCCCCAGACGCCGATCCAGACGCCCCACTGAACCCACCAGGTGATCGGCGTGTTCGCCGCGTGCTCGGAGAAGTAGCTCCACACGGTGAGTTCGAGGCTCAGATCGCACAGCAGGTAGGCGGCGATCAGCCGCCAGTCGACCTTGAGCAGGATGAAGAACGGCAGCAGCCACAGCACGTACTGCGGCGAATGCACCTTGTGCAGCAGCATGAACGCGGCCAGCATCGCCCCGCTGACCCCGATCCACGGGTACACGCCGGTGCTCCGGTAGCGCAGCCAGCCGTACACCAGCAGCGCCACGATCGATACGGCGATGAGCAGCGGGGAGAGGGTGGAGACCAGGTCGTCGTAGGCCTTCGGATCGTCGAAGGCCTTGAGCACGCCCCAGTACCAGATCGAGTTGGTCGACAGGTCCGCGGTGCGCAGCTCCTGGAACTTCAGCGACGCGCGCCAGCCCTCGTACCCGAACACCATGAACGGCACGTTGATCGCGACGGCCACCACCAGGGCCGTCGCCGCGGTGGCGGCGGCGCCCAGCCAGTCGAGCCCGCGCCAGTCGACCCGGGCGCGCCGGCCGGCACCGTCGGGCAGGGCGACGGTGCCCGACCTGCCGTGGGTGAGCACGTACAGCACGAGCGGCGCGACGAACAGCCCCGGGTAGATCTTCAGGTCGAAGCCGACGGCGAACACCGCGGCGGTCGCGA
Source organism: Tsukamurella paurometabola (assembly GCA_040391845.1). Classification (GTDB taxonomy): domain Bacteria; phylum Actinomycetota; class Actinomycetes; order Mycobacteriales; family Mycobacteriaceae; genus Tsukamurella; species Tsukamurella paurometabola_B. The sequence goes on along the minus strand of JBEBXD010000075.1, from coordinate 9,101 downwards.
TCGCCGGGAGCCGGATCGACCCGCGATCGTTCGCCCTGTCGGCCCACGCCATGATCCCGAAGCCCACCGTCGCGGCCGCGACCACGGGCAGCTCCATGTTGTGGAAGGCGTACATCGCCAGCGGCGGGGCGAGCGCCCACAGCGCGGCGGTGCGGCCGGACACCTTGGCCAGCACCCAGGCGGTGAGCATCCCGAACGGGGCGAGCAGCAGCGACATGTGCAGCAGGAACTCGGCGTCGTTGTGCGCGCCGATCGCGCCGACCCAGAACAGCATGCCGCTGAGCACCGGGTACTCGATGGCGCCGCCCTGCAGCTTGCCCTCGCCGTCGATCCAGCCGGTGAGGTAGGGGAACACGTGGTTATCGACCTCGCGGCCGGTCCACAGGAACTGCAGGTCGGAGTAGCAGATCCGGCCCGGCGTCGCGGCGAATCCCTCGGAGCGGCCGAACTGGTCGAACGGGGCGCCGGTGCACTGCGCCTTGATCTGGTAGCCGATGACGAGTGCGAGCACGGTGAGACCGAGCACGGTCCACGCCACCCGATCGGGGCGGAAGCTGGGCCGGGGCATGCGCCCCACCCTATCGGCCCCGCGCGGCCGCGCCCGTCCCGCGGGTCGACGGTGCCGTCGTCCTCCGCTGCTCAGCGCCCGTACACGTGCTTGAGCATCAGCCGCACGGTCTTCATGTCGCGGTCCTTGCGGTCGAAGGAGAGCAGGTTCATGGGGGCCTTGAACCGCTGCGCCGCCACGGCTTGCGGGCGGCTGAACTCGCGCAGGCCGTCCTCGCCGTGGATCCGGCCGAACCCGGAGTCGCCGATCCCGCCGAACGGCAGCGCGGGGACCGAGGCGAAGGAGAGGAAGGAGTTCACCGCGACCGCGCCGGTGCGCAGGCGGCGGGCCAGCTCCCGGCCGCGAGCGATGTTGCGGGTCATGATCGCGGCGGAGAGGCCGTAGCTGCTGTCGTTGGCGCGGTCGATCGCCTCGTCGACGTCGGCCACGCGGGTGACGACCACGGTGGGGCCGAAGGTCTCGTCGGTGACGGCCGAGGAGTCGTCGGGCACGTCGACCAGCACCACGGGCTGAGCGGTGGTCTCGCCCACCGATTCCCGGCCCCCGACGAGTGCCCGGCCGCCGCGCGCGAGCGCGTCGTCGATGTGGCTCGCGATGATCTTCAGCTGCCCGGGCATGGTCGCGGGGCCGTAGTCGGCGTCGTCGTCGTCGCCGCCGCGGATGTCGCGGGCCGCGGCGGCCAGCTTGTCGACGAACTCGTCGTACCGGTCGGCGACCACGTACACGCGTTCCACACCGGCGCAGGTCTGGCCCGCGTTGCCGAAGGCGCCGAAGGCCGCCGCCTGCACGGCCGCATCGATGTCCGCGTCGCGGTCCACGATGAACGCGTCCTTGCCGCCGCCCTCGATGGTGACCGGGGTGAGCGTCTCGGCGCAGGTGGACATCACCGCGCGGGCGGTGCGGGCCGAGCCGGTGAAGGCCAGCTTGTCGACGCCGGAGCGGCACAGCGCGGCCCCCGTCTCCCCGGCGCCGTGGATCACCTGCAGCACGGGCTGCCCGGGGCAGGCGGCGTTCCAGGCGTCGGCGATGAACTGGCCCACGGCGGGCGTCAGCTCGCTGGGCTTGAACACCACGGCGTTGCCCGCGGCCAGCGCGTAGGTGACCGAGCCCATCGGCGTGTACACGGGGTAGTTCCAGGGGCCGATCACGCCGACCACCCCGAACGGGCGGTACTCGACGGTGGCGGCCAGGTTGGAGCCGAGCACGCCCGAGGAGACCTTCCGCCGGCCGAGCACCTTCCCCGCGTGCTTGGCGGCCCAGTCGACGTGGACCACCGCCAGCATCACCTCGAGCAGGGCGTCGTCCGCGGGCTTGCCGGTCTCCGCGGAGACCACGGCGGCCAGCTCCTCGGCGCGGCCGGCGAGTTCGCCGCGGAAGCGCAGCAGCCAGGCCCGCCGCGCCTTGGGGTCGAGATCGCCCCACCACTGCGCGGCCGGGCGGGCGGCGTCGACGGCCCGGGCGACGGCGGCCGCATCGGCGATGGGGAAGCGGGCCACCTCGGAGCCGGTGCGCGGGTCGGTGGAGATCAGGTCACCGTGCGTGCTGGTCGACGGTGCGGTCATGGCGGTCCTCCGGGATCGGAACGGGCAATCTGCATCATATGTTAGAGACTGTTCTCTCATCTGTGCTAGCTTTCGCGGTATGTTCTCAACGCGCTTCACCGAGCAGTTCGGCGTCCGGTACCCGATCGTCCAGGGCGGCATGATGTGGGTCGGCCGCGCCGGCCTCGCGTCGGCGGTGTCCGAGGCGGGCGGCCTCGGCATCCTCACGGCGCTCACCCAGCCCACACCGCAGGCCCTGCGCGAGGAGATCGCGCGCACGCGGGAGCTGACCGCGAGCCCGTTCGGCGTGAACCTCACGGTGCTGCCGACGATCGATCCGCCGCCCTACGAGGAGTATCTGCGGGCGGCCGTGGAGTCCGGTGTGAAGATCATCGAGACGGCCGGCTCGAACCCGGCGAAGTTCCTGCCGTACCTGAAGGACAACGGCGTCAAGGTGATCCACAAGTGCACCAGCGTCCGGCACGCGCTCAAGGCACAGGCGATCGGCGTCGATGCGGTGTCGATCGACGGCTTCGAGTGCGCGGGGCACCCGGGCGAGGACGACATCCCCGGGCTGATCCTGATCCCGGCCGCGGCGGACGCGCTGGAGATCCCGATCCTCGCCTCGGGCGGCATCGCCGATGCGCGCGGGCTCGTCGCCGCGATCGCGCTCGGCGCCGACGGCATCAACATGGGCAGCCGGTTCCTGTGCACCGTGGAGTCGCCGATCGCGCCCGAGGTGAAGGCCCGGATCGTCGCGAACTCGGAGCTGGACACGAAGCTGATCTTCCGCACGTTGGGCAACACCGCCCGCGTCGCGAAGAACTCGGTGTCCGTCGAGGTCGTCGAGACCGAGGCCGCAGGCTGCGAGTTCGAGGACATCCGGCACCTGGTCGCCGGTGCCCGGGGCCGGAAGGTCTTCGAGGACGGCGACGTCGAGGCCGGGATCTGGAGCGTGGGCCTATGCCAGGGCATCATCCGCGACGTGCCCACCTGCGCTGCGCTCATCGAGCGCATGATCGCGGAGGGCGGCGCGATCATCCAGCGGCGCCTCGCTCCGCTGGCCGGGATCGCGGAGCCGGTGGCATGAGCGGGGACTTCCGGCGCTCCGTCGAGGGTGGCGTCCTGACGGTGACCATCGACCGCCCGCAGCGCATGAACGCCTTCGGCATCCGGGCGGCGTGGGAGCTGGCCCGCATCATCGAGGAGGCCGACGCGGACCCGGCGATCCGCGTCGTGGTGATCACGGGGGAGGGCCGCGCGTTCTCGACGGGCGCCGACCTGGCCGGGGAGGCCGCCGAGCCGCAGGAGGCGCTCGAGGCGGTCAACGCCTACATCCGTGCGATCGTCGCGGCGTCGATCCCGGTGGTGGCCAAGGTGAACGGCCCCTGCGCGGGTATGGCCGTGGGCCTCGCGCTCTCCGCCGACCTGTGCTTCGTGGCCGATACCGCGTACTTCCTGCTGCCCTTCGTCGGTATCGGTCTGCTTCCCGACGCGGGGACCACCGCCCTTGTCCCCGCCGCCATCGGCCGCACCCGCGCGATGGGGATGGCGTTGCTGGGCAACCGGATCTACGGCCCGGAGGCGCTGGCCGCGGGCATGGTCACCGCCGTCCACGCGGCGGACGAGCTCGACGGTGCCGTCGCCGCCGCTGCGGCGAAGCTCGCGTCGGGCCCGCGGGAGGCGATCGCCGCCACCAAGCGCGCCGTGAACGCGTCCACCCTCGCCGGCCTCGACGACGCGCTGCGCCGCGAGACCGAGTCGCAGGTCATCCTCCTCAAGACCGACGACCACCGCGAGGGCGTCGACGCGATGCTGAACAAGCGCCCCGCCCGCTTCACGGACTGAGCCTCTTCGCCCCGGGGCTCCCGCTCGGTGAGCCGTACTGCGCCCCGGAGTCGATTGCGGCACACTGGGGCCGGTGCCCCCGATCCGGGTCCGGAGGGGGCGGCGCCAGCGTTGTGACCACGATGGAGGAGATGCCGGTCGATGGACCGATCGCGAGTGAACCTTGCCCGCGGAGGCTTCGTCGCGGCAGCGGCGGCCGGCATGATCCACGCCCTGTTCAGCGTGTACTGGGGTCTGGGCGGCGACGTGCTGCTCGACACGGTGGGCGATGTCGCGGACGCGTTCGCCGGCCGGCGGTGGCTGCTCTGCGTGGTCGGGATCGCCAAGGGAGCCGCCGCCCTCGCACCCCTCGTGCTCTTCCTGCGGCGCCGCCCGATCCCCCGTGCGCTGCGCGGTGCGATGTGGGCCGGCGCCGGAGTGCTCGTCATCTGGGGTGCCGTCAACACGGTGTCGTCCGCGCTGCTGGCCGCGGGGATCCTCGGCCGAGCACCGGAAACCTACGACCGCACCGCCACTCTCGGCCACGCGCTGCTGTGGGACCCGCTGTTCCTCCTGTGGGGGCTCGCGCTCGCCGCGGGGCTCGGCGCCTCCCGGGTGCTGCCGTCGTCATCGTGAGCCGGGGACGACCAGTCCGGTCTCATAGGCGGTGATCGCCAACTGGGTCCGGCTCCGCACGCCGAGCTTGGAGAGAAGTCGTGAGATGTGCGTCTTCACCGTCGTGATGCTGATGAACAGTGCGGACGCGATCTCGTCGTTGTTCAATCCCGCGGCGATCGCGCGCAGGACGTCGCACTCACGCTGGGTCAGCTCGTCCAGGCGGTCGCGCGCCAAGCTCACCTCGGGGCGGCGGGTGACGAACTCACTGATGAGACGGCGGGTCACCGACGGGCTCAGGAGGGACTCCCCGTCGGCGACGGTCCGGATGGCGTCGATCAACCGCTCCGGTGTGGTGTCCTTGAGGACGAACCCGCTCGCACCCGCCCGCAACGCCGCGAAGACGACCTCGTCGTCGTCGAAGGTGGTCACGATCAGCACCTTGGCCCGGAGCCCTCGCGCGGCGAGGTGCGCCGTCGCCTCCGTTCCGTTCATGACCGGCATCCGCACGTCCATGAGCACGACGTCCGGATCGGTCTGCTCGGCGACGCGGAGGGCTTCGTCCCCGGTAGCCGCCTCGCCGACCGTCTCCACTCCCGGCGAGGCCTGGATGAGTGCCCTCAGACCGGCACGAACGAGGGCCTCGTCGTCGGCGATCAGCACGCGGACCGGTTCGGTCACAGTGGTAACACCGCCTCCACCCGGTAACCGCCGTCGACGTTGCCCAGCGTCAGGGCCCCGCCGTGCGTCGCGACCCGTTCCCGCATGCCGGTGAGGCCGAGCCCCGGCGTCGCCGCGGCGGTGGCGCCGTCACCGTCGTCGGTGACCCGGACGGTCAGTTCCGTCCCCGCCACGGCGATCTCGATGAGGACTCGGGTCGCCCGAGCGTGCCGCACAGCATTGGTGAGAGCCTCCTGAACGATCCGGTAGGCGGTGGTCTGCACCTGCGGATCGAGCGCGGCGTGGTCGGTGCGGTCCACCAGCGCGACCTGCACCCCGCCCGGCCACTGCGTGGTGACCAGGGCTTCCAGGTCCGACAACCGGGGGCAGATCGGGGCCGAGGTGTCGCGAAGGGTGCCCAGTACGCGCCGGACGTCGTCGAGCGCCCCGCGGCTCGACTCCTCGATGGCTCGGAGCGCCGCGCGCGCTTCGTCCGGGTCGCGGTCGATCACCAGCCGTGCGACGCCGCTGCGGAGAGCGATCACGCTGAGGCTGTGGGACACGACGTCATGGATCTCCCGCGATACGCGCAGGCGCTCTTCAGCCCTGATCCGGGCCTCCTTCTGGGCTTCGATCTCGCGTTGTTCGGTGAGGTGCCGGACGCGATGGGTGCCTTCGCGACCGAGGAGCGTGCCCAGGAGCCACGCGGGGATCGCGATGATGAGCTGGACGGCGTCCTGGTCGTGCTCGCTGTAGGTGGTCCACACCGCGAAGCCGACTGCGGAGACGCCGATCGCGGCCGCTGCGCACACGATGAGCGACGTCCGCCAGGGCAGCCTGTAGGCGGCCCACCCCACCGCGATGCCGAAAGCCGGGCCCGCGTTGCTCACCAGCCAGGTGAACCGGAGGTCCGCGAGCGCGGCGACGACGAGGACGGCCGAGACGCAGCCGAGCGCGAGAACGGGGAATCGCCTGCACAGTACCGTGGGTGCGATCGCGGCGGCGCCGACGAGGCCCGCCGCCCATGCCGACGAGACCGTGGGAGCGCGCGCGATCTCCGGGCCGGTCACCCAGGCGAAACAGATCACCGCCACCGTGCTGTCGACCAGCAATGCTCGACGAGTACCCACTTCAACCACCATAGGACCGGGTCGCGATCGGAGAACCCGACCCGCGAACGATCCGCGGGTCCTCCTTCCGGACTACCCGACTGTCGCACACCTCCACCTCGGGCGACGGTGACTCGGACCCGCGGGAGGACGCGTCCGGGAAGCGCGACGGTGAATCCTGGAACCATGGTGGAACGATGCCGGCTGTCCCCGTGGCTCACCGCGACGACGCTGGCCGCCTTCGGCCTCGGCGTCGTCGCCGGTGGTCTGGAGCTCGTCGCGGCGCAGCGGAGCACTGTCGAGCACCGCCCCGGCACCGACGCGTGGGGGGTGCACATCGCGCTGACCGGCGTGGCGCTCGCCTGGATCGTGGCGGCGGTCCGATACCCGGCGGCGAGGCCCCCGATGCCCCTGTCCGCCGGTTTCGCGCGCCGGGTCGGTGCGGCGTACCGGTCTCCGTTGCGTTCGGTGCCCGTGACGGTGCTGCTCGTGCTGTGCCTGTATCTCGTATGGCGGATGGGCCAGCAGGTCCTCGGCGGTCTCGATCCCGCCTTCACCGCCAATGCGTGGGGCGGGCCGGGGTACGTGGGTGCGTTCTACTGCCACTACCTCGATTGCCTGCTGCAGATCGTCGTGGGCCTGCTGGTCGTCGATCGACTGCTGCCGAACGGTGCACGCCCCGGGCGGCCGGGCACGAGGACCGGAGACACGACGATCACCGGGAGGCGCGATGATGCGCGCGGACCCCGATGACGTGTCCCTCGCGGACGCCGGGGCGCGGACGCGACGTTCGCATGCGGCGGCACCCGCGGTGGTCCTCGTCCTGCTCGCCCCGATCGTCGGGGAGTTCTTCCTCGGAAACCTGACCCTCGACAAGGTGCCGATCCTCGTGCTGTTCACCCCGCTGTACGGGGGTGGAGCGCTGCTGATCCGCGAGACCGTGCGCCGCGCCCACCGCGGCTGGCCGTCGATGATCCTGCTCGCCGCGGCGTACGCGCTCATCGAGGAGGGGCCCGTCGACCAGTTGCTGTGGAATCCCGGCTACAGCGGTGCGCACGATGCGCTGGCGGGGGACGCATACCTCCCCGTGCCGGGGACGAACGTGTCCATCGTGCAGGCGGTGCTGTCGCTCCACGTGATCTGGAGCATCTGCGTCCCGATCGCTCTGGTCGAGGCGCTCTTCGCCGATCGGCGGACGACCCCGTGGCTCGCGCGCCCGGGCTACGCGGTCGCGGCAGTGCTCTTCGGCTCCGGCGTCGCGATCGGTTACGTCGGGACCCGCATGGAAGACCCGTTCCGTGCCACACCGTCGCAGCACGCGCTGTCGATCGTGGTGATCGTCCTTCTGACCGGAGTCGCCTTCCTCGTGCCGGTCGGGCGTACGCGGGTGGAACGGGCCGCGCCCCCGCCGTGGCTCGTCGGGGTCGCGACGCTGCTCCTGACCAGCTCGATGCTGGTGCTCGTGATGTTCTGGCCGACCGAATGGTCCCAGTGGATCAGCGTGGCGGCCTGGGCCCTCGCCGTGGGGGTGTTGGCTCTCGCCCTGGGGTACTGGTCCCGGTGCCGCGGATGGGGTGATGCGCACAGGCTCGCCGTCACGGCGGGTGCGATGGCAACGTACGCCTGGATCGCCTTCCCCCACGAACCGGTCGGCGGTGGTCACCGCGCAGTCGACCTCGCCGGCAACATCCTGTGCGCGGTGGCGGCGGCAGTCCTCGTCACGCTGGCCGCCCGGCGCATCACCGCGCGCACCGGATCACGGGGCGACCCGGGCGCTTCCAGCGCAGGCGGGTCGGCGCCGCCGGCGGCGTGGCGCTTGCTGATCCCGCCGGTGATCGCCACTGTCGTGATCGTGGTGATCGTCGCCGCCGTGTCGGTTCTCCAGCACGACGATCTCCTGGCCCTGGCCCACGCCGCTGACCCCGGCGCCCCCCACGCAGCACTGCTCGCGCAGCTGTGGGGGCGCGTCACGTTCGGAATCCTTCTCGCGGTGAGCTGGCCGCTGACTCTGCGACGGCTGGCGCGGGGCAGCACGACCGCCTACCGGCGGTGCCGTCGCATCGCCCTCGCCGCCGCGATCCTGCTCCTGATCTCGGCCGCAGTCGCCCCGGGGCCGGGCTGGTTGCGCCTCGCGCACATCGCGCTCGCGGTCTGTGAGCTCGGGATCTACGTCGCCACCCTGCATCCCGCGATGCGCGCCTGGTACGCGACCTCCACGCGTCCCGCGACCCCGAGCTGAAGGACCCCGACCTCCGACCGTTTCGATCCGACCACGAGAGAAAGGACGACAGTGAATCCCACCTCCCTCCGAATCAGCGGTGTCATCTGTGGCGTTGCGGCGACGCTCACCGCGGTCGGCGCACCGGCGTCGGCGACACCACCGACGCCGGGCGACGCCCACGACAAGGTCATCTGCAGAGCGCCGAACATCGAAGTGTCAGCGGGGAACCGGACGCTGCCGCCGGGGACCGTCGCGATCAAGGTATGGCAGGACCTCGGCCCACTGTACGTCGGCGTCGTGATGCCGACGACCGTGTCCGTCGACTGGGAGAATCTCCGGACCGGTGCCCGCGGGCATCTCGACGGTTCGGCCAACAACGTCGTCGAGCTCAACGCCCGCACCGGAAGCGGGCCGGTGCGGATCGCCGGTCGCGCCGATTCCAGGACCAAGACACCCGGCCCCATCGGGATCCCGATCACGCCGAACGGACGCTGCGACGGACGGTTCACCGTGGCCTGAGGCGGGAGAGGTGCGGCCCCCCCCCGGGGGGGGGGCGGACC
>JBEBXD010000074.1:0-24512 GCA_040391845.1 Tsukamurella paurometabola | reverse complement strand
CCGGGGGGGGGTGGGGGGGGGCGCGGGGGGGGGGGGGGGGCCGCTGCCCCCGCGGGGGGTTTCCCCCGTGTGGGCCCCGGGGGGGGGGGGTGGGGGGGGTTCGGCTTGTTGTCGCTGGTGTCGGGTTTGGCCTGGTCGGGGGTCGGTGATGCGTTCGTGTCCGGCTTGTCCGGGGCAGGGTTGGTGTCGCTGGCGTCGGTGCTGGGCGTCGTGTCGCCGGCGCCGTCGGACTGTAGGGTCGCGTCCTTCGCGCTGGGGTCGAAGATCCCGAGATAGCCGTCGGGCTTCTGCGCGATGGCGTCGGCGAAGCTCATGCGGCCGCCTTTTCCGTCGGCCACTTCCCCGGGGGCGACGACGACCCTGGACTGGCCGTCTTCCCATTTCATGAACGATCCCGGTTGCGCGTCCTGGGGATCCACCTTGGCGCCGGGCAGTCCGGTGCTGGGCAGGGGCTTGCCGGCCTCGTCGTAGAACTTCGCTGCGGGGTCCTGAACGCCGGACTCGTCCTTGAGTGCCTTCTCGGCCACGTCGGCTGCCAGTTCGGACGGGGCTGGGGTGGTCTTGCCGTCGCCGAGGTTCACCACCGGGTGGTTCGATGCGGGCGGCGTCGGGGTCTGGTTCGGTGTTGCCGGCGTTGCGGCGGGGGTAGCGGCTTGCTGCTGCTGGGCCGGTGCGGGTGTGTCCTGGGTCTGCGCGGGCGTGCTCGGGGTGACCGGCGCGGCGGGTGTTTGCGGCGTGGTGGGCACTGCACCTTGCTGCTGGGTGGATGGCTTGCTGGCCTCCTCGAGCTGCTCCTGCAGCGACTTGCCGCCTTTTCCGCTTCCGGTGTCGCCGAGTGCGGCTTTGATCGCTTGTCCAAGGTCGGAGGTGCCGGAGCCGCCGGTGAGGCCGGGTATCCCCGATCCGAACGGATTTGTGCCGGAACCGAGTTGCTGGAAGGGGTTCTGCTGCTGCTGAGGTGTCTGCTGCTGCGGGGTGGTGCCGGAGGGGGTGGCCGCGATCTGCTGGAGCAGGCTTGCCAGCTGCGGGTCGATGCCGCTGCCGCTGCCGGTGTCGGTGGGGGCGCCGGGTGACGGGGTGGAGGGTGCGGTGGTGTCCGGGCTGGCGGGACTACCGGGGTTGGAGGCGTTGGTGCCGGCCGGGTCGGTGGCCTGTGGGGTGCCGGGATTTGCGCCGGCGCCCACCGCGCCGATGCCGGTGCCGGGGCTGCCGGGGTCCTGAGTCTCGGCGGTGGCGCGGGCCACGGCTTCGCGGGCTTCGGTGAGTGCGGCGATCTCGGCGTCGAGGATCTTGCCGAAGTTGGGCTCCTCGACGGTCGCGACGGTCTCGTTGAACTTGGTGATGGCGTTCGCGAGGGCGTTGCGGGCTGCCTGGTTCGCTGCGCTGGACTTGGCGACGGCTTCGGCGAAGGCCTTCTGGCTCAAGTCCAGCTCGCGTTGGACCGTTTCGAATTTCGTCTTCAGCGTTCCGTAGTGCTTGACGCCGGCTGCGTCGGAGCTGATGTTGTACGGCACTGGTGCGGCGTTGCTCTGCGCGGGTTCACCCTCACCGAGAGTTCGGCGAAGTGCGAGGAGTGCAGAGGTCAGGGCGTAGCCGACGGTCGGGTCGGCCTTTTCTGCCCAGTCGGGGTACTTGGGCCTGACCTCGAGGAGCTCGACGCCTTCGGGAACCCGGCCGCCGCCGGACTCTCCTGCGCCTCCGGTCTCGTCGCTGTCGTCGGAGGGCTTGCCGTTCTCGTCGTCGCTGGGCTTTCCGCCGTCTTCGTCGGATGTTTCGGTGCCTTGGCCCGGTGGTATCGCGTCGGGGTTGTTCTCCGTCGGGACGTAGCGGCCGGTGGCCTTGTCGTAGGTCCACCCGGGATCGTCCTTGATCTGGGTGATCTTGGACATCTCGGGGTGGGCATAGAGGGGGTTGCCGTCTTTGTCGAAGGCGAGGAGCTTGTTGTCCGGCTGGGTGACTGAGTAGCTGGCGGGCCGGATCTTCTCGCCGTCACCGTAGACCTGGTAGGTGCCGTCCGGCTGGGCGGTGTACCGCTTGCCATTGGGGGCCTGCCAGGTGATTTCACCGGATTCGGGTACGCGGGTGCCGTCGCCGTAGACCAGGTAGCGGTCGTAGGCGCGGTCGCCGGTTTGGGCGATCCCGAGGTCTTTGCCTGAGGCCCAGTGCATTCCGGAGTCCCCGTAGGTCCTTCGTGCCTCGTCGAGGATCTTGTTCCACTGGCCGTCATCGCCGCCGACTCGGATGTCTCCCATCCACCAGGCGTTGCCCGTGCGGCCGCCGTAGCCGTTGGAGAAGACGACTTGTCCGTTGTTGAATGTGCGGTCCGGGTCGGTCATTTCGCTCCCTCGCATTCAGGGCTACTGCTACTGGCGGCGGTGGTGGTCGGGTGTTGCAGGCGGCGGGTCATTGGAAGACCCTTCGGATTTGAGATCCGGAGGCGACGTAGTTGCTGATCTTGACGACGTCGCCGGGCTTGGGCGCTTCGACGACCTTGCCGTCGCCGATGTACATCTGGACGTGCTCGGGGCGGCCCGGGGCGGAGAAGTTGTTGAACACCAGGTCGCCGGGCTGCGGTGTGGATACCGCGCGGCCGACGTTGATCTGGTCGTAGGTGACGCGGGGCAGGTCCACGCCGGCCTGCTTGTAGGCGTTTTGGACAAGGCTGGAGCAGTCCCAGGCGTTAGGGCCGGTAGCTCCCCAGCCGTAGGGCTTTCCTCGTTGCTGGAGGGCGCTGGCGATGACCTTGCTGACCTTGTCGGATCCTCCGGGAATGGTGATCCCGCTGGAGTTCGCCCCGCTGGTGTTGGTTCCTGATCCGCCGCCGGCGGTGGTGGTGGTCTTGTTGCCGCCGCCCTTCTTCGCGCTGGCGAGGATGGCGATCATGGCCGCGATCTGCTTGGGGTTGTAGCTGGCGCTCTGGGTGGGGGTTGCGCCTCCGCCGGTGCCGATGCTCGGCATCTGCGGGGTCTGGCCGCTGGAGGGCTGAGCTTGTGCCGGGGAGGATCCGGAGACGTTCTTCGCTGCTGTCTGTTCGGCGATGATCTTTCGGGTCAGGGCCTCGACGAGTGCTTTGCGGAGGCGGTCCTTGTCGGTGGCGCCTGTGACCTTGTCTGAGCCGTCTTGCAGTGCAGTGACTTTGGCGTTGAGGATGCCGACTTGTCCGCCGACGGTGTTGGCGACGGGCTGGAGCTGTTGCACGCGTGACTGATAGGTGGTGCGGGTATCGTCGACGGCAGTGCGGGCGGCCTGGGTGTCGGTTTGGCTGGCGCTGACGACGCGAGCCAGTGAGGGGTCGACCGGGATGAGGCGTTGGCTGATTCCGGCTTGGGTGGTGCGGGATTCGTTGACCGCTTGGGGGATGGCTCCGGATCCGCCGACGGTGGTGCGCAGCGCTGCTGCGACGGCGGCTGGGGTGCCCGATGGGGTGGGTGCCGACACGGGGGCGCCGGTTCCGAGCGCCGCTCGGAACCGGTCAAGGACTGTGGTCACCTCGTCGCCCATCGGTTGGCCGCTTCTCCCCCGCTAGTGGTCGTGCTGGTAGTCGCCGCTAGCGGCGTCACCGGTGTGGTCGTTGGCGTCGGTGGTGGGTTCGGTCTTGGGCTTGCGGGGCTTGCGGGGCGGGCGGGGGGCGCCGAGTTCGACGAGGGTGTTGACCGGCCAGCCGACGTCTTGCGCCTTCTTGACTGCGGCGTCGAGTTCTGCCGCGATCTGTGCGCCGAGCAGCTCGTGCTCTTCCTTCTTGGCGAGGGCGGCGAGCAGCTCGTCCATGGGGCCGGTCATCCTGTTGCGGACGGCGTCCCGCTTTGCTGCCGCTTCGGTGTGTGCCTCGTTCTTAGCCATGTTCTGCTGATTCTCCTTGTCGTTCACCGGTTGCAGATCTTGATGGTATCCCGGTTTTTGGCCGTTTCTCGGTTCGCTGTTATGTGGCGATCAGTGCGGAGTCGGGGATGGTTTTCGTGGTGAATGTGGTGGTGGGAGGGGTGATGATTTCCGTCTCGGCTCCGCTGATGTCGTGGCGCCAGTAGAAGGCGACGCGGCCGTCGTCGTCGATGTCGACGGGCTGGGTGGCGACGGTGCCCCAGGTGTCGCTGGCGGGGTCGACGCAGAAGTAGTCGCCGATCGTGAGGTCGGTGACGGTGACGGTCTGGATGGTCGCTTCCTCGAGCTGGGCCTCCACGAGCTCCTCGGGGGTGGCGGGGGTCGCCGGCGCCGGGATGGTGTAGTTGCCGGGGTTGGCGAACAGTCCGTCATGGCTGTCGTCGTTGCTGTCCTCGACCCATTCCTGCGGTACGTACAGCGGGGAGAGCTCGTCGAACTGCTGGTATTCATCAGCCGGGAGCAGCGGAAGGTCCTGGTAGTAGGCGAACTCGCCTTCCACCGGTCGGCTGGGGTTGGGCTTGTCCGGAGGGAAGGTGGTGTCCGGGTCGAATTCGGGCGGCAGGAGTACTGCCCGGGGGTGCAGGACGAGCGGGGGGCGTAGGCCGTTGAGGATCTTCTGCTGGTCCGGGTCGGTCGTGTCCGGGTCGGGTGTGTAGAAGACTTGGACTTCGACGGGGCGTCCGGTCTTGTCGCAGGCGTTGCCTCGGCCGCGGATCCCGAGGGGGATGGTGCGGCCGACCCACTGTTCGTTCCAGATCATTTGGGCGGCTTCGGGACTGAGCTTTCCGAGGCTGATCCGGTGGGTGAGGTTATCTCTGGCTTCACCCTTGAGGAAGGTCACGTCGGGCCGCTGCAGGCCGACGATGCAGTGGATGCGGGCAGTTCGCCCGAGACGGAGGATCGAGGAGACTTCCTCTAGGGTCGGGCAGGTGCGGGGGGCGTTCTTGGCGGGCTTGTGGGCCTTGTAGAAGCCGTCGAGGCGGTCCTGGAACTCCGTGTACTCGTCAATGACCAGGGCCCAGGGCTCCTTGTCTGCGATGTACGCCTTTCCGGCGCGGCCGCGGCTGTTGCGGTAGCGTTCTCGCATTTCCTTGTAGACCTTGTGGATGACTGCGACGGCTTCGTAGACCTCTGCGACGACGATGGTGACGTTGGGCCAGTCGCGGAAGCTATTGTATTCCATTCCCTTGAAGTCCACGATGATGATCTTGAATCCGAAGTAGGCGAGCGCTGCGACGATGGTGTGGATCGCTGCGGTCTTGCCCGTGCCGGTGGGGCCGGTGAGCAGAGTATGCGGGTGGATCTTCGGCTTCCAGGTGATCACCTCCTTGTCTTCATTGATGGCGTAAGGGATTTCGCAGATTTCGTCGTACCGGGCGCACACCTGCGCAAGGGTGGTGTTGTGCGGCAAGGAGCTGACGTCGGGGTCGACGAGGGTCGACAGATCAGGGCGGCGTTCGAAGCGGGCGAGGTCGCGTGTGTGGTCCCAGCCTCCGGGCCGGCGTGCGCGCCAGCGGCCGGGCAGCAGGTCGCTGATGCGGCGCTCGATGAGCTGGGTCGCGCCCTCGTTTCCGGCGAGCTCCTGCGAGATGCGGTGCCGGACAGCGAAGGAGAGGAGCTCTCCGCCGGGGTCGAGGACGATGTCCTTGACGGAGGCGCCGGCTCGGAGCAGTCGGGGCCCGGCGATGATGTCGCGCAGACGGGTGATGTTGGCCGGCTCGGGCGGGAGGACGGCGCAGTGGACGGTCTGGGCCTTCTCGTCCCAGGTGAGGGCGAAGCGGCTGCGGGTGATCCGGTTGAGTTTGGCTCGGAAGTCGGCGGCGAGGGCGGACTTGCGGCCGGTGTAGCGGAGAGTGAATTCGGCTGGGCGTTCGGCGACGTCGGGTTCGGTCGAGGTTTCGAGGTTTTCCGGGTCGGCGAATTCGTCGATGGGTTCGGCGAGTTTGTCCGTGGTCCATTTCGTCACTGTGACGACGGACTTGGAGGGCAGCTCGATGAATCCGAGCTCATGGAGCAGTCGCCACTCGAGCTCGTTGATCTGGTCCTGCCGCCGCAGGTAGGACAGCAGGGGTTCTTGGGTGTACATCCACGCGATCGCGGCCAGTGCGGCGGCGATGACGAGAGGGATCGGCTGCGGGATCAGGAAGGTCAGCAGGAAGCCGATCGTGAGGTAGATGGTCGATGCGCCGGCGACGAGGACCGGGTAGCCGGGCGGTGTTGGCCGGCGGCGATCGGAGTCGGGCGTGCCTCGGGTGAGTACTCCGGTCATGGCGAGCGCGATGTAGGCGCCGGCGCCGATCGCGATCAGCAGCGCTAGTAGCAGTGACCATGCCGTGAGAGTCGGTCCGGTGCCTGCCGGTTGCGCTCCGGGTAGCCCGAGGACTGCGTTCGTGGTGAAGAACCCGTTGCGCAGACCCCAGTCGTCGAGCATGGGGCCGGTGAGGAACCAGATCCCCAGGGGTGCAGCAAGTGCCAGGCCGGTTCCGACGAGGACGGGGTCCGCTTCCTGGCTGGATCGCGTGGATTTGAAGGCGGTCATGCGCGCACTCCTACGAGCGAGTTGTACATGGCGACTGCGCGGCTGTGCTGGCTCTGGATCTCGGTGAGGTAGGCGGTACGGCCGCCGGAGTAGGCGACGTCTGCGGTGGAAATGCCGGGGCGCTGCTGGAGCCAGAAGATGTTCTTCCAGATGTCGGACGAGGCCCCTGACGAGCGGACCTTCTGGTCGAGCCGGTCGAAGAATCCATTGATGTTGCCGGCGGGGTTGTCGCGGTTCGGATAGCTGGTGTCCTGCTGGAAGTAGCCATGCCAGGCCCCTCCCCCGCCGTGCTGCATTTGCAGGTTGGACTCCTGCATGGCGGTGGAGAGGATCGCGATCGTCTGGGCCGGGGTGTAGCCGCGGCGGCGGGCCTCGGCGATGATCGCGGCGGCGACTTCTTCCTTGCTCGAGGAGGAAGTCAGGGAGGACAGCTTGGAATCCGGCGCTGCTCCGGTGCTGATCGATTCGGAGGAGCTGGTGAGCTTGTTGCCCTGGTTGGCGTTGCCGGTGTAGCGGGCGGCCATGGTACGGATCTTGCTGGCGGTCGAGCTGTCATTCAGGGCGGCCTGGGACATGACAGTGCCGGCCTGGGTGAGGCCTTGGGTGATGACCTGCACGATTTGGGCCTGTCCAGCGGCGGTGTTCGCGACGGGACCGAGCGATTGGATCTGACTCTGGACGCTACTGATGATCTTCTTGATCTTCTCGCGGCTGTCGGTGGTGTTGGTTCCGGACTGCTGGATGAGACCGGAGAGGTCGCGCTCGAGCTCGTCCATGGCCTTGGCCTCGGAGCGTTTTCCGCTGACGTCGCCGTCGTAGGCGGTGATCGGGGCTGAGGTGCCGGCGTCGGAGGCGTTGATGCTGTTGAGAGCGGACAGGACTTGAGGTGGGAGGCCCGAGGAGGGGGTTGAGGCCGGCTGGCCCTCGCCGAGCGATTGCAGCATGGCCATGAAGGGAGTCATGAGGCCGCTGGCCATGGAGGCGAACATGCTGGGCACTGCGGTGGCTGCGGAAAGCAGCGGAGTGACCATGCCGGTGTCGGGTTTGCCGTCGCTGTCGGCGTTGGTGCCGGTGGCAGCTGGCGGGGTCTGCGGCGCGGTCGATGCAGGAGGTTCGGGGCGGGTGGTCCCGGTCGCGCCTGCGGGCGCCGGCGTGGCAGAGGTCGGTGCAGCGCCCTGGGCGGGCGGGGCGGGTCGTTCGACCTGGGCAGGAGCTGCCGTTGGTGCTGACGATGCTGCTGGCGCTGTCGCAGCCGGGGGTGTTGCTTCACCGGGCTTGGAGGTGGTGGGGGTCGCCTGGTTGCCGGTGTTGGCCGGCTGGCCTCCGCCTGCAGGGACTGTGGGGATTCGGGGTGGCCGGCGCGGTGCGGTCGGTGAAGTTCCTGTGCCGGCCGAGGTGGGGCGTTCTTGCTCGTCGCCGTCGTCGTCAGCCACCTGAAGGAAGGGGGTACTGGGATCGATCACGCTGACTCCCTCGGTTCGTCGCAGATTGTTTTCACTGATGGTAATTCGTTATGGGGTGATAACGCGTTTAGCTATCACATTTCCCGTAGGCATACTCACGACCTGCACGGGACGATCCGGGACATCGGCGGAGATTCCGGTGGTGGCGTTGAGCGCGATAACCACTCCGGTGGGGCCGCCTGTGGCTGTGAAGTTGTAGTACACCAGGTCGCCTGGGCTGATTGCGGTGGGATCGACACGATCACCGAGGGCGATGAGGTCGGCGAGGGACGTGGGGAGCTCGCGGTCGGCCGGTGACGCTGCCGAGGTGGTCGGTCGCGCCGGCGCGGTCGTCGTGGTCCGTGGGGCCGCGGAGTGCGAGGTGGCGGTGCGGGAGGTTCCCGTGCGGGCTGCGGTGAGGCTGTAGCGGACGAGGTTCGCAGCCGAGATGCGGTTGTTGGCCGGCCCCGCGGCGGATCCGGCATTGGGGGCGGCGATGACGCTGCCGTCGGCGAGGGCAGCGGCGGCGCGCGCGATGGCGGAGCCACTTGCGGTGGTGTCGGTGCGCCGTGGTGCGACGAGTGCTCCCGATCGCAGTGCTGCTGCGCATGCGCGTGCTTCTGGTGCGGCGGAGGGGTCCACTGACAGGGAGGCGTACGGGTTGGTGCTGGGCATCGATGACGCGGTGGTGGTTGCCGCCGTGGTGGGGGCGGGTGACGAGGTGGTTGCCGCTGCGGTGGTGGTGGCGGGCTGCACCGGGATGCGGATCCCGCCGGAGGGGTCCGCCGAGTTCGGGATGGCCAGGACGCTGGGGGCGTACCCGACGCTGGCACCGAGCCGGGACTGGCACTGGTAGGCGAACATCGCCGTGTCAGCGCTGGTGCTGCTGCCGGCGATGATCACCACGACGACGAACACGACGAGCACGACGCCGATGAGGAGCATCACGGCCGCGGCGATCAGGATCGCCGGCCATCCGACGGCCGAGACGACGGCCGTGCCCGCCTTCTTGACCACCATCTTCCCAGCCTTTTTGACCAGGACTTTTGCCGCCTTGCCGGTGGCGGATGGGGTTCCCTTGGAGGTGGCCATCAGGACTGATCGTCTCCTTCAGGTGCTGGTGCCCCGCCGGTGGTGAACGGTGATGGTGGCGGCGGCAGGCGGCGCTGCTGCGGCGTTGATGCGGGCGGGTAGTTCGCAGCACCTGGGTGCTGTTGTTCTCCGGCCGCGGGCTGCGCGGGGGCCTGCCTGGTAGTGGGCTGATCGGCGGGTGACGCCTGGGTAAGAGGCGAGATCGGCGACGGGCTCGGGCTCGGAGAGTCGCTCGTGGAGGCAGGCGTGGGCGGCCGCGCGGCGGACGAGCTCGCGTCTGGGGTGGGTGCGGGTGCGCCGACCGTGGGAGTCGCGCTCTGCTGCGTTGGCGCGCCGGCCTGTCCCCGGGGAGCGGTGCGGTCGGGCCCGGGCGCACCTGCCCCTGAAGCGGGCGGGGCGGTGGGGCGCTGCTGCGGCGGAGCGCTGGGGTTAGGCGTCGTCGGAGCCGGTTGCGCAGGCATCGCCTGTGCTGCCGGTTGCGCCGATGGGCGCTGCTGCGCACCGTGCGACGCCTGGACCTGCTGCTGCCCGGTCGGGCTCTGGGGCTGGTTCTGTTGCGGTTGCGGCTGGGGCTGGCCATGGCGCGGCGGCGCGGCCTGCGGGGCCTGGCTGTTGCGCTCTTGCTGCGCTCCGGGCCGCGTGGGCTGCTGCTGTTCGTCCTGGCCCTGGGGTTGCTGTGGGGGTGTGATCGCGGCGAGGTAGTTCGCGGCCGCTGCGTTGACGCCAGCTTGCGTGTGGTTGGCGACGACCTGGGAGCGCCGGGCATCTCGCGAGGCCTCCTTGTTCTCGCGGGCGAGCTTGCGGTCGCCGCTGCCGCGGGCGTAGTGGACCGCCGCCGTGGCATAGCCTGCGGCGGCGCCGGCGAATGCGGGCAGCGCGCCGCCGGTGTTGATGGTGGCGCCGGGTTGGATGATCGCGGACGTGTTCTCTGTGCTTCGCGCGATGCTGTCGGCCATGTTGTCGGCGGCGCCGAAGATGCGTGTGTAGATCGATCGGGCGAGGGCGATGGTGAGGGCGATCATGCTGATGGCGGCGATGATGGCGGCGTAGATCACCCCGCTCTCGACGTTCTTGTTCAGTACCTGCATGACGATGCGGCCGGCGAAGACGGAGATGGCTGTTGCTGCTGCCATGGCGCCGAAGCTGAAGATCAGTCTGGTGGCGATGCGGAAATAGAGGATCTGGGGCGCGCCGGGGATGACGGCCGCAGCGCTGGAGAAGACGAGTTTGAACGCTTCGGTGACGGCGCGTAGGGCGGTGGCCATGATTGTGACTGCGAACGAGGCGCAGAAGAGCCAGGTTGCCAAGAGGAGGAACCCGAAGCCGATGCCGCCGCCGGCGACCTGGCCCCAGGAGGGGTTGTCGGCGGAGGCCTTCATGGCCCTGGAGTTGGAGGCGCCGCAGTTCTCGATGCCGTCCTTGATGCGGTCGGTGTTTCCGGAGAGGACGCCTTGCGACCAGGCGCTGGCGCAGGCCGGGGTGGCGTCTGCGACGGCTCCGAAGTTCCACACTTGGAGTGGACGTCGGATGAGGTTGGTGGCGAGGTCTTTTCGGAGCGTCTCGACGTAGTTGGTTGAAGTTCCGGCGCTGGGTGCAGAGTTGGTTGCGGTGGAGATGCCGAAGTCTCGGCCGGCCATGAGCGGGCCCTTGTCGGAGAGTGTCCATGCGATCGGCGAGTTGGTGAATAGAGCTACGCCGACGATCACGACGACGACGATGCTGCCGATGTATTTTCCGACGCGGGTCCAGTTGCCGCGGAGTGCTTCGTAGCCGACGACCAGCCCGGCGATGGAGATGCAGGCGGCGGCGAAGGGAACGATCATGGTGCCGGCGGTGGTCTGTGCGGCGTCGGCGAAGGGGGCGACGAGGTCGGCGAGGAAGGTGAATCCGACGACCCAGGTCAGGATGAAGATGGCGAGGCAGGCGCCGTCGATGTAGATGGCGGTCTCCATTTGGAAGATGGAGGCGCGGAGGGTCTTGGGGCCGCCGTCGAAGATGGTGCCGTAGTCCGTGGAGGCTGCGTAGGCGCCGACGGGCACTCCGTAGGAGTCGGTGACGCCAAGTGCGGAGCTGATGGGGCTTCCGGCGGCGTGTGCTGTCGGGGCGAACAGGATCGCGCAGAACAGGCCGTAGACCTGGGAGATCAGGAACGGGGCGACGGTGTATCGGCGCAGTGGGGTGGCGACGGACCAGGCCCAGATGTGTGCGCAGAGCTGGCTGGTGTAGGGGACGGCAGGGTCGAAGGACGCCGGAGTGACTGCCGCGCGGAGACGGGTGGGGACGAAGGTGTTGAGGATGAAGTCCAGCAGTGACGGCGCTCCGATGACCCGGTTGTTGTACGCGGTGTTGCGGCGGGCGCGGCGCCTGATGACGGCGGTGATCGAGATGGTGGAGTTCGTCGTCATGATGCTGCTCCGTGATGCTTGACGGTGTCCTGCAGGCTGGACGAGACCGCGAGTGCTCGGTCGGCGCGGGCGGGGCCGAGGATCTTGCCGCGGCCAATGCGGCCTTCGGCGTCGCGGATGAAGCACTCGCCACGGCGGTGCTCGGGGGTCTTCTGGCCTCCGCGGACCGGGCTGGTGTTGTCGGTCATCTGCTTGACGAGGTTCGGGTTTGCGTCGAGGTCGGCGCCGAGCCACTCGAGGCTGTTGCGGGCGAGGACCTTGTCGCGGTGTCGGAAGGCGAATCGCATGGGGATGAGCTCGTGGAGCGCGCCCGGGTAGTCCGCCTTGGGGTCGTGGCTGGCCAGGAAGCATGCGGCTTGGTGCTTGCGGCCGTCGCGGACGAAGTGCTCGAGGGTGTCGGGGCCGACGTCGGTGCCGGTGAAGTGGTGGGCCTCATCGCCGGCGAGGGCACCGAATCGACCGTTGGGTCGCAGGAACGCTGAGCGGGCGACGAGGCCACCGAAGGTGTAGTAGGCCTGTCCGAGTCGCTGCGGGACGCGGAGGCGGCGTGCCTTCGCTTCGTTGCTGAGCTGCTCAGCTGAGGGGAGGTCGAGGTTGTGGGTGCGCATGATGGTGGCGGCGGCGTCGAGAGGCAGGCCGGGGAGGTCTTCGGCGAAGAGCGCCGGCGCGTCCTCTGCGATGGTGAGCATCGATTGGGCCAGGCCGTGGAGCTCGGAGAGGTGGGTTTCGCGGTCTGCGCGGTCGCGGATGTGGGTGAGCAGCTTCGGTAGCGAGGTGATCCACGGGTGTGCTTCTCGGTACTCGGTGCTGAGCATGTTGGCCAGTGCGACGCCGCGGGCTTCCGTGGGGGCGATGTCCAGAAGCGGGAGCAGGGTGTCGAGTGTGAGCTGAGCGGCCTTCTTCGGGTCGATTCCGCCTTCGGTCCCGCGTTCGGTGCGGAGCATGCGGAGGGGGTCGATGGTGTATTTGGGTCGGCTGAAGTCGAGCACGGCGACCTGGGCGCTGCCGGCGATCGACTCGGCGAAGATTTCCCACTCCCCCACGGTTGATCGGTCGAAGGCGAGGAACTGCCCGTTGAGGTCGACGACGAGTGCGCAGAGAGTCTTCAGGAGGTAGCTCTTGCCGGATCCGAGTTCTCCGGCAATGGCAAGGCACGCGGACAGATCGTTCTGGGTGGCTCGAAGGAAGTCGATGTGGAGCGGCTCGTAGAGGCCGGAGAGCAGGTTGATGCCGATGATCGGGCCGTAGTCGTCGAGGATCCTGGCGGTGGTGTAGGGGGCGATGCCGCCCCACATGTCGGTGGTGGTGATGTGGGCGTAGTCGCGGTAGATCGTCAGGTCGGGGGTGCCGGGGTTGAACATGTGCCACAGTTCGGCCTGGCCGCCGCGGGGGCTCTCGAGTTTGATGTTGAGCTTCTTCATGCGCTTGCGCACTGCGGCGGCGTTGCGGCGAAGGTTGGTTCGCGAGTTGCCGCCGACGGCGATGGCGGTGGTGAAGGCGATCTCGTCGGAGTCGTCGCGTTGCGAGAGGATCTCGTTGTACTGCGCGAGGAGTCCGTAGCGGTTGGAGATGTCCTGGTCTGCGAATCCTTCCTCGCCCTCGCGCTCTCCTGCTTGCTCGTTGAGCTTGCGTAGGGCCTTCTTGTTGAGGTCGAGAGCCTTGTCGCGGGGGGTGCGGCTGATGCGCATTGCCCAGTCGGCGGACACTCCGTGGAGTCCGTCGAGTGTGCTGAGGAATTCGCTTCCTCCGGGGAACCATGCACCGAAGTAGGGGTACTTCTCTGCGGTGAGGAGTGTCTGGAAGCTGGATTCGGAAGTTCCGTCGGCCGGGACCACCTGGATGTAGGGAGAGAACCAGCTGCGCCAGTCGGACAGCTTGCTTACACCTCGTCCGCCTTCGTCGATGGCAGCAGGGCGGAAGTGGTGGAGTGCTCGATCGTGCGTGAGCGGTGCTCCGTCCTTCCCCGGGTGCAGTGGGAGCGGGACGGCGGAGATCCCGCGGGTGAGGTTGTGGTTCCAGACGTAAGGGAGGAAGTCCTCGGGTACGGGGGTGAGGTCGAAGGTGCCGGTGAGTCTGTCAACGAAGGCGTCGGCCTGTTCGTTCCAGTAGTCCAGGTCGTTCTCGTCGCGATGTTGTGTGGTGGCCTTGCGTCCAAGCTTGCGGTCGACGATGGATCCCGCCTTGCCGAGCGGGATGGTGATGGTGTGTAGGCGGTTGCCGATGGAGTACTTGCGGATGCGTCGGTACGACTCGGCTGCCTCTTCGATGTAGCTGCGGCTCTTGTTGAGGTCGACGCCGTCGAGCATGCGATCTCGGACGTCGCTGTCGAGCAGTGGGACTTGCAGGCCCAGAAGGAGGGAGTGTCCCTTGGGGACGGCTTGGGCGAGGATTTCGTGATCTTCGCGCACCTCTCGTTTGTCGTCGAGAGCGCGCAGCCCGTAGTCCTTCGGTCGGACGATGAAGCTTGCTGTCATGGTCCCGTCGACGCACGCCTGGATGTTGCCGTAGCGATGCTTGGTCATGAGCTTGATCTGGGCCACTGTGCTAACCGATCCTTCTGTCTTGGGCTATCAGGTAGAGGTCGAGGGGAGGCATCTTCTGCGTGCTACTGGTGCGCGCGTGGAGAGTGCCAGCTATTCGTCGTCAGAGCGGTCATCATCTTCGGAGGCCCGTCGCTCTCGATGCAGGTCGCGGACGTGCTTCTCGAATCGGACGATGTCGTCAGGCTCACCGATGATGATCGGCCGGCGAAAGAAGATGAGCCGGAGTGTGCGATCGAGTTGATGAGTGAACGGCACGGACTCGACTCTCACCAAGGGTGCGAGGGCCACAACCAGTAGCGCGCCGAAGGCGACCGCTACGCCGACGGTGATGAGCATCGGCAACGCGAAGATCTTGGCGACGATGTACGCGATCACGAGAGGGAAGACGAAGACGAAGATCTGTGCCACATGGTAGGGGCCGAGCGGGATGCGTCGTCCGTTGATCTTTCCGACCACGGGCTGGACCATGCGTGCGGCGGTGAAGATGCGAATGTGGATGTAGCCGAGCTCTTCAAGTGAGGCCATGTGTCACGCAGCCTCAAGGCGAAGGTTGTCGGGGATGTTGCGGTTCGGCTGGTTGTTCGCCGTAGGTGCGGAGATGAGGTTGTAGCCACCGCCGGAGGGCGCGATCTGGATTCCGGACTTCTTCGATGCGTTGATGATGCCCGGAAGCATCGCAAAGCAGACGACCGCAACGACGACGGAGAGGATCGCTCCTGCAGTTGCGACGAGAGAGAGTTTTCCGCTGACTACTCGGACGACGAACATGATCACAGCGGCGGCAGTGAAGATGGCTCCTGCGATTGCGACGGCGAGCGCGCTGCCGTTGTTGGTGATTGCGAGTAGATCCATGGCTAGGTTCCTCCTTTGTTGATGCAGTGGTTGTCAGTTGCCGCGTTTTGCAGGCGGGACAGTTGTCGTCGATGCGGGCGCTTGGGTAGTCGACTTCTGCCCTTGCGGTTCTGCCGTTGCGACGGCAGGTGTGCTGTCGACGCTCACGACGTACCACTTTCCGGACACGAAGCGAGCCGTCAGTTGATACGGCATCTGCAGCTGGTCTCCGGTTGAAGTACGTCCGTAGGCGACGACACGCACGCGGGCTTCTGCCCCTTCGGTGTCGGTCGGTGTGTCAACCGCCGTGACTGCTGAGCGTTCGGCGAAGGCGACGTTTGCGAACGGCTTCGGGTCGATTGCTTTGATGTTTGAGTCGGCGTCTGCGTATCGGTTGATGTCTTCGGCTCCGGTGAGGTAGGCGCGGATGAACCCAGTTGCTGCCTGACCGAGCGCTGTCTGCTGCGGGATATCGATGGTGTACGCGGTCGGAAGATCGACGCCGAGCGACGGCGCTTCTACCTGTTTGGGGTAGTCGATTGCTCGGGGTGCGGAGTTGAAGAGCGTGACGGGAACTTGGAAGTAGCTCAGTCCTGTGGACACGGAAGGTTGGGTGCTTAGGCGCCCGCTGATCGTGACGGTCCACATCGTGAGCGCGTTAGCAAGTTGTGCTCGCTGCTTGACGAAGACGACCTCTGCGTCAGTGAACCGTCGAGAGGTTGGCGGCATGAACGGTTTGGTGTCGGCCGAGATGTAGCGGCTGAGGTTCGTCTGGTTGGCTTGCGACGCTTGCAGGTAGTCACGTGTGAAGTTGAGAGCGAAGCTTGCGACGAGACTGCTCTGACCGATGTTGGAGTTGCCGGGGAGTTCGGCCGGCGGAGGGTCGCTACTGAAGATGCGGCCGAGTAGGGCGAGCACGACGTACAGGGTCGTGAAGGCGAGGGCGCCCGTCTTGACGCGCTCGAGGAGCTGGCGGCGATCGGTCGGCCGCCGCACCGATGCGGCGAGTACATCACCACTCGACGCTTCTTTGCGGATTGTTTTGCTGCTCAGCATGAGGTTATCGTCCCACGATTTCGGCCCGAGTCGCGCGACGCTGAATTCTGGCCCACGCCTCGTCCGGCTCCGAGGCTCCGTCGACGAGCAGTTCCACGAGGGCCCGGCGGACATCCATGTCGAACGGAACGGCGGTGATTTCGTCGCAGGCGATCGTGAGCTCTCTGACAAACCTGCGGACAGTGAGCTCGTCTGGAGTCGGGGTGGCGGCGAGTGCGCGTGCTCCCATGGGCAGGTCTCCTCGGTAGTCGATGTGCGGGAAGCCTGGCGCGCTTCCCTACTCCCCTATCGGTTCGCGGAGCCCGTTTTCCGTCACCGAACTCGGGAGCGATGTGCGCGGGCCGGCCACACAAGGGGCGTGTCGGAACGAGGTCCCTGAGCTGTAGGCGGTCGCATCGCGCGGCAAGGCGCAGCGCCATTCGACTTGACAAGGGGGTTAGGCTCGCAGCGAGGCGCAT
This sequence comes from Tsukamurella paurometabola, assembly GCA_040391845.1. Classification (GTDB taxonomy): domain Bacteria; phylum Actinomycetota; class Actinomycetes; order Mycobacteriales; family Mycobacteriaceae; genus Tsukamurella; species Tsukamurella paurometabola_B. Next base: position 8,267 of record JBEBXD010000074.1, on the reverse strand, counting down.
GCCGAGTGGAGAGCCTAAACCTCCTCGACATCCGAACAATCCCTCATTTCCGCAGGTCAGGCGTATGAATTTCTTTTCATGGTCGCCATCGATGCTCGCTCGCGGATGTTGTTGCTGGTCACCCGCGTGATCATGCGAACTTTCACGCGCTAGGCCCGTGAGCCTGCGCCGGCACACAGCCCCCTTGGATAGCTACAGCGACCACACACGCCTGAGCACCCTGCGCGCCGCGGCCGCCGTGAGTGCTCAGCAGGACCCCTCGACAGCCGTGCGGGAATTCCGTCATCTTTCACGTGACGAATCTTCAGCCACCTCACCGCGCCTTGTGTTCACGCAGTTCAGAGCGTCCATCTATTCCACCAATGTGATGTAGTTCACACTCATGTTCTCGGTTTGGCACGCCGGTTTAACGCCCCTCGCCACGGGCTATTTCACGCCCCTGGTGCCACCGCTTCGGAATCTGTACGTCATCAGCTCGCTCCTGCAGTCGCAGTTCTCCACCGTCAGAACAACGAGAACCGCGCTGCGACCTCTTCACCAGGAGACCGCCATGACGCACAGCATCACCACCTACATCGCCGCTCTTGTCGAGCGCGCAGAGAAGTCCGTAACCACCGAGTGGCTGCAATCTCTAGGCCTACCGCTCAGCGAGCACGACGCGCGTTCACTCCTTCAGCGCGCTTCAAGCGAGCGAAACGCAGTTCCCGACTTCGTTCTCTACGCTCTGGCGCGCGCACACCAGGATGGCGACGCCGACGCGGGCACCGTCGCGATCGCGTTGTGCATCCGGTCCATCCGCAGAGTGTCCAACTACAGTCGCGAGACCACTCCCGAGGCAAAGTTCCACGATTCACTGTGCGCCTTCATGGAGTCGATGGCGCGCGTCAACTCGGTGGAGAAGTGCATCAGCAATCTCCACTTCCGCGCGCTCGAACACATCACCCGAGGCAATCGCTCCACATCCGTTGCCGCGTTCACTACGGACGAGATCGACACTGTCGATGCGACCAGCTTCGCTTTCGATGACATCGATGCGTACCTCACTGTCGAGGCGCTGCTCGCGTTCGGAGTGAACACTGGTGTCGTATCCGAGGGAGATGCACACGCTCTCCGTATCGCTCATTGCGGTTCCAAGAAGGTTCCCGTTCGAGAGGTCGCGCGCCAACTGAGCATGGCCGAGGACAAGCTCGAGACCCGACTTCGGCGTGCAAAGCGCGCACTCGGCAAGTTGGTCATCGCCCAGCGCGATGAACTGACCATGTTCGTTCGCTCCTACTCACATAGCGCAGGACCGGGCGGCACGATCGGGGCCACCTCTGAGCTTCGCGCTGACGCCGCATGAGCTCCAGCCCGGCGCTGCATGTCTGCCGCCGGCAGATCATGCTCCGGAGCAATCGCAGAATTTGGCGTTATCGTTCTACTCAACGACAGGACCTCATCGAGGCCGCACTGGAAGGGTCACATCTGATGGAGCCAACGACGCGCAGCGACGAGGACGGCGCTTCCGATCCTTTCGCTCCACTCGTCGAGGATGGGATGCCTCACGCCTCACTCCTGGCTGACACCTTCGGCTCCCCGTCGAGCAGCCTCACTGATCCCATTGATCATGAGTTCATCGAGAGCAGCGAGGAAGGCTACGGCGAGCTCGTCGATATCGTCGAGTCCGCGGAGAGCCAGCTCTACCCGTCAGTCGGTTCGGCTTCCGATGCATGGGGAGACCCCGGTATCGCCGGCGACGGTCCGACTGACACAGACGCCCCCCTGTCTGCAGCCGAGGCCGATTCGCTGGCCTACCTTCGCGGCGGCGCTGACGACGGACCCTCCGGTCCCGTGGGTCCGCCTTCTTTTCCGTACCTCAGCGAAGAGGACGACGAATCGGAACTGGATCCAGACGAAGCCGCACTCGCCGACGTCCAGCAGGAGGGGTCGGCCGACGACGCCGCCGCCCGAGCCCTCAGTGAAGGCGGGCCTTCTGGACGAGGCCGGTCCTCGGGAATCCTCGGCCACGTCCGGCAGCACCCAGCACGAACCGTTGTGGTCGCTCTCCTGGCGATCCTGATCGTGGTGTCCGTCGTGGTTGCGATCGTGGTCAACCTCGGTCCGCCCGATAAGGAGGAAGGGACGCAGACCGCGGCTCCGTACACCACGCCGAGTGCCGCGCCCCAGTCGACTCCTTCCTCCCCCGGCGGACTGACGGGTGTCCCTGCGGGCGACGGACCGATCGGCATCCGGAGCGCAACTGCTCGATGCGGGCCTGGCTCGACCTCTGAGATGAACGCATTCGATGGCGCCCCCGACAATGCCTGGAAGTGCATCCTCCCCATCGCCGGAACCCCGGGCCAGGTCCTGCGGGTCGAGTTCGACGCTGTCTACTCCGTGTCCGGCGTTGCGATCGTGCCTGGCTTCCAGCGCGTCAACACCGACGGCAGCGACGAGTGGCTCAAGCACCTCACGGTCAGCAAGGTCTCCTACCAATTCAACGACAAGGATGCTCGCGGCAAGTTCGTCAACACGCGGTACACCCAGGAGACCCTGTCGTCGCGGTCTGGGGCTCAGACTGCCATCACTCCACCCCTGATCGCCTCCGCCATGACCATTACGGTGCTCGGCTTCGCAGCTCCGTCAGGATCGGCCGGTGACGCCGGAGCATCCCCCACTGGCGCTGCGGGAACTGGCTCCCTCTTCGGGCCCACACAGCCCTCCGTAGAGAATGACGTCACGAAGTTCCCCGACTTCGCCGTCTCGTCGATCGTCATCATCGGACACAAGGCGCGTTGACTTGAGGCCTTCGGCGCGGCGGTAGCGCTCGCGCCGGATGGGCGCCGGCTTCGCCGAGGACAGACTGACGGCGGTAGCCGCGATGAGGTCGCCGCTCTTCCCCGTTGCATCTCGAACGAAGCAGCGAGGGCGTCCGACCCAAGGCCTAGATCACCCTCGGGAGGCGTATGCCCACATGACTCATCAATGAACGCGCACGCTATGCGCACCGCAACCATCACGTCGAGCATGCGCGAGAATTCACAGTAACCATGATCTTGCGCCCACATCCGGCGCCGATCTCTCTACGATTCTGTTGCCCCCTCCTAGCCAGCGCCCTCTGGGGCCGGCGGCTAAAGGGGGGGCAACCCTTGCTGCAGCACACGCGTGTCTTGACACCCGCCGCCGGCGCGCCCCGCGCGCGCACCGGGAAGCGACCCCGAGGCCGGCGGTTGAGGCGTCCCGGCACATCAGGCGTCCCAGCTCGTGACGCCGGTGTCGCGATTGCCGATCGCCAGGAACGGGCTGAGCGTTCGGGTCGGGCCCGGCCTCAACCTCCGGAGGTTCATACTGCCGCTGGAGCGGCTTGCCGGGCCAGGGGATCTACATGCGATCTCAGCCGGTCGCGCGTCACCCTCTCAGCCGCGACGACGAGAAGAAGACCACTGGAGCGGTTCGACGACGGTACGGTTGCAGCCCGAGCGTCAGCTGTCCATTTCCGTGTGACCTGATGCGGCAGCCCGCGGCTCTACCTCGCGTGCGTCAGGTCAAGTAAGACACTCCCCGCCTGCTGTGTCATTTGACCTGATACCGACTTGATGCGGGATCACGATCTGAGCATTGATGATGTCAGGTCAAGTGGGACAAACAGGCAGTTGCACCGGGTCGAGTGAACTGCGTCAGGTCGTCAGGGACAGGACATCAGCCTGCGAACCACGGCTAGCCTCCGAGAACAGAATCGTCACTGTGACGACAGGATGGGCGCGTGCAACGGCTGCCGCCATCTACTACTGCTAGCGCGGTCAGCGGCTGGAGGAGCAGTACCGCCGCTCCCCTGAAGGCTGCCGCTCTTCCCATCCACTGTCGGCGTCGTCTGTTTGTGGTGCCCCACCTGACTGACGGTGGTTCCCCGGACTGCTGCGCGGGGGCGCGTGAGCAGTCCGCCAGGCCCTGCTCACGCCACATTTCACGCTGCACGTGCACGATTACTCACGATCCGCATGACTTGCTACCAGGCCTCTATATTGCTCTAATCACGCGATACTCGTGTATCAGTCGTCACGTAAACACGACAGCTACTTCATGTATGCCATGTGGGGCTGCCGTTGGCCAACCTGCAAACTTGCCAATGTTGTTCGTATCTCTACAGCCAACTAGCTTCACACGGACTGCATGACCTGATCAGCACACTCCGTTCGACGGACTTGCTCACAACTTCTGCCAGTAATTGCGCAGACTCACTGCGCTGAACGTTGCACACCGTTCGCATCGCTGGCTCATGCTGACTGTTGACACCAGCTCGCAGAACTGCGTCCTGCCTGCGGTTTTCCGTCTCGGCGACACGCGGTTCTTCACCGGCGGAAATACTTGCGCTCCCTCACGCTCTCTTGATACGTTGCGGGGCGTCACCACTTCTCTGTGGTGTGAATGATCGCCTGGTGCTAAGGAGGCTTCGCTCACTGAACTTGGGCGACACAGGTTTCGCGCCGTGTCGTGTTCTCTACATACCGGAGCTCTGCGCTCGGTTGCACTACTTGGAGATAGACCGCTCCCCTGTGAAGTTCCAGGAGAGCGGGGGTTGAGAGGCACCACCCTCTACGACCCGAGGACCTCTTCAAGCGGCTTGTTGACCGTTCAAACGTTCACAGCGTTTGTCGCGGAGCCTTAGACCTGAAGGGACAGCCTTGACCGGCGAGTCTGATGATAGGTCATGCCTCCATGTCGTCGCAAGCGTGACGCGTGGGACGCATGTTGCCTCTGATGTGTGGTTGCTTCACTCCCCCTCTTCGACGTGCCTCGACTGCCGTGCCGGCATCGTCGAGCGTTCTCCTTTCGCGCCCTTAGGTGTGGGAGCTCGCTCCGACGCCGCGCTCGAGCGCATCGCTGGTGCGTGTGGCGGCCCAGTCTGTGCGCGAGACGCCCACTCACCCAAGCTCTGTCCCCAGCTGCTGTCAGACCGCGGCTTCATTCCCGTGCCTGGCACGTCGTTGGCTCGGCCCCCGTCGATCCGGACTAGCGCGCATTCACTTCAGTCGCAGACTGTCCGTCGACAGCCGTGTGCCGCCACAAGCCTTCCCCGCAGCTCGACGTCGGGAGGTGAGCGCCCGGCACCGATCCAGTAGTCGCGGGCAATGCCGCGCAGGCCCAACCCTGCCGGCAACCAGCACTGCTCAAAGTACAAGCGCGGGAGCGCAGAGCTCAGCCCAACTTTTGCCGAGTTGAGACGAGCGAACGCAAGGACAAGCGCCTCGCCAGCTCTGAAGTTGCAGCTTCAGAGCGCGCTTCCTGTCACAGATCAACCAGGAAGGAAATGCCTGATGGGCACTTCCCACGGTAGCGCATACCCAAAATCAGATACTCCCACCACCGATACTGAGGTCGAACCCGCCGCCGCCGAGGACGACACCAAGGTCGACGAGCTCATCGCCGCGATGAACGCACCACAGCGCGGCGCGTCCTGGCGGCCGCCGTCGCGGTGCCCCCTCAAGCGCTCGAAGGACGCGGCCAAGCAGCTCGACGCCGCCGGGTGGCCGCCCTTGACGTGGACGACCGCTAGCGGCTGGCGCCATCAGGTCCGCTCGTTCTTCACCACCGAAGAGGGGGAGGCGCTGCGCACCGCCAATCCGAACGAGAAGATCGCGCTCGACCGATTCCTGCAGATCGCCTTCACGATGGCCAGCTGCGCCGAAACCAGCACCGGACGCGGCTGCACCGCCGCGTACGTCACGATCGCGCGCCGGGCAGGCGAAACCGGCAGCGACCGCGCGTGCCGCAATGCCGTTCGCCGCACCTACAAGCTCCTCGAGGCCGCAGGCTTCGCGCTCCTGATCACCGAGGGCCGCAACTACCTGACCAAGCTCGAGCGAGAAGCCGCCAAGGCCTACCACGGCCACGACCAGACTCAGGTCGCGCGCACCATCGCATTCGTCTCGCCGCCCGAGATGGTCGCAATATTCGGCAACGGGACCACCGCCCGCAGGCACTCCATGCGTACCCGCCGCCGACACACCACCGCGCCGAAGTCCGCCCGCCGCCTCCCCGCCAGCGCCCCGACCACACCAGCGCCGCAACCGGACGCACAGCGCCAGGGCGAGAGCGCCACCATCACCGACACCGGCCTCACAGCGCCCACCTGCGGTGGGACCCTATCTCCGCTAGGAGATAAAAGCTCTTCATCTCTTGTAAGAGATGAATCACCAAACGCGCCCGCGGGGCGCGCGCGGGGGGATCGATCTCGCACGCAGGCCAGCCCGACCGCTCCGCGGTCGCTGGCGCTGCAACGGCTCGGGGCAGCGCTGATCCACCCTGTCGACGGGATCTTCGGGCTCCGCGGTCAGTTCGCTCAACAGCCAGGACTTCCCCAGCCCGGAACGCACGTCGGGCACGTCTGCAAGCTCCTCGAGGACGTCGGCATCGACCCCACTCGCTGGACCGCCAAGGACATCATCCAGCGACTCGATGATGCCGCCGCCAGGCGCGGCGCCACGATGGCCATCGTCGACGCCACCGACCGCCTTCGTTATCTCGCGTGGTGCATGAAGCGCATCGACTGGACCGGGCCCAGCCCCTCGGAGATCCGCCGCAAGGCCGCCGACGAGCGCGCCGTCCAGCGGGCCTGGAAGCGCGCGCAGGCCGAGCTCGACGCGCTCCTCGCCGCCCCGGCACCGACGGAGCAGCGCCGCGCCGAACTGCGCGACGGATGGGCCGGCCAGTACGCCAGCACCGTCGGCCGCGGCCGCACCTCTCAGCACGTCCAGTCGAGCCGCGCCGACGTCCGTGCTGCGCTGCGCACCTCGTGGAAGACCAGCCCGCCGCCCGCACATGCGGGCCCGCAAGACCCGCCCCCGACCAGTACCCCCGACCACAACTGAATCTGATCCGAACAGCACTAGTAACACCCATCGAAAGGAACCATCATGACCGTCAACGACACCACCATCGAGGTCTCGATCACCGTCTACTCCAAGCCGGCGTGCGTGCAGTGCACGGCCACGTACAAGGCCCTTGATAAGCATCTGGGGGCCGGAACGTACAGCGTTGTTGACCTTTCCGAGGACGAGGCAGCGCGCGAGCTCGTAGTGGGCTTGGGCTACTTGCAGGCCCCCGTCGTCCTGGTTCGCAACATCGAAAGCGGCCAGATCGTCGAGCAGTTCAGCGGATTCCGGCCCGATATCTGCAAGCGGATGCCGTCGACCTACACGGTCGTCTCCCCCACTGCCGTGGAGGTGTCGGCATGAGCTCGGCGATCGTTGACCGGGCGCCGATCTCTGCGCTCGTCGGCCTGCACGCAAAGGACTACGGGCAGCTGGTCGCATCGCGCTACGCGGCCCGAGACGACTTTGGGAGGGTGCGCAGGCCCAACCTCGTCATCTGGACCACCGCGCCGACTGATGACGACGAGCTCGTGGATCCTGCGGCTGTGGAAGTGCTGATGCCGCTTACTGATGCGGAGCGCGCGCTCATGACGGTCCCGAAGAGGTACACCACCATGATCCCCGGGGAGAAGAGGGCGATTGCCTGCGCCGCGGCCCGCTGCGGAGTGGAACTCGGGAAGAGTGGTGCGCCACAGGCTCAACTCGACTGGCTCGGTCACATCACGGCCGCGGTGCTCGACCTCGCGCGCACCAGATGAGCGACACCCGTGGACGGTGGGATCATGCAGCTTGAGCTGGCCCCACCGTCCACGCTCCGCAGCGGTCGATCCGTTAGTGATTTGGCGGGCATTCAGGGCGGGGAGAGTGCGTGTCGATGGATCCTTGAGCACGCGGTCAGCGGCCTCGTAGCAGGACGCGAGGAGGGCGGTTACCTTCGAATATGGCCTCTGAACTGGTAGGCTCGGGAGCAAAAGTGTTCCATCCGTGCTTGGAATGCAATCTGACGGAAGGGGTGATGTCATGTTCAGCGCTGCGGTGCTCAACGAACTGTTGAAGCGACATGAGATCCCGCTCAAACAGTTCGCAGCCGAGGTTCATGCGGATCGAGTGACAGTGTGGCGGTGGCTCTCCGGTGAAGCCGAGCCCCTGCCCGAGAAGCTCATTCAGATCGCTCGAGTTACCAAGGCCCCGCCTGAGGCTCTGTACATCGTGCGGGAGTCTGACCGGACACTCGACTACTACCGTGTGATCTCCGGCGTATCTCTGCGCAAGCTCTCGCGCACGCTGATGATCTCGAGCAACAAGCTGTCCAAGATCGAGCGTGGAGAGACCGTTCCCAAGGAGGACATGGTTCAGGCTCTGACAGAGCACCTCGGTATCAGCGAAGACACGATCTGGAAGGCGTGGAACCTCGCG
>JBEBXD010000073.1:0-24717 GCA_040391845.1 Tsukamurella paurometabola | reverse complement strand
AGGCCGCCGGGTTCGGCATCTCCGCGGGCGCCAAGCGCCCCGGCGCGAAGAAGCCGGGCGCTCCGAAGGCCGCCGCCCCGGCGGCTGCAGCTGCCGAGGCACCCGCGGCCGAGGCTCCGGCTGCCGCTGCTGACGCGCCCGCAGCCGAGACTCCGGATCCCGCGGCTGAGGCTGCGACCGCGGCCGCACCGGCCGACGACCGCACCCTCACGACTGCGGGCGAGTCCAAGGCCGCCGGGTTCGGCATCTCCGCGGGCGCCAAGCGCCCCGGCGCGAAGAAGCCCGGCGCACCGAAGGCCGCCGCCCCCGCGGCACCGGCGGCACCGGAGCCTTCGGAAGCCCCCGCCGAACCCGCCACGCCGAAGACTCCGGAGACTGCGGAGACCGACGCCGCCCCGACCGACGCCGCCCCGGCGGACGTGGCACCGTCGGCCCCGGCGCCGGCGGAGGACGACGCGACCGAGGCACCGTCGGAACCGGAAACCGCAGCTCCCGCGGCCCCTGGGCCGTCGGGTGGCAGCGATCGGACGCTGGCGGCCGAGGGTGAGTCGAAGGCCAAGGGCTTCGGGATCGCGGCGGGCGCGAAGCGCCCCGGCGGCCGGAAGTGATCGGTTCGAAGCGAATCCCTATCGCCCATAGGGCAGGATGGTCCGCGTGCCTGAGTACGTGAGTTACGAGGAGTTCGGGCGGCGCTTCTTCGAGATCGCCGTGAACGAGGAGCGTGTGGGCTCCGCGTTCGCCGACATCGCCGGCGGCGACTTCACCGTGGGCCCCATCCCGTCGGGCCCCGGTGGCGTCGCCAAGGTGTGGGCGAAGGTCGAGATCGACGAGCCGCAGCTCACCCGCCAGGTGGGCGAGCTCATCACCTTCACGGTGAAGATCCCGCTGCGCATCGGGCTGCTGATCGACCTCAAGGTGGACCGCATCCGCTACGACGTGGCCGGCCTCATCACCCTGCCGCTCACGGTGCGCGCCGCGGCGCCGCTGGAGCTGCGGATCGAGGTGGACCCGCCCAGGCCCAAGGACGTGTGGGTCGACGTGGAATCGCGGACCATCCGCGGGTCGATCGTGCGGGTGGTGGCCAGCGTCGACTCGGAGATCCGGCGGTTCATCGCGCAGTACGTGGCCGAGGAGATCGACAAGCCCGAGGTGAAGAAGGCGCGGATCATCAACGTCTCCGAGGAGCTGGGGCGCGCGTTCCACAGCCTCGGCGACGAAGCGCAGGCCGCTACGCCTGCGGTGGATACCGCACCGGCACCGGCCCCGGCCGAACCGGCGATCACGCAGAAGACCGAGGCCGAGGTCATCGAGGCCACCGAGGTGCTGCCCGCGCCGCCGCGCGCGCCCGGGGAGTAGCCCGCCTGCGGAACCGGGCGGTTCCCCACTCGGGACGGCCCCTATCGATCCTGGTCCCGAAACCGCCCGATTCGCGTGTTCAGTCGGCGGGGTCGCCATCGACGATGCGCTGGATCGCCGGGCCGTAGGTGGCCACCAACTCGTCGGCCGTGGGCTCGACGAAGAGCGGGGCGCCGATCAGGTAGCGCATGAACGCCAGCCCGAACATGGTGCCGGCGATCACGCGCCCCGTCTCCTTCTGGATCCCGGCCTGCTTCGTCAGCGTCGGGATCATCACCGAGGAGAGGAACTCCCCGAAGGTCTTCGACGCGCCCTCGTCCGTATCGACCGCGCCGCGGAGCAGCGCACGGAAGGCGTCGGTGGTGTCGGGCCCCTCCCACACCCGCAACGCCGCGCGGACCAGCCGCTCACCCACGCCGTCGCGGGGGCCCCTGAGCGCGGCGGTGAAGATCTCCTCCGGGTCGACCGGCATGGCCATGACGCCGCGGAACAGGTCCTTCTTGTTTCCGTAGTAGTACGAGACCAGCGCCACGTCCACGCCTGCCCGCGCGGCGATCGCGCGGACCGTCGCCCGGTCGTACCCGACCTCCGCGAACAGCGCCCGCGCCGCTTCGAGGATGTCCGCCTTGGCGGTGCTGCCGCCCGCTCGTCGTCCTGTCGCCATGCGCACACCCTAACAGTATTTCAACGCCTGTTGACATCCTGTTCCGGGCAGCCGTACCCTCTGATTCAACACACGTTGAAATCTCTGGAGACACGCATGAGTAAGAACCATCTCCGCCTGGCTGCGGCGTTCATCGGGCTCTCGATCGCCATCCCGCTGATCGTCCTGATGTTCACCGGCCCCTCCTCGCACGGCAAACCCCACGACCTGCCCATCGGAGTGGTGGGGCCGCAGGCCGCCGTCGCCCAGGTGGCCGCGAAGGCCGAGCAGATGCAGCCCGGCGGGTTCGAGGTCCACGGCTACGCCACCGAGGACGACCTGATCGCGGCCGCGAAGGACCGCGACGTGTACGGCGGCCTCGTTCTCGGGCCCCGGCCGAGGGCCGTGGTCGCCACGGGCGCCTCGGCCGCGGTGACGCCGATCATCACCGGCATCGCCGAGAGCGCGGCTCAGGGCCGGAAGGTGGACGTGATCGACGTGGCTCCCCCATCGGCCGACGATCCGCGCGGCGCCGGCTTCGGCTCGATGGTGCTCCCGGTGTTCATGAGCGGGATGGCGCTGGCCATGGCCGCCGTCCTGATCGGCCACCACCCGCACATCGTGGCCGCAGCACTGCCGCTCGGCGCCGCACTGGTGGGCGCGGCAGCGATCGGCGTCGCCATGTGGGTCGGCGTGCTGCCCGGCGGGTTCTGGGGGCAGTGGCTGGCCATGAGCGCCGGGATGCTCGCGATCGGCTCGGTGGTGGCCGGCCTGGTGCACCTGATCGGGTATCCCGGCATGGGGCTCGCAGCCCTGGTGTTCATGCTGGTCGGCATGCCGTTGGCCGGTATCGCCGCGCCACCCGAGTTCCTGCCGCACGTCTGGGCCGCGATCGGCCAGTTCCTCCCGATCGGCGCCACCGGCACCGCGCTGCGCAGCGCCGCGTTCTTCGCCGACGGGGGCCTGATCGGCCGCGGCGCCACAACGGCGTTCGCCGTGCTGATCGGATGGATCGTGGCGGGCTACGCCCTCCTCGCGATCAGCGTCGTCACCGGGCGCGCCGGGGCGGGCGGCGCACCGTCGGGCGAGCGCGGGGCGAGCGAAACCGCGGAGGCGACCGAGGCGGCGGCCACGAGTGCCGTCCCGCGATAAATGGATTTGCCTCCACCTGCGACGATGTAACCCATGAGCCGACCGCATGTGCCCCACATCCGCACCGAACTCAAGCCGCTCGAGCAGTCCGCCAAGCTGCAGAACGTGCTGTACGAGATCCGCGGCCCCGTGGTGGCGCAGGCGGCGCGGCTCGAGGCGCAGGGGCACCGCATCCTCAAACTGAACATCGGGAACCCGGCGAGCTTCGGCTTCGAGGCCCCGGACTCCATCGTCCGGGACATGATCCACGCGCTGCCCACCTCGCAGGGGTACAGCGAGTCCCAGGGCATCGCCTCCGCGCGACGGGCCGTGGTGACCCGCTACGAGGAGGTCCCCGACTTCCCGTACTTCGACATCGGCGACGTCTACCTCGGCAACGGCGTGTCCGAGCTCATCACCATGACCCTGCAGGCGCTGCTGAACAACGGCGACGAGGTGCTCATCCCCGCCCCGGACTACCCACTGTGGACGGCGATGACCTCCCTAGCGGGAGGCACGCCGGTGCACTACCTGTGCGACGAGGACAACGGCTGGAACCCGTCGGTCGAGGACATCGAGGCGAAGATCACGCCGCGCACCAAGGCGATCGTGGTGATCAACCCGAACAACCCGACGGGCGCGGTCTACTCGCGGGAGACGCTGCAGCAGATCGTCGAGGTGGCGCGCAAGCACTCGCTGCTCGTGCTCGCCGACGAGATCTACGACCGCATCCTCTACGACGACGCCCAGCACATCTCCATCGCCGAGCTCGCCCCCGACCTGCTGGTGTGCACGTTCAACGGCCTCTCCAAGGCGTACCGCGTGTGCGGCTACCGCGCCGGCTGGATGGTGCTCACCGGCCCCAAGGACCACGCGTCCGGCTTCATCGAGGGCCTGACGCTGCTCGCGTCGACGCGCCTGTGCCCCAACGTCCCCGCGCAGCACGCGATCCAGGTGGCGCTCGGCGGCTACCAGTCGATCAACGACCTGATCCTGCCCGGCGGGCGCCTGCTGGAGCAGCGCGACGTGGCCTACGAGAAGCTCAACGCGATCGACGGCGTCAGCTGCGTCAAGCCGCAGGGCGCCCTGTACGCCTTCCCCAAGCTGGACCGCGACGTGCACGAGATCCGCGACGACGAGCAGATGGTGCTGGACCTGCTGAACCAGGAGAAGATCCTCCTGGTCCAGGGAACCGGCTTCAACTGGCCCACCCCGGACCACCTCCGCGTGGTGACGCTCCCCTGGGCCCGCGACCTCGCCGAAGCGCTCGACCGGTTCGGCAACTTCCTGAGTTCCTACAAGCAGAAGTAGGGTGGCGGCGTGACAGCCGACCACGATCACGATCACGATCACGCCGACGAGACGCTCGACGATCCCGCCGCGCACGTGCACAGCCACTCGCTGAGCACCATCTCCCTGGGCCGCTGGGCGTCCCGGGTGGTGGTCGGGCTGCTGGCGGTGATCGGCGTGGTCGTGGTGGCCGGGGTGATCCTGTTGTGGCCCTCCGCGATCCGAGTCAGCGTGCCCTCCGGTCCGCAGACGCCGACCCTGGCCAAGGGCGAGGTCGCCGAGCAGCTCGTGGGGACGTGCGACCTCAGCCCCCAGGGCAACGGGCAGGTCAGCGAAACCCAGCCGCATCCGGTCCTCAACGCCGACGGTGGCTGCCTCAACAGCTCGGTGCGCATCACCAGCGGTCCGGACGCGGGCAAGTGGACGATGTTCTCCATCGGCACCCAGCGCACGAACGTCTCCGTCGCCCCGGGGCAGTCGTCGGCGGATGCGGCACCGTCGGGCGTGGATCTGTCCCGTCCCGCCACCCCGGGAACCGGGCAGCCCGATCTGGTGCCCGGCACCAAGATCCTGATGAGCTGGAACGGGGGCGGCGTCGCCGGCTCGCCCTCCAACTACGCCTTCTACGACTATTCGCGCGGAATCTCGCTGTGGGTGTGGGGCCTGGTGTTCGCGGCCGTCGTGATCGCGGTCGCGCAGTGGCGCGGCCTGCGCGCGCTGCTCGGCCTCGCGCTCTCGGGCGTGGTCATCGTGTTCTTCGCGCTGCCGTCCATCCTCGACGGGCACTCGGCCGTGTGGGTGGCGCTGGTCGCGTCGGCGGTGATCCTGTACCTGGTGCTGTACCTGGCGCACGGCGTCTCGCTCCGCACGTCGGCGGCGCTGTTGGGCACGCTGTGTTCGCTGGCGGTGTGTGCGGCGCTGGCCTGGCTCGCGACGGTCACCACGCAGGTGACCGGCCTCAGCAGCGAGGACACCACCAACCTGCAGGCGTACGCGGCGCCCGTCTCCACCTCCGGGATCCTGTTGGCGGGCTTCGTGATCGGGGCGCTCGGCGTGCTCAATGACGTGACCATCACGCAGTCCTCGGCGACCTTCGAGCTGGCGAAGCTCTCCCCCAAGTCGTCGCGGCGGCGCACGTTCCTCTCCGCGATGCGGGTGGGTCGCGATCACATCGCCTCCACCGTGTACACCCTGGTGTTCGCCTACGTGGGCACGGCGCTGCCGCTGCTGCTGCTGTTCTCGATCGCCGGCCGCCCGCTGGGGCAGGTGCTGACCTCCGACTCCGTGGCGATCGAGCTGGTGCGGGCCTTCGTCGGCGGCATCGGGCTCGCGCTCTCGGTGCCGCTGACCACGGCGATCGCGACGCTGCTCGCGAAGCCCAAGCGGGCCGCCGTGAGCGCCGAGGCCGCGAAGCGCTACACCGAGAGCCATCCCGACGCCGACCCGTCGGAGATCCGGGTCCGTGAGCGCCGGGCCGCGGCCCGGTCGGCCGCGCAGGCGACGCCGTCGCAGGGTCCCGCGCCGCAGTCCCGCTCGGTGCAGGCACCGCCGACGCAGGCCCCACCGGTGCAGGCACCGCCGACGCGGGCACCACGGCCGGACCATCGGCTGCCCGCGGAGCCGAACCCGGCCCCGCAGCCCCAGCCGCGCCCGCCGCTACCGAACCCGCCCGCTCAGGGGTCCCCGCCGCGTCGCGGCAGGCATTCCGCCGACTGATGCACGAGTGCGGTCGGTTTCCTGCGCTTTCCGTCGGAAACCGACCGCAGTCTCAGCCCTGGAAGTTCAGATACGCCTTCGACGGCGTCGGGCCGCGCTGCCCCTGGTACTTCGAGCCCACAGCGGAGCTGCCGTACGGATTCTCGGCGGGGCTGGTGAGCCGGAACAGGCACAGCTGGCCGATCTTCATGCCCGGCCACAGCGTGATGGGCAGGTTCGCCACGTTCGACAGCTCCAGCGTGATGTGCCCGGAGAATCCCGGGTCGATGAAGCCGGCGGTCGAGTGGGTGAGCAGGCCCAGGCGGCCCAGCGAGGACTTGCCCTCGAGGCGCCCCGCGAGGTCGTCGGGCAGCGTGCACACCTCGAGGGTGGAACCGAGGACGAACTCCCCGGGGTGCAGCACGAAGGGCTCGCCCTCCGCGGGTTCCACCAGCGTGGTCAGCTCGTCCTGCCGCTGCCTGGGGTCGATGTGGGTGTAGCGGGTGTTGTTGAACACCCGGAACAGGCCGTCGAGCCGCACGTCCACGCTGGACGGCTGCACCATCTGCGGATCGAACGGGTCGATTCCCAGGCGGCCGGATTCCACGTGGGCGCGGATGTCGCGATCGGAGAGCAGCACGGGGTTCAGCGTAAGGCAGGCCGCGCCGGCCGCGAGAGTTGCCACGGGTAACGATTCACTGTCGTTCGCCGACGAACGGGCATGAACGCAGTGCGATTCGTGGCCCCGGCGCTCCTGGCGCTCGCCCTCACGGCGTGCGGCTCCCACTCCGACGGCCCGCGTGCCGGTACGGTTCCGCCGCCGGTCACCGCCTCGGACACCGCGGCGCCCGCGTCCGCGCCCGACACCGTGACGCGCACCGTCACCGCGACCGCCGCTCCCACGACGATCGTCGCCGACCCGCCGGCCGCCTACCGCGCGTCCGGCGGGGGCGCGTACTTCTTCACGCCGAGCCGCAACATCGCGTGCGGCCTCGACTCCACGACGGTGGGCTGCCAGGTGTTCAAGACCGACGTCGTCCCGCCCGGCGCGGACTGCGACCACGGGACCATGCCGCGGGACCGGCTCTCCAAGGGCTATGTCTCGCAGGACGGGGGTGCGTTCACCCCGTCGTGCTTCAACCAGGGCGTGTTCTTCATGGTGGTGCCCGAGCAGAGGACCCTGCAGTACGGCCACAGCCTCACCGCGGGCGGCATGACCTGCGTCTCCGAGGTGCGCGGGGTGACCTGCCGCCGCGGCGGCCACGGATTCTTCGTCTCCGTGCAGAGTTTCGACGCGTGGTGACGGCCCGGGGCCCACGATCCGCCCCCACGGCCCGACGGTGCCCGTGCTAGTGTTGCCGGTACGCGCGGCACCGTTTCACGACGGTGCCGTGACTGCCGATGTAGTTCAATGGTAGAACTCCTGCTTCCCAAGCAGGTAGCGCGGGTTCGATTCCCGTCATCGGCTCCACTGGTCAGAGGGTGTTTTCGCACTCACTGATGGTCTGCGCAGTGGCTCATAAGCACGTCATCGTGCCCAATGTTGCCCAATGCTGCATTCGGAGGCCATCATGCCCACGTCCACCCGCGCCAGCTCGCGCGCAAAAGCCTCGTTCGGATCGGTGCGCAAGCTCCCATCCGGCCGCTACCAAGTTCGCTACTCGGTGCCCGGCGCGTACGACCGCCGCAAGGCACCGGTCACCTTCCCCACCAAACGCGCCGCCGAGGACTGGCTCGCTGCAACCCGCGCAGACATGCTGCGCGGTGTCTGGACGGACCCACTCGCCCGGTCCATGACCTTCCACGCCTACGCCACGCAGTGGCTCGCCTGCCGAGTAGACCTCGCCCCACGCACCGCCGAGCTGTACGACGGCGTACTGCGCCGCTACGTCGCCGCCGCGCTCACCGATCCATCCGGCGTCACCGTGGACCTCGGCGCGACCGAACTGGCCCACCTGGACCTGCCCACCGTGCGCCGTTGGTACGCCGCTGTTGCTGCCGCCACCGAACGATCCGCCGCCGCGTCGGCCCGCCGCGACCGCCGCGACCCCGCCCGCGTCTGGGCACAGTCCGAGACCGGGGCCGCGATCCTGACCACGGCAGGAGTTCCGCCCGTGCGCCCCACCGGACGGCTGTCGCCCGCTGTCACCGCTGCCTGGCGCGCGGCAGGCTCACCCGCGCCCGCCACACCCGAGGGCACCAGCGGACGCGCTCGCGCAGCGCAGGCGTACCGCCTGGTGCGCACCATCTGCAATGCCGCGGTAGCCGATGGTCTGCTGACCGCCAACCCCTGCCGCGTTCCCCGCGCCGGGCAGGCACGCGCCGCCGAGCGACCGATTGCCACACGCGCACAGATTCACACCCTCGCGGACGCCATGCCCGATCACCTCGCCGCCGCGATCCACCTCGCCGCGTGGTCCGGGCTGCGCGCCGGAGAGCTGTTCGCCCTGGATCGCTCCCGCGTGAACCTGGACGCCGCGTGCGTACGCGTGGACCGCTCACGCCTGGTCCTGCGCGGCAAGGTCTGCGGCTACGGTCCCCCGAAAACTGCTGCGGGACAACGCACTGTCCATCTACCTCCGCATGTAGTCGCACTGCTGCGCGAGCACATCGCCACCCACGTCGGCCCCGCACCGGACGCACTGCTGTTCACCTGCCCCCGGACCGGATCGCCCATCACCGAATCCATGCGCCACCGCGCGTTCGGTGTCGCTCGCAAGGCTGCGGGCGTTCCCGGCCTGCGCTGGCACGACCTGCGGCACACCGGGGCCACCTTCGCCGCCCGCGCCGGGGCCACCACCTCCGAACTCCAGCACCGCATGGGCCACGCGACCGCCGCCGCCGCGATGATCTACCAGCACGCCACCGCCGAGCGTGACCGCGCGCTGGCCGCACGGATGGCGCAGGAGGTCACGCGATGACCAACACCGACCCGACCCTGCCTGTCGTCGCGCGCCGCACCGAACCGCGTGCGCCGCGCCCGAGCGAACACGCACGCCGCGCCCCTGTCCCGGTACCGCCGAGCGCCGCCACTGCATCCGCTCGCCACGTCGCCGCCGACTGGTCCACTGCCCTGTCCACCTGGACCGCCGACCAGGCAGCAGTGGGCGTCTCAGCGAAGGTCACCGGTCCGCGCCGCGCCCACCTGATGCACCTGGCCGAGCACCCCGCCACCGCAGGAGCCACGCCCGGCACCCTCACCGCCGACCAGCTGGACGCCTACCTGGGCGCGCGCAGCTGGACCGCCACGACCCGCGCGAACAACGTCAAGTCCATCCGCGCGTTCTACCGCTGGGCGACCGCCGCCGGGCACGTCGGCACCGACCCCGCCGCCACAGTCCGGGTCACCCTCACCCCCGCCGAGGTCGCCGCCCTGAATCGGCACCGCCGCGTCTACCCCGAGCACATCACGCCCGGCCCGGCCCCGCGGTCGGTACCCGCATCGTGGCACGACCTCATCGCCGGATGGACCGACCACGCCCGCGCCGCCGCCCTGTCCGAGCACACCGTGCGATCGGTCACTGACCACCTGTACCGCCTGGCGCGCGACCTGGACCCGACCCAACCGGCGCAGGTCACCCGCGCAGACCTGGAACAGTGGCTGGCCGCCCGCACCGAGTGGGCGCGCGAAACCCGCCGCCGCGCTCGCGGTGCGATCCGGTCACTGTTCCGCTGGGCGTACGACGCCGGATACCTCGCCGGAGACCCGTCCGCGCAGCTGCGCGTGGTCCGGGCATCGACGCCCGTCCCCCGCCCCGCATCGGATCGCACCTACCGTGATGCCCTCGCCGCAGCCGACGACCGCACCGCGCTGGTCCTCATGCTCGCCGCCGAAATGGGTTTGCGGCGAGCGGAAGTCGCGCACGTTCACAGCCGCGACATACTGGACAGCGCGGACGGTTTCGCACTACTGGTGCACGGCAAGGGCGACAAGCCTCGCATCGTGCCCATACCCGCGCATATCCATACCGCGATCCGCGCCCAATTCACACAGAACGGCCCCGGCTGGCTGCTGCCGAGCACCACAGCAGGCAATCACCTGACCCCGCGACACCTTGGCGTGCTCGCCGCCCGCGTCCTGCCGCCCGGCGTCGGGCTACACCAACTGCGCCACAGGTTCGCGACCGCCGCCTACCGCGGGACAGGTGATCTACGTTCGATCCAACAGCTTCTCGGGCACAGCTCGGTCGCGACCACGCAGCGATACATCGCCATCGACCACGCCGCCCTGCGCGGTGTCGTCACCGCAGCGGGACAGGTGGCACCGTGACCGATACAGCGAACTCGGCGGCACGCCGCGCTCTGCCACCCGGCTATGACGACGGCGAACACCCATACTTTGTGCCACGCCCGTTCCGCACGCACTACCAGTGCGTGAGCGAACCCGAGCACGCCGATCCCTTCGCAGCACTGGACCGGCACATAGCGATCCTCGACGCCGCAGCGGACTGGGCGTACTCGGACCACGTACGCCGCCACGGACCCGGCATCATTCCAGGCTGACAGACAAACTCCAATACCGCGTCAACCGAAGGTTTACGCACTCTCCGCCCCTGTGTCTGACGAACGTAAGACACAGGGGCGGAGCCATATTCACTCACAGGCACGTACGCGACAGATACGTGATCTGTGTGTACAGTCGCCCTCATGCCCGACACGCTCGCCACCGCAGACGCCGCCCTCTCAGCGGCGCACTCTGCCGTGCCCGCGAGCGAGGACGAGCTATTCGACGTGCTCACCGCGTGCGGCTGGTCAGCCGCCGACGCCCAGCACGTCGCGTCCGCGCCGCCCTCGGCGTGCGATCCTGCCGAGCGCCGTTGGCTGACCGGCACGCAGTACGCCGCCGAACGACTCGCAGACACCCGCACCGAGCATGACCACGCCGTAGCCGAGCACGCCCGCGGCCCGCTGTATGCCGATGACGACGCCATAGACCGCGCCGCCGACACGCTGGCCTACGAAACTGCCCGCCGCGACTTCCACCGCGCACAGCGCGACCCTGCACGATTGCGCGCTCTGGCCCACCTGACCGAGGCTCACGCCGCCGACCGATCCGCTCGGTTCGATCCCGATGCCCGCGTATTCGGCGCACCCGCTACTGCCTGGCGTGCTCTGGCTCGTGTCATCACCGCCGCCCTGACCTTCATCCGTCCTTCCGCTCCGACCACTCCCGCGCCGCGCACCGGCCCGGCACTCGGTCCTACGCATCCCGCAGCCTCACCGCTGCCACCACGACTACTGGCTCGCGTGCTGTGCGCCGCCCCTGCCGCGCCGCCCGCGTGCGCCGTGGCTGCGCGCGTCTGACTCCTCGCCTCGCGAGGCTCCACGTCATCCCCTCGCATCGCCAGACCTGAGCGGCACAGTCGGACCGCAGACCCCGACCCCGCCGCCTCACGCCTGTGCCGATGCCCGGTCACTCAGCGCACCGCCGCACCTGCCATCGTCACGCCGCGCCACCCGCGTGCACGGTCGCACCGCGCCGCCACGGTCCCACTTCATCACGCCCACCAGCCACTGCGGCTGAGGTGTGTTCCGCGTCGGTGCGCGGAAAGTCGAACCGCCCATGTCCACCCCCACACCCGAATCGGAAACGACCGGAACTCCAACTGACCCGCTGTTGAGCGTCACCGAATCAGCTGCCTACCTATCGGTTTCGCGGTCGTATGTCGAAAAGCTCATCTACGTCACGAAGACGCTGCCCGCGGTCCGCATCGCCAACGGCGTCGGACGCGGTCCACTGCGCATACGGCAATCCTCGCTGGACGCGCTCATGGAACCGGTGACCGCGCCATGACCACGACCGCACCGCCACCCGATGAACTCGACGCCTGGGCGCAGACCACCGGTTACGCGGAGTCCTGCCTCATCGGTGCAGCGCTCCACGTCTCGCACGACCGCGCCAACGCAGTCCTGAATCTGGTGCACGACGGCGACTTCGCCGACAACCGCGCCCGGATGGCCTGGCAACTGATCCGCACCGTCGTGGGCGACGGCTGCGCGCCCGACCCGAACCTGGTGGTTGCCGCTGCCCAGCGCGCTGGACGCCACGGGACCGCGCACGCCCTCGCCTCGCTACAGAACTACCTCATGGACGCCTACACGAACGTGCCACATCCCGGCAATATCCCTGCATACGCAAGGGCCGTACTCGATTTCAGCTATCGCCGCCGCGCGGAACGGTTCGGTACCTGCCTGCGTCACTACGCAAGCGTCGGAGCCATTGCCGACCTGAGACACCTGCTCGCGAGCGAACCGGCAGCGCTGGCCGGCCTCTACGACCGTGCCCACCGACCAGAGAGGGTGACCGCTGCGTGCGAGAACACATGACCGCCGCCGATGCATTCGGCACCGTCGCGCCACCATCCGCCGTGGACCTGTACGCAGAAGTGCCACCGCCGACTGAGCCGCCCGAACCGGGCGCTGACCTGCCAACGGAGGAAGCAACCGACGACACCTCGCCACTCGGCGTCATTCCCCCGCCGCAGCTACCCGCAGCGGCACTGTCCGGTGTCGCCGGTCGCGTCGTGGCACTGCTCGCGCCACACACCGAGGCGGACCCCGCCGCGCTGCTCGCCACCCTGCTGGCATGGTTTGGCGCGGTACTCGGACGGGCACCGCACGGCATGATCGCCAACAGTGAGCACCCCGCCCGCGTGTGGCCCCTCATCGTCGGTAAGACCAGCGGAGGCGCGAAAGGAACTTCACTGCAAGTGATCCGATCCGTCATGGACGCCGCCGCCCCGATGTTCGCGGCCCGCGTGACCTCGGGCCTCACGTCCGGGGAAGGGCTGATTGAAGCTGTGCGCGATGGATCGGGCGGCACTGACCCCGACGCACCTGGGTTCGATGAGGGAGTCCTGGACAAGCGACTACTGGTGATCGAATCGGAGTTTGCGACGGTTCTGGCTCGCGGGCGACGCGAAGGGTCCACCCTCCTACCAGTGTTGCGAGACGCGTGGGACGGTTCACCACTACAAACCATGTCCCGCAAGGCGAATGCGCTGCACGCGACCGGCCATCACATCGTGGTTGTTGGGCACATCTCACCCGGCGAACTGGTGAGCAGTGTCCGTAGCGCGGACCTCGCGGGCGGCACGCTGAATCGGTTTCTGTTCGTCCACTCGCGCCGGGCACAGTTGCTGCCCGAGGGTGGCAACATACCCGCCGAGGTACTGACCGGCGCAGCCGCCGCAGTGGCCCGCGCGCTCGCGCACGCCGCAGCCGTTCACCGCGTAGACCTCGATGCCGAGGCCCTGGCGCTCTGGCGAGCGCTGTACCCAGCCCTGGTGATCGAACAAGACGACGGGCCGGTGTCCTCGGCAACCGCACGGGCCGCACCGCAGGTGCGCCGCCTCGCCCTTGCCTATGCCCTATTCGACGGCGCGACCGCTGTCCGCTACGACCATTTGGCCGCAGCCGCCGAACTCTGGGGATACAGCGAACGCACTGCCCGCTGGCTATTCACCAGTGCCGCCCACGATGCCGAAACCTCGGCGCGCACGCAACTGCTGGACTTCATCGCCGCCGCCGGTCCGGACGGTGCAACTCGGACCGCGATCCGCGAGACATTGTTTCAGCGCCACAAGTCAGCGCGTGCCATCACCGACCTACTGGCACCGCTCATCCGTTCCGGCCAGGTCACCGAACGCGCCCGGCCCGGCCCTGGACGCTCCGCAACCGTCTACACCCTCACCAACTCCGAACAGAAGGACTGACCATCATGGCTCTGCCCAGCATCACCGCCGTCTATCGCCTCGCACAGCCTCCCAAACTGCGGACCCTGCCGCTATCCCTCGACCGACCGAATGTGCCCGTCTTACAACTGCGCTGCGCAGCCAGTTCGTCCCGATACAACCGCAACACCGGGCGATGGGAGGACACCGGGCGCCTGTTCATCGACGCCGAACTCATCGACCGCAACGCTGCCGAGCTGTACCCGTATCTGTCCAAGGGTGCCGCGGTGGTCGTCGCGGGCGAACTTGTCACGGACGAATGGCGCACCGATAGCGGCGAGCCGCGCTCGCGGGTCAAAATCCGCGCCCGCTCGGTGCATCTAATCGCCGCTACCGCAGGCGAGAACAACGCGGCGTCAGCGACTGCCCTGGACTGCCCGCCCGACCAGTTCCGCAGCGCGCAGGAGGTGTGAATCATGCTGCTACTCAATGATGCTTACCGGTCTGCGCGAGCAATGACCACCGCCGAGCTGCAACGACTCACCCGGTGCGGACCGCCCGCGCCGTACGGCGATGACTACCTGCGTCACCACGTGGCTCTGCATGTGCTGCGCGCCCGGTACCGCACCGCCACGCGTGTTGTGGCACGTCCCAATCTCTCACACCGCGAGCGCGCACAGCGCGCGGTCCTGGCTGCCGCCGCCACGGTGGCCGCAGCTGTCCGCAGGGTTGCCCGATGACATGCGCCACCAGTCCACGCGCGCCGCCGCGCGCCGCCATCGCCTCGAAACACTCAGTAGACGAACAACACCCGCAGTACACCGATCACCAAACAGGTAGGAACACCATCACATGTCCAACATCATGATTCTTGACGCGATCCGCACCGCCGCCACGATGAGCACCGACGAGCTGCACAATCTGGCAGCTCTCCCGCTGTGGTCCGGTCGCGCACTGACCTTGGCCGCCCGCTACGAACTG
This sequence comes from Tsukamurella paurometabola, assembly GCA_040391845.1. Classification (GTDB taxonomy): domain Bacteria; phylum Actinomycetota; class Actinomycetes; order Mycobacteriales; family Mycobacteriaceae; genus Tsukamurella; species Tsukamurella paurometabola_B. Next base: position 9,948 of record JBEBXD010000073.1, on the reverse strand, counting down.
CGCCACCGTGCCAAGACGGCTCCGAGCATGGAGACCAAATAGCACATGCCGGAATCTGCAATGGCTTCTACCAGAAGGGAATACACGAATGTCCATCTTCACCAAGCGTAAGGACGACGCAGAATACCGTCCGTCTGTTCAGGAGATCGCCGCCCATCTCGATGCCGAGGGGGTCCAGCATCCGACCGATGCCGACCTTGCGCGCGCGCACGCTGCGGTGGCCGAATCGCACGCCGCCAAGGTCGCAGCGGCGGTCGCTGAGGCATCAGCCGCCGAGCAGCGGCGCATCGACGGGCTGTGCCGCGTCTGCTACACCCGGCCCGGTCTGCGCCACAACGTCTCAGTCGTGGTGCCGCGCCCTACTGGGAACCCTGCACACGAACACATCGAACCGGCGTACGTCCAGGTGTGCCAGCGCTGCCAGCCGGTCGTGGAAGCAGAGGCAGTCGCGGCCCTCGCCCGACGCGAGGCAGGAGAGGGCCGCGGTCAGCGTGGACTCAATGCCGCCGCACTGGTGGCAGGGCTGGAACGGAACGGCTGGCCCAAGCGCGATGCAACGTACGACCGCACGCCCACTGCGCGACAAGCCCGCGGTGCCGAGCGCGTTGTCACGAACCGACGTGGCGAGCCGATGGGCACAGTGTCTGTCCAGTCGCGTACGCCGCGCCCTGCGCCGTTCTCCGATGCGGAACTTGAATCACTCGGGTGACACCCGATGCCACCTGCGAATCGGCCCCCGATCCACTACCGGATCGGGGGCCGATTCGCATACCGCGCCGCCACAACAGCCAGGCCAGACCCATACCGCGCACTTACCGCGCAGATACCGCGCAGCCACGAATCGCCCGCTGACCAGGCATACCGCGCTACCGCGCATACCGCGCAGCCATCCACGACCACCCGCGCACAGCCCGCACGGCTCGACAGCCAGGCCAGACCCATACCGCGCACTTACCGCGCAGATACCGCGCAGCCACGAATCGCCCGCTGACCAGGCATACCGCGCTACCGCGCATACCGCGCAGCCATCCACGACCACCCGCGCTCAGCCCGCACGGCTCGGACGCACCTTGCATAGCTATTCGTCATTTCGTATATTCTTGTGCCCCCAGCCGATTTTTTGCGGATTCGACCCCCCGGAAGCCCCGCGCCCTGCCATTTTTTTCCGCAGGTCAGGACAAGAGGGGGGGGTCGAAATGTACGCAGGACGAGTCGGGACCCCGTGCTACGGTCCCACCCGCAGAACTGAACATGCGCCCACCGGCACTCTCGATCCCCCGAGAGGGCACGGGGGAGGTTTGTCTACCGACCGCCTAACTTAGGCGGGTCGTGACCACGCGTTGTAGCATCCATTGGCTATGGCCAAGCAGCGCGGCAATCGGTCCAAACGCAAGACCGCTGCGATCCAGCCGCCTCCACACCGAGACGATGCCGAACGGCTATGGACATGGCTGGTGCACACCGACCGACAACTGTGGGCACTCGGTTTGGTTCCAGTCGTAGTTGCTGGTGCAAGCCTCCTACTGATCGCCCGGGGCGATCTAACGACACTCAGCGAGCTAATTCGTACCTCGACCACGTCCCAGCTGGTGTTCGGCGCAACCTTGCCACTGGTGCCCGCCGCGTTGATGTTGCTTCCATCCATGTGGCTTGAGCGGATCTACTATCGTGATCAGGTACCGAAAGCGACGCCGCTCCTCATCTTGGGCATCTACGCGCTCGCGTACTTCACGGTGCCCTCAGTTGCTTTCACCACGTCAATGACAACGTGTGGCCTGCTGTACTTGTTCGTTCTACTTGAGCGTCACTACTTCAAGTCAGACGGAAGGGTGCGCGTCTTTTCCCTGGCTCAGTTGGTGATACTCGCCGCCACGCTGTGGCCGTTGATGAACTCCTACCTGTCACCCGAAGTGGTCGGAATACGCGAAGGAGTGAATGAGAAGTACCTGTCGGCGTACGTCCTCACCTCAGACGCTACGTGGACCAAGCTACTGAAAACCAGCGGAGGCGTACGAGTGGTCTCTAGCAAACTTGTTGTCAGTCGGGAGCCTTGCCACAAGGCGCGACCCGCGCCTGGATCGGCTTACGAGCGCCAGTTCGGCAGTCATGAGACGAACCCGCGATGCGCCGATCTACTCAAAACGAAGCCTGGGGTCACTGAGTAGCCCTCGGTTGCAGCGCAGTATGCGCGGTAGCGCGGTATGCCAGGTCAGCGAGTAATCCGGGGCTGCGCGGTATCTGCGCGGTATCTGCGCGGTATCTGCGCGGTATGGGTCGGGTACCTCCTGGGGAACGTGCCCAATCGTGCCCAACGGTGCCCGACGCAGGTACGTGACCGTGGGATTCTTAGGTGTCTGTGTGATACCGTCGCTGCCAGGTTCCGACTCGGTCTACCGCGTCTGACCTGGTGCGATAGCGTGTATTATGAGTTCGCTTCCCAAGCAGGTAGCGCGGGTTCGATTCCCGTCATCGGCTCAAACACGAGCGGAAGGCGCGCTCACGCCCGAGGTCGACCCACTCCGGGCCACCTGGTCGTCGTACAGCTGGGCGTTGGTCACGATGAGGAACGGCATGACCGCGACCTGCCCGACCACCCATCCCACGTTCGTGAACACGAGGCTCGCGTAGGACTGCGCCGTCCAGTCGTCGCCGGGCAGGGCGTCGAGGGCGGCGACGGCGAACGGCAGGCTCAACACGGTGAGCACCACGCCGACGATGAGATACGTGCAGACCACCCGCCCCAGCAGGCGCCAGTAGCCGCGCCGCTGCAGGTCGACCGCCCGCCACAGCGCGTCCATGGGGCGCAGCTCCTCGATCACCAGCATCGGCCCCGCGAGGACCAGCGTCGGGAGCACCGCCAGCACCACCGCCCCGGCGAGGGCGAACAGCACCGTCGTCTGCAGGCGCGCGTGCCCGGGGCCCGTGGCGACCCCGAGCGCGATCGCCACCGCGCCGGCCATGACGAACGGCGCGAGCACCACGAGCACATCGAGGACGCCCAGGCGGAGCGCCCCCGGGAGCCGCGGGGCGGACACGTGCCAGGCGCCGCGCAGGGTGGTCCGCTCCCCGGCGAGCCAGCGGTGGGTCACCACGGAGCCGATAGCCGTCACGCCGATGCTGACCAGCACCCACGTGAGGGTCACGAGCACGGCGCCCGCGGGGTACAGGCCGAGGGTCACGAAGACCTGCAGGATGTCCTTGTCGACGGCGGGCGTCCACCGTGAGTCGTCGACGAGCGGCAGCCGGGCGACCAGCCCCAGCACGGCGATCGTGATGAGCAGCGCCGCCGTGAGCCCGAGGGTCGACCCGGGATTGGAGCGGAGGATCACCAGCGTCGAGCGGTAGATCCGACCCAACCCACGGGGCCCGGTGGCGTTCAGTCCTCGCCCTCTGGGATCTCGGGCCGGTTGCGGGCGTCGAGTTCCTTGGCGCGGCGGCGCTGCTGCTCGGCGCGCTCGCGGCACTGGCGCAGGAACTCGTCGTCGTCGTCCGGGTACTGGGCGATGTGCCGTCCCGGGCGCTCGTACTCCGGGAAACCCGTGGCGCGCGTCGGTGTGCCGTTCGCCGCCGCGCCCACGGGCCGGCCGAGCAGGAACCAGATCAGCGAGCCCGCGAGCGGGATGAGGATCACGATGATCAGCCAACCGCCCTTGGGCAGGTTTCGCACCCGGTACTCGTCCGAGACGATCACGTCGATGAGGGCGGCGACCCACAGCAGCATCACAATCGCACCGAAGTACGGCATCTCGAACCCCCACCATGATGAAAACGGATAGTCGATGCTACCGCGAACAGTCGACCGGCTCCACATATTCTGGCACCGTGACTGAACTCAGCTGGCCGGCGGCCCGCGTCCTCGGCATCGGCGGCCGCACGGGCGCCGTCCGCGGGCACCTCGAACTGACCGATACCCACCTGCGGTTCCGGCCGGCGGGGCTCGCCTCGAAGCTGGAGGGCACGCCGTTCGCGGTGCAGCTCAAGCACATCGGAGCGGCCGGGATCGCCGAGGACACCGTCGGCCTGTTCCGGCGGACCCGCAGGCGGCTGTGCGTCACCCTCGGCGACGGCTCGGAACAGTTCTTCGACGTCGGCCGCGCGGACGAGGTCGCCGCTGCGCTGCGCGCCCGGCTCGGGGGCGCAGCGTGATCGGCGTCATCGGCGGCACGGGGCTGTACCGGTTCCTCCCGGCCGACAGCGCGCAGCGCACCGTCGACACCCCGTACGGGCGGCCGAGCGCGCCGGTCACCCTCGGCGAGGTCGCCGGGCGCGAGGTGGCCTTCCTCCCCCGGCACGGCCGGGGGCACCAGTTCTCCCCGCACACCGTGCCCTACCGGGCGAACCTGTGGGCGCTGCGCAGCCTCGGGGTGCGAAAGGTGTTGGCGCCGTGCGCCGTCGGAAGCCTCGACGGCGCCGCCGGCCCCGGGACGATCGCGATCCCGGAGCAGCTCGTCGATCGGACGTTCTCCCGCCCGTCGACCTATTTCGACGGTGGCGGGGTGCACGTCAGCTTCGCCGATCCGTACTGCCCGATTCTGCGGGCCGCAGCCGCGCCGCACGCGGACCGCACGGCGTCGACGATGGTCGTCATCGAGGGCCCGCGCTTCTCCACCCGCGCCGAGAGCCGCTGGTACGCGGCGCAGGGCTGGGACCTGGTGAACATGACGGGCCTGCCCGAAGCGGCGCTCGCCCGTGAGCTCAAGCTCTGCTACGCCTCGATCGCGCTGGTCACCGACCTGGACGCGGGAATCGAGGCCGGCACCGGCGTGCGCACGGAGGACGTGTTCGCCGAGTTCGAGCGCAACCTCCCGCGGCTCACCGACGTGCTGGAGAGGACGATCGCCGCGACCGACCCCGCGGAGCCGTGCGACTGCGCCGCGGGCGATCACGACCTGCCCGAGGGGCTCGATCCGGTGTGGGTCTAGCCCTCGGCGAGGATCCGGGCGGCGGCTAGGCCGAGCCCAGGTACTTCTCGGTGTCGCGCTGGAGCCACTTCACGATCAGCCCCGCGGGGAACCCGCTGAGGCCGATCACCCGGTCGCCGCCGATCGGCTCGATCAGCAGCGTCCAGGTGAACAGCGAGCCGCCCTCGGGCAGCGCCTCGACGCGGTACTTCTCCGCCAGCCGCGCCAGGCCGGGGGCGGTGGCGGACTGCACGTAGAAGGCCTTCTCGCACAGCGTCTCCGACTCCTCCCAGGAGTAGAAGATCTCGTCCGCGCTGACCCCCGGGCCGAGATGCACCCGGCGGGTGGAGCCGGCGGCGAAGGGCCGCGGACTGGTCCACTCGATCTTCCGGATCCCCTTGCACCAGTGCAGCGGCCGGTCGGAGGTCAGCTCACCCCACACCCAGTCGACGGGGCGCGCGGAACGCACCGAGAACTCGTACACGCCGGGACGCCCGGCCTGCAGTTCGGCGGGGAGGACGGGCTTGAGTGCGGGCATGTCGGGCTCCTGGGTATCGGGCGGGGTCAGGCGGTGTGCGCGTCGGCCACGTTCAGCGCCTCGTCGATGATGGCGAGGCCCTCGCGGGCCTCGTCCACGGAGACGTTGCACGGCGGCACCACGTGGATGCGGTTGTAGTTGGCGAAGGGCAGCATGCCGCCCTTCTTGAGCGCCGCCACGGTCTCGTTCATCGCGGGGCTGCTGCCGCCGTACGGGGCGAGCGGCTCACGGGTCTCCTTGTCGCGCACCAGCTCGATCGCGAAGAAGACGCCCTCGCCGCGGACGTCGCCCACCGACGGGTGCCTGTCCTTGAAGCCCTCGAGGGTGGGCCGGATGATCTCGTCGCCGATCTTCGCCGCGTTCTCCACCATGCCCTCCTCCGCCATGGCGTTGATCGTCGCCACCGCGGACGCCGTGGCCAGCGGATGGCCCGAGTAGGTGAGGCCGCCCGGGTAGGGCTTGTCGGCGAAGGTCGCCGCGATCTCGGCCCCGATCGCCACGCCGCCCAGCGGCACGTAGCCGCTGTTCACGCCCTTGGCGAAGGTCATCAGGTCCGGCACCACGGGGCCGGCGGCGGTGGTGGCGTGCTCGATCGCGAACCACCGGCCGGTGCGGCCGAACCCGGACATGACCTCGTCGGCGATCATGACGATCCCGTACTTCGTGCACAGCTCGCGCACGCCGGCCAGGTAGCCGGGCGGCGGGACCATGATGCCGGGCGTGCCGGGGATGGCCTCGAGGATGATCGCGGCGATCGTGTTCGGGCCCTCCAGCACGATGGTGCGCTCGAGGTGCTCCAGGGCGCGCCGGCTCTCCTCCTCCTCGGTGGTCGCGTAGAACGAGCTGCGGTAGAGGAACGGGCCGTCGAAGTGGGCGACGGACTCGCCGCCGAAGTCGCTGGCGAAGCGGCGGGTATCGCCGGTCACGTTGATCGCGAGCTCGGTGCCGCCGTGGTAGCTGCGGTAGCGGCTGAGCACCTTGCGGCGGCCGGTGTGCACGCGGGCCATGCGGATCGCGTGCTCCACGGCGTCGGCGCCGCCGTTGGTGAAGAACACCTTGTTCAGATCGCCCGGGGTGCGCTCGGCGATGAGCCGCGCGGCCTCGCTGCGGGATTCGTTGACGTGCTGCGGCGCGATGGTGCAGATCCTCGCGGCCTGTTCGGCGATCGCGGCCACCACCTTGGGGTGCTGGTGGCCGATGTTCGTGTTCACCATCTGCGAGCTGAAGTCGAGGAGCTTGCGGCCCTCGCCGTCCCACACGTACGAGCCCTCGGAGGCGAGGATCGTCATCGGGTTGATCTGGGCCTGCGCGGACCACGAGTGGAAGACGTGGGCGCGGTCGAGCTCGTGGGCGCGGTTCCCCGCGGCGATGGCGTCGTCGATGGTCCGCCCGTCGGGCAACGTGTTCGTCATAACTGGCACTCCAAAGAAAAAATGTCTGCGGCATTGCCGGGTGGCCGTCTCCGCGGGTCTGCGCAGCTCACCTGGTCACGTCACGGTGACTGCAACGATACCCGCGCACGCCCGAGCCGATCCCGGCGGCCGAGCGCCCCGTCGGGCCGCGCACGTCTCGGATAACTTGGGACGTATGAGTGGGACGAGCGGGACGGGCGGCAGGATCACCGTGGACACCGGCTTCGCCGACAACCCCGTCAACGCGGCGATGGCCCGCGTGCTCGACGACGTGCGCCGCGAGGAGCACCCGGGCGCCGTCGCCGACTACATCCCGCAGTTGGCGACGGCCGACCCGGAGGCGTTCGGGGTGGCCTCGGTATCCGTGCACGGGCACAGCTACGGCGCCGGCGACTACCGCGTTCCCTTCACCATCCAGTCGATGAGCAAGCCCTTCGTCTACGCGCTGGCCCTCGAGGCGCTGGGGACCGAGGCGGTACTGGAACGGATCGGCGTCGAGCCCAGCGGCGAGGCCTTCAACGGCATCAGCTTCGACCCCTCGGGCCGGCCGGAGAACCCCCTCATCAACGCGGGCGCGATCGTCTCGACGTCGCTGATCCCGGGGGCCGACGGTGCCGCGCGGTTCGCCGCGATCCGGGAGGGCCTGTCGCCCTTCGCCGGCCGCGAACTGGAGCTGGACGAGGCGGTCTACCGGTCGGAGTCGGAGACCGGCTTCCGCAACCTCGCCCTCGCCGCGCTCGCGCGGTCGACCGACGCGCTGCGCGTCCCCATCGAGGACGCGCTCGACCCGTACTTCCGGCAGTGCTCGCTGCTGGTGGACGCGCACGACGTCGCGGTGATGGGCGGCACCCTCGCCAACGGCGGCGTCAACCCCGTCACCGGCGAGCGGGTGGTGAGCGCGGCGGTCGCGCAGCACACGCTCTCGGTGATGACGGGGTGCGGCATGTACGACCGGTCCGGCGCGTGGATGGTGTCCGTGGGGATTCCCGCCAAGTCGGGCGTGGGCGGCGGCATCGTCGCCGCGACGCCGGGCGAGTACGGCATCTGCGTGTTCAGCCCGCCACTCGACGAGGCCGGGAACTCCAGCCGCGGCGTCGCCGTGCTGCAGCGGATGAGCAGTGAGTTCGGCCTGCACCTGCTGAACCGGTCGATCACCCCGGTGAGCGCCGTCGCCTCCGTGACCACCGACCCGTCGACCGGCCGGACGGTGCTGCGGCTGCGCGGCGAGGTCGACTTCGTCGCCGTGGAGGAGGTCGTGCACGAGGCACTGAGCCTGGGCCGCGCGCAGTCCGGCAGCACCATCGTCCTCGATCTCACCGACGTCACCCGCATCTCGATGGTGGCGGCCTACCTGCTGACCCAGCTGGCCTCCGACGTGGGCTACGGCGTGCGCGTGGTGATGGAAGATCCGTCGCGACTGTGCGCGGTTCATCGCCTGCCGGACTGAGCCTCTCGATCGCGCTCAGCGGACGGTGACGACGACCCGGTGCCACCCGGTGGCACCGTCGGGGGCGGGTGGCGCCTGCGCATCGGTCTGGACCGTCCCGTTCGCGTCGGTGGCGCGCACCTCGAGGGTGTGTTCACCGCGGTCGAGCGGGATCGAGACGCTCCACTGCCGCCAGGTGTCCGCGCCGACGGTCTCGGCGAGGCGGGCTCGGACCCAGTCGCCGGAGTCCGCGCGGACCTCGACCCGGCCGATTCCTGTGTGCTGCGCCCAGGCGACACCGGCCACCGTCACCGCCCCGGCGGGCACGGACCCGCGCGGCACGTCGATGCGCGACTGCACCTTCACCGGGCCGAGCGCCGACCAGCCGCGCGGCGTCCAGTAGCCCTGGTCGGCAGCGAAGGTGGTCACGGTGAGCGAGGTGACCCACTTGGTCGCCGAGACGTAGCCGTACAGTCCGGGCACCACCAGCCGGGCGGGGAAGCCGTGCGCCACGGGCAGCGGCTCGCCGTTCATGCCGATCGCGAGCAGCGACGCGCGGCCGGGGTCCTGGAGGACGGGAAGCGGTGTGCCCGCGGTGAATCCGTCGTGACTGCGGGAGAGCACCATGTCGGCACCGGCGCGGGGCCGCGCCCGCTCCAGCAGGAGCCGCAGCGGGTACCCGAGCCACAGGGCGTTCCCGATGAGGTCGCCGCCCACCTCGTTGCTCACGCACGCGAGCGTGGCGTAGTGCTCCTCGAGCGGCAGCGCGAGCAGTTCCTCCCAGGTGAGGGAGAACGGCGCGTCGACCATGCCGCGCACCTGCAGCGTCCACTGCGCCGGATCGACCTGGGGCACGAGCAGCGCCGTGTCGATGCGGTAGAAGTCGGCCGCGGGCGTGAGGTAGGGGGTGAGCCCGTCGATCGGCAGGGCGGCGCCCGCGGGGATCGGGGGTGCGACCGTGCGCGGCGCGGGCAGGCGGAGCGTCTCCCGTGCGGCCTTCACCGCGGTCGCGCCCGCCGAGAGGAGGCGCGACCCCACCAGGGCCAGCACCGTGACGCCGGCGGCCGCGCCCGTGGCGAGGAGGAAGCCGCGCCGGTCCACGCCGGAGGTACCCGACCCGGCCGGCCGCGGACCGCGGGTGAGTCGCCCGATCGCGGTGCGCAGCAGGAGGACTGCCGCGCCGATCCCCACGATGCTGGGCACCGCCCAGAGCGCGGTCGCATCCGGCCGCAGCACGGCCGTCACCGCGCCGGCGATCGCGACGGCGGCGACGAGCGCGGCGCCCCAGGGCGGGCGGCGCAGTTCGAGCAGGCCCGCGGCCGCCGCCCCCAGGGCGAGCACGACGCCCATCGTGCCGAGCAGCACCGCCTTGTCGGCGGTGCCGAAGGACTCGACGGCGAAGTCCTTGAGCCACGGCGGCGCGGCGTCGATGACCGCCGCTCCGCCCGCGAACAGCGTGCTCGCGCCCGGCGCGACGACGGCGGCGACGAGCTCCGCCACCGCGAGCCCCGCGGCGCCCGCGAGCACTCCCGCGAGGGCGGCGGCCCACCGTGCGCGCCGCTGCGCCGGTCTCGCATCCTCCGACATGACCCCAGGGTGGCACGCGGGAGCCCCGGCTGGGCGCGCTGTCAAAGATCACCACGAAAAGGGGGCTGTCGCGGGCATGATGCC
>JBEBXD010000072.1:0-25445 GCA_040391845.1 Tsukamurella paurometabola | reverse complement strand
CCGGGGCGGGAGCCATTCCCCGCCCCGCAGACCCCGGTCGGTGCGGCCCACGGGCGGGTCCGGGACCTCGGAGTACGCCAGCTTGGGCTCCGACGGTGCCGCGCGCGGCGGTTCCGCCGGGGCGGGCCCGCCGGCCGAGCCCGGCCGCGGGTTGCGGAGCGTCGGCTCCTCCGAGGGGCCGCTCATCGGGTCCCGACGCGGGTACACACCTTCCAGGTGCCCGCGTGCTTCTCCAGCGTGAGGGTGTTGTGCACCGTCGCGCTCGGGGTCCCGGTGTAGTGCACCTCCACCTGCACCTCGGCGTGGTCGTCGCGGACCACCACCGACTGCAGGCCGTCGAGTTCGGGGAGCAGTCCGTCGGCCTTGGCGCTGTCGTGCACCCGTCGCCACTGCTCGTCGGTCATCCGGTCGTAGTAGTCCTTCGCGCCGCCGCAGGTCTGTTCCCGCAGGGCCGCGAGGTCGCCGCGGTTCACGGTCTCGATGAACGAGGTGGTGGCGGTGGCGGCCTGCTGCCGGGGATCGGCGCCGGACCCGGAGTCGGAGCGCGGCACCAGCAGCAGGATCGCGGCGACGATGACCACGACGGCGACCACGGCGGCGGCGACGATCCACAGGGTGCGGCGGCTCTTCGGCGGTGCGGCGGCCCCGCCCGCGGGTGCGTGGTACTCGGGCGACTGGCGCTGCGGCTGCGGCGCCATCGGCGCGGTGGCCGCGGGCGCGGTGGGGGTCGACGAGGCCGTGGGGGCGGCGGGGGCCGTGGCCGCGGTGGCCGCCGCCGGCGCGAGCGGCAGCACCTCGGTCGCGGGTGTCGCGTCCGGCAGCTCGTTCTGCTCGGTGTCGATGATCGCCTGATCCGGGCGCGCGGCAGCGGGGATCACCGCCGTGGCGGCGTCGCCGGTGTCCGATTCGCCGGTGTCCGCGTCGACCGCGACGGGTTCGTCCGCATCGTCCGCGCCGTCGGCTGCGGGTTCGGCGGCGGATTCGTCGGTCTCGTCCTGGTCGTCGCCGTTCTCGTCGTCGCCGTCGGCGGAGGCCTCGTCGTCGGCCGGCTCAGCGGAGGCGTCCGAGTCGTCCTCGGGGACTTCCGCCGCGGTGTCCGTCGCCGCCGCGGCCGCAGCTACTCCGGCAGCACCGGCAGCCGCTCCCGCGATCGGCCCGACGGTGCGCAGCGGCGAGGGCGCACCGGCGTCGCGCTCCGGCTCGTCGCTCGCGGGCTCGTCGCCCTCCGCATCAGTCGCCTCGGCCTTGTCGCCCTCGGGCTCCTCGTCGGCGGCCTCGTCGTCGGCCGCCTCGGCGGCGTCGGTCTCCGAGCCGTCCGTCTCGACGGTGTCGTCGCTGCCCGTGTCGTCGGAGTCCTCGTCCTCGCCGGCCTGGTCCTCCGTGGCCTCCTCGCCGGGCTCCTCGACTGCGGTGTCCTCGGTGTCCGGCTCGGCGGTCTCGGTCTCCGGTGCCTCGCCGGCCTCGTCCGCGCCGGACTCGCCGGAATCGCCGGGGTCGGGGGTCTCTGCGCGGGACTGCACGGGCAGCGCGGCGGTCTCGGCGGCGCTGGGGGATTGCGCGAGAGGCAGGACCTCGGTGTCGTCGTCCGCGCCGGCGGCCGCGGGGGAGGTGGTCACCACCGGTCCGACGCTCCGCAGCGGCGATCCGGCGGCCTTCGCCGACTCCTCCGCCTCGCCGGCCGCATCGGACTCAGCGGGCTCCTCCTCCGACCTGTCGCGCTCACCCGAGTCGTCCGATTCCTCGCCTGCGGTGTCATCAGCCGGGCCGTCGTCAGCCGGGCCGTCGTCAACCGGGCCGTCGTCAACCGGGCCGTCGTCAACCGGGCCCTCGTCCTCAACCTCATCAGCCGCGTCGCTCTCATCCGAGTCGCCGGCAGCGATCCCGTCCTCCCCGGCCTCCTCGCCCGCCAGGGCGCGCCCGGCGGCGGGCAGGACGCGGGTCTCGGCGGCGGACGGAGGCACCGCACCGTCGACCTCGATGGCGGCGGTCTCGGCCTCCCCGGGACCCGGCGCCGCCGCGGGAGCGTCCCCGACGAGCGCGGCGAGGGAGTCCGACTGCGAGGGCGTCACGGCGTCGGCGGGTGCGCTGCCGAGCGCGCGGCCCGGCTCCTCGTGCTCGTGCAGTGGCGCCGCGGGCCAGGTCGCGAGCCGTCCACGCAGATCACGAAGCCGCGAAAGGGGTCCTCGTTTGTCATCCCGCGCCATCGCCCCGCCAATCCCCTCAGTTCAGTGCCGTTTCACCGTCGCGGCACGCGGCCGCGAACACCTGACACCCTAGCGGGCGTGTGCGCCCGCGGGCGGCCGTGATGTGCCGGGGCGCACGTGCTCCGCCGCTCCCGGGCCCGCTCGTGGGACACTGGAGCAATGACGTCCTTCGGAGATCTCCTCGGTCCGCCGCCGGTCCTTCTCGACATCGATGAGGAGCCGGAACTGCAGCTGAACCAGGGGCGTCCGGCGGCGGAGGTCGCGGCCGACGCGCCCACCTCGTCGCTCGCATGGGCGACGCTCGCGGAGGAGGCGCTGGCCGCCGGGCAGCCCGTGGCCGCGTACGCCTACGCCCGCACGGGCTACCACCGCGGACTCGACCAGTTGCGCCGTCAGGGCTGGCGCGGATTCGGCCCCGTGCCCTACAGCCACGAGAACAATCGCGGCTTCCTCCGCGCCGTCGCCGCCCTCGCCCGTGCCGCGCAGGCGATCGGCGAGGAAGACGAGTACCTGCGCTGCCTGGACCTGCTGAACGACTGTGACCCCGAAGCCGCCGGCGCTCTCGGACTCGGCGCGTAGCCGGCTCCGCCGGCGGCACAACGCGCTGCCGGCAGTGATCCAGAGCCGCACCAAGCGGCTCTGGAACGCCAAGCTGCCGATTCTGCAGTGCGCGGTGGCCGCGGGCATCGCCTGGTTCATCGCGAACGACCTCATCGGCCACGTCTCCCCGTTCTTCGCCCCGATCGCCGCGATCATCTCCCTGGGCCTGTCCCTCAACCAGCGCCTGCGGCGCTCCCTGGAACTGGTCGGCGGGGTCACAGTCGGCATCGGCGTCGGCGACCTGATCATCTCCGTCATCGGCACCGGCCCGTGGCAGCTCGCCCTCGTGGTGGCGATCGCGATGACCGTCGCGGTCCTCGCGGACCGGGGCCCGCTCGTGCCCATGCAGGCGGCCTCGTCGGCGGTGCTGGTCGCCACGCTGCTCCCGCCCGGCTCGACGGGCGGCTGGACCCGCATGCTGGACGCGCTGATCGGCGGCCTCGTCGGCGTGGCGATCGTGGCGCTGATCCCGAACAACCCCGCGCGCCGCCCGCGCAAGGACGCCGCCAAGGTTCTCGACACCATGCGCCGGGTCGTGGCGTCGGTGGCCGCCGGCCTCACCGACCACGACCGGGCCTCCCTGGAGTGGGCGCTGGAGACGGCCCGCGCCACCCAGCCCGATCTGGATCAGCTCTCCGCGGACCTGGCGGGCGGGCAGGAGATCGCCCGGGTATCACCGATGTTCTGGAGCGCGCGCCCGCGGATGGACAAGCTGGAGGCGATCGCCGATCCGCTCGACAACGCGGTGCGCAACGTCCGCGTGCTGGCCCGTCGCGCGTTGTCCTCCAATCAGATCGGCGAGCGGATCAACCCGGAGCTGGTCACCGAGGTGGGGCGCCTCGCGGACTCCTTCAAGACGATGCGGGACGTGGTCCTCGCCGAGCCCGGGGCGCACCCCGACCAGGCCGACGGTGCGCGGTTCCTCCGGTCCGCGGTGCGGCGCGTCAACGCGCTGCCGATGCACGACGACATGTCCGACAGCGAGTCGCTGAACGAGCTGATGATCTACGGGCAGCTCCGCTCGACCATCGTCGACCTGCTGCAGGTCGCCGGGCTCTCCCGCACCACGGCCGTCGCGCAGATGCGCAACAAGGCCAATCCGAAATCCGAGGGGCCCCGCTGACCTCGTTCCTCAGGTGATGAGCAGCCAGTCGTCGGTGTTGCGGTAGAACGTCGCGCGGGTCACCACGCTCGGGTCGGTACGGCCGTCCCTGGTCACCACCAGCTCCAGGCCCCCGGTCTGCGCGGCGCGACCGGTCAGCCACCGTCGGCGCACGCCCTTCGCGAGACGGGCGCGGACCCCGTCACCGTCGCCTGTGGGCTCCACGATCACGGCTTTCGCCTGCCCGGTGAACAGCTTCTCCGAGTCCACGAAGGTCTCGCCGGTGAGGGGGCCGCCGTCGGGGCCGGTGACCTTGGCCTTGCCCACGAGGACGAAGCCGCGGTCGTCGCGGATGAGCGGCACGGCGCGGGGCGTGCCGGTGAGCGGGTCGCCCGGCGGGTAGATCGCCGCCGCGTGCGAGTTCTCGGTGGGCGTGTACGCCACCTCCACGTCCAGTCGCTCGGCCGCCATGAGGCGGGCGAGTACGGCCGCGAGCAGCTCGTCCGGGCCGGCGACCACGACCCTGCGGGGGAACGTCAGCTTCTGCTTCAGCTCCGCCTTGGCGGAGTCGAGGTCCACGGTGATGGTCTCGAGGTCGCTGAGGCTGCTGGGTATGCGGACATCGGGGGCACGCACCACTGTGGTGTTCGAGCGGGTGCTCTGGGTCACGGAGCTCACCGCACCTACTGTAAGGTTGCGGCACGGCTCGACGTTATTCAGGTGATTCCTTTGGGGTGAGTGACCGGTGAGTATCGGGCCGGAAGGAGATCGTCCATGCCTGCGATCGTGCTGATCGGCGCCCAGTGGGGCGATGAGGGTAAGGGGAAGGCCACCGATCTGCTGGGGGAGAAGCTCCAGTGGGTGGTCCGTTATCAGGGCGGCAACAACGCCGGCCACACCGTGGTCCTGCCGAACGGCGACAAGTTCGCGCTGCACCTCATCCCGTCGGGGATCCTGACGCCGGGTGTGAAGAACGTGATCGGCAACGGCGTGGTGGTGGACCCGTCCGTGCTGCTCGGCGAGCTCGACGGTCTCGAGGCGCGCGATGTGGACACCTCGAACCTGCTGCTCTCGGCCGACGCGCACCTGCTCATGCCGTACCACGTGGCCATCGACAAGGTGACCGAGCGGTTCCTGGGGAACAAGAAGATCGGCACCACCGGCCGCGGCATCGGGCCCTGTTACCAGGACAAGATCGCCCGCGTCGGCGTCCGCGCGCAGGACGTGCTGGACGAGTCGATCCTGACCCAGAAGGTCGAGGCGGCACTGGAATTCAAGAACCAGGTGCTCACCAAGATCTACAACCGGCGCGCCCTGGACCCGCGCCAGGTGGTCGACGAGACGCTGGAGCTCGCGGAGAGCTTCAAGCACCGCATCGCCGATACCCGGCTCGAGCTGAACAGGGCTCTGGAGCGCGGCGAGACGGTGCTGCTGGAGGGCTCGCAGGGCACGCTCCTCGACGTGGACCACGGCACCTACCCGTTCGTCACCTCGTCGAACCCCACGTCCGGCGGGGCGTCCGTCGGGTCGGGCATCGGCCCCACCCGCATCACGACGGTGCTGGGCATCCTCAAGGCGTACACCACCCGCGTCGGCTCCGGCCCGTTCCCGACGGAGCTGTTCGACGAGTGGGGCGAGTACCTCGCCAAGCACGGCGGCGAGGTGGGCGTGACCACCGGCCGCGCCCGCCGCTGCGGCTGGTTCGACGCCGTGATCGCCCGCTACGCGACCCGCGTCAACGGCATCACCGACTACTTCCTGACGAAGCTGGACGTGCTCAGCGCCATCGAGAACGTGCCGATCTGCGTGGCGTACGAGATCGACGGGGTGCGGTACGACGAGATGCCGCCCAACCAGACCGACTTCCACCACGCGAAGCCGATCTACGAGACCATGCCCGGCTGGTGGGAGGACATCTCCGGCTGCCGCACGTTCGAGGACCTGCCGAAGAACGCGCAGGACTACGTGCTGCGGCTCGAGGAGCTCTCGGGCGCGCACATCTCGTGCATCGGCGTCGGCCCCGGCCGCGACGAGACCATCGTGCGCCGCGCCATCGTCTGAGCGGGTTCTGAAACCGGGCCGCTCAGAGCGCGCGGCGAAGCATTTCCATCCTGCCTCGGCTACGGCCCGGTTTCGGAACGGAGGGGTCGCCCGCCTGCGCCGCCCGCGTACCTGCTCAGCGCAGGGAGCGGTCGTTCGCCCGCACGGCGTCGACCTCGGCCATGGACGGTGCGTAGGCGCCCGCCCGGCTCACCGTGATCGCGGAGGCGATGACGGCGCGGTGCAGGGCGGGCTGCACGTCGCTCCACTGCGCCGCCCGCAGCCGCCGGGCCGCGTACCGCGAGCCCAGGTAGCCGGCGTCCAGCAGGCCGGACACCAGCCCGGCCATGAAGGAGTCGCCGGCGCCCACGGTGTCGCCGAGCTCCACCGTCAGCTGGTCCACGTGCAGCATGTCGCGGTTGCCGGCGAGCAGGGCGTACGCGCCCCACGGCCCGCGGGTGAGCACCACCATCGCCGGGCCGGCGGCGAGCCAGCGGCGCATCACGTCCTCCACCGGCTCGTCGGGGTACAGCCATGCCACGTCCTCGTCGCTGGCCTTGACCACGTCCGACATCGCGATCATGTCGCTCACCCGGGGCAGCACCTCGGCGGGCGTCCCCATCAGCGCGGGCCGGATGTTCGGGTCGTAGGAGACGGTGGCGTGGTCGCGGATCCGCTCCACCACGTCCCGCACACCCGCGGCGCCGGGCGCGAGGGTCGCGGCGAAGCTGCCGGTGTGCAGGTGCCCGTACCGCTCCAGGTCCCCGACGGGCGGCACCTCCCAGGTGAGGTCGAACTCGTAGGTGGCGCGGCCCTCCGCGTCCAGCTGCGCGTAGGCGAGCGGCGTGTTCGGCGCCGCGTCGGTGCCCTCCACCACATCCACGCCGGCGCGGGCCGCGGTCTCCGCGATCCGGTGCCCCCGCACGTCGCGGCCCCACCAGGACAGGATCGACGTGGGATCGCCGAGCGCCGCGAGACCGCACGCCACGTTGAACATGCTGCCGCCCACGTGCTCGGTGGGCTCGGCGGACGTCCCGCCTCCCGCGCGGATGACCACGTCGACGAGCGCCTCGCCGACGCAGAGGGTTCGGTCCGTCATATCAGTGCGCCCTTCCGGCCAACGGATCTCCGGTATCGCCGGGCTCGTGTTCGAGACCGAGCCGCGCCTCCATCTCCTCGAGCGGCACGCCCTTGGTCTCCGGCATCACCCTGAGCACCCAGAGCAGCTGCAGCACCATCACCACGAAGAAGATACCGAAGGCCACGCCGCCGCCGAGCGCGGCGATGATCGGCGGGAACGCGAACGTGGTGATCGCGGCCCACACCCAGTGGGTGAGGCTGCCGAGCGACTGGCCCTGCCCACGGACGCGGTTCGGGAAGATCTCGGAGATGAACACCCAGATCACGGCGCCCTGCCCGAAGGCGTGCGCGGCGATGAACACCATGAGGCCGATCAGCACGAGAACCGATGAGGTGCTGTTGAACGCGCCCTCGTACTTGAACATCACGCCGGCCAGGAAGCCGAGGGAGATGAGGTAGCCGATCGAGCCCACGAGCATCAGCTTGCGGCGACCCAGCCTGTCGATCACGGTGAGCGCGGCCATCGTGGCCACCAGGTTCATGGCGCCGACCGCGATGGACATCAGGTACGCGGCGTTGTCGGACGCGCCCGCGTCCTGCATCACCTTCGGCGCGTAGTACAGGATCGCGTTGATTCCGGACATCTGGTTGAAGAACGCGATCGCGACGGCCAGCAGGATCACCTTCCGGTGACCGCGGGTGAAGAACCTGGTCCTACCGCGGGCCGCCTCGGCACTGAGCGAGTCGCGGATCTCGGCCATCTGCAGGTCCGCCTCCTCGGGCGTGGAGCACAGTCGGTCCGTGATCGCGCGGGCCGCGTCCATCCGCCCGATCGCCGCGAGCCACCGGGGCGATTCGGGCACCGTCGGGAGGAGGGCCAGGAAGATCGCCGAGGGCACCACCATCACGCCCAGCATCCACCGCCACGACGGATCGCCGGGGTCGGTGCCGACGATCGCGCGGATGATCGCGTTCGACGCGTACGCCACGAGGATGCCGAGCACGATGTTGAACTGCACCAGGCCGACGAGCTTGCCCCGCTGCGCCGGTGGCGCCACCTCGGCGGTGTAGATCGGGGCGACCACGCTCGCCGCGCCCACCCCGAGGCCGCCGAGCAGGCGTGCCACCCACAGGACCCACAGGTGCCCCTCGGGGGCCAGTGCCGATCCGATCGAGCAGATCACGTACAGGACGCCGATGATGATGAGCATCTTCTTGCGCCCGTACCGGTCCGCGGGCCGGCCGGCGACCAGCGCGCCGATGATCGTGCCGATGAGGGCCGTCGTGACGGTGAAGCTGAGGATCGCGGGACTGAGGTGTACGCACTGGCTTCCGGACACCCACACGCCCTTGGCGACGTTCTTGCACGCATCCGCCGCGTCCGGGTACTGCGCGTTGATCCCGGGCGCGACCTTCTCGCCGAACGTGGCGACGATGCCGTCCTGGGCGCCGGAGATGACGGCGGTGTCGAAGCCGAAGATCAGGCCGCCGAGGGAGGCCACGACGGCGCTGCGAATCACCAGTGGTTTCATCGTGCGAACATAGCCAGGACCCCGCCGCTATCGCGCGATAACGAATGAAACGCTCACCACCGCAGAACGATCGGAAACAAACACGAATCGGCGGGTCGCCGGGCGCACCGTGCGAGCGGATGATTTGCCATGATGGACACCATGACGAATCTCAGCGAGACCGGCGGCAACCCCCGGATCGGCACCGCGCTCACCCCCGGCGCGACCAAGGCGCTCCTGCTGGGATCGGGCGAGCTGGGCAAGGAGGTGGTGATCGCCTTCCAGCGCCTGGGCGTGGAGACGATCGCCGTCGACCGCTACGCGAACGCGCCCGCCATGCAGGTCGCGCACCGCAGCCACGTCATCGACATGACCGACGCCGCCGAGGTGCGCCGCGTGATCGAGGAGGAGAAGCCCGACTACGTGGTCCCCGAGATCGAGGCGCTCGCCACCGACGCCCTGGTAGCCGTCGACGAGGAGGGCCTCGCGGAGGTGATCCCCACCGCGCGGGCCGTCACGCTGACGCTGGACCGTGAGGGGATCCGCAAACTCGCCTCCGAGGAGCTCGGTCTGCCCTGTTCGCCGTACGCGTTCGCCTCCTCGCTCGACGAGGTGCGTGCCGCCGCCCGCGAGGTCGGCTTCCCGTGCGTGATCAAGCCCGTCATGTCCAGCTCGGGCAAGGGCCAGTCCGTGGTCCGCGCGGAGCAGGAGCTGGCCGCCGCCTGGGAGTACGCCGTCGAGGGCGCCCGGGTCCGCAACGAGCGGGTCATCGTGGAGGGCTTCGTCGATTTCGACTACGAGATCACGCTGCTCACGGTCCGCGTCTACGACTCCGAGCGGGGCAAGGTGGTCACCCGGTTCTGCGAGCCGATCGGGCACCGGCAGTCCGACGGCGACTACGTCGAGTCCTGGCAGCCGCAGGCGATGAGCCAGGCCGCCTACGACGCCGCCACCTCCGTGGCCGGCCGCGTCACCACCGCGCTCGGCGACGGCGGCACCGGCGGGCGGGGCGTGTTCGGGGTCGAGCTGTTCGTCAAGGGCGACGACGTCTACTTCTCCGAGGTCTCCCCGCGGCCGCACGACACCGGCCTGGTGACTCTGGGCTCGCAGCGGCTCTCGGAGTTCGAGCTGCACGCCCGCGCGATCCTCGGGCTGCCCGTGGACACCTCGCTCATGTCGCCAGCAGCGTCCGCCGTGATCTACGGGACGAAGGACAGCAGCTCGGTCGCGTTCGACAGCGTGGCACGGGCACTGGAGGTGCCGGAGAGCGAGCTGCGCCTGTTCGGCAAGCCCGAGGGGTACGCCAAGCGGCGGCTCGGGGTCGCGGTCGCGACGGCCGACACCGTCGAGGTCGCGCGGGCCAACGCCGCCGAGGCGGCCGGACGGGTCGTGGTGGTCGACAGTGCTGACCCGGTGCAGCAGGGTGCGGCCGAGACCGCCGCCGTGCCCGTCCAGCGGCCGCAGGCCCCGGAGGACCTCTCCACCCGCGCCATGCCGGTGCAGCGCCCGGCCCAGCAGGGGCAGCCGGGACAGCCGGCGCCGCAGGGCGTCCCGCCGCTGCCCGGCACGCCTCCTCCCGCGCAGCACCCGCCGGCCCAGCAGCCGCGGGTCGCCCCGCCGACCGGCGCCCCCGGTAAGCCGGGGCCCACCGGTCAGCCGAGGCTCTCCGGTCAGCCGGGCCCGTCGGGGCCGGTCGGAACGCAGCCCGTCGCGGACCGTCGACCCGCGCAGCCCCGCCCGATCCAGCCGGCCCCGCGACCGTCGACCGACGAGTCCGCGGCGCCCGCACCCGAGGCGCAGGACTACGACCACAACCCGCCCACCTCCCTGGGCCTGCCGCCGCAGCGCCCGCAGGAGTAGGCGGGCCCTATCCGCGCTGCAGCCAGTAGGCCTGCGACTTGATCCGCTCCTTGGGGAGGCCGAAGTCGCGCTTGGCGGCCTTGGTGATCTCCCGCGTCGCCTTCGACTCGGCGGCCACGAAAAGGAAAGCGCTGGAATCGATCCCGGCGGCGGCCACAGTGGAGACGAGGGTCGCCCCGCGGTCCTCCCGCGGCACCCAGGTGATCGCCTCCGAGCGGACCGGCAGCGCGCGTTCGGCGTCGTGCTGGTACTCGAGGAACACGCGGCAGGGCGCCTGCGCGGTGTCGAGGATGCTGTTGATCGCGGGGATCGAGGCGGCATCGCCCACGAGTACGTACTCCGACGGTGCGGGGTCCTCCGGGACCGTCAGGTCGGCGCCCATCATGGTGGCGGCGATCCGGTCGCCGGGCTCGGCGTCGAGGGCCCAGCGCGGCGCCGGCCCGTCGTGCACGGCGAACTCGATGCTGAACTCGGAACCCTCCGGCGCGACGATCGTGTAGCCGCGCTGTGCGAGGGTGCCCTCGTCCTCGTCCGTGGTGGCCGCGCCGCTCTTGGGCACCCACAGGCGCACCCACATAGTGGGGAACCAGGGGTTGCGCTGCAGGAAGTCGCCGCCGTCGAACCGGACGCGGTGGTAGTGCTCGCTGACCGCCTCCGTCCGGAGCACCGTGAACACGTAGTCGTCGGCCCGCATCGCCTTGAGGATCAGGCCGGTCACTCCTCTACCCATACAACTGAGGCTACCCTAAATAGTCGCGCCCGCCCACGTAGGTGGTGCGGCCCGCCGGCGCCGCGTCGTCGACGGTGCCCGCGATGGCCGCGGCGAACTCGGTGACGGTGGGCAGTGGGCCGTGGGTGCGCCGGGCGTCCACGGCGTCCGGGTCGCGGCGCTCGAGCAGCCGGACGATGATCGTGCCCTCGATCATGTCGCCGGAGACGACGCGAAGGTCGAGGCCCAGCTCGGGGGCGAGTTCCCGGAGCGCGCGCTCGCCGCCCAGCTTGCTCGCGGCGATCCGCTCGTATCCCGCTGGGACGGGCCGTGTCTCGGAGAAGTGCGCCTGGTGGCTCGTGACGAACACGATGCGGCCGCCGGGCTGCATCCGGTCCGCGGCCGCGCGGGCGACGTCGGCCTGCGCATCGCGGTTCAGGCGCATCGCGTAGCCGGGATCGGCGCCCGGTTCCAGGCCACCCGAGGCGTTGAGGACCACCGCGTCGAGGCGCCCGAAGGCGGCCACCGCGGCGCCCATCAGGTGCTCCGGTCCGTGGGGCGCGGTGACGTCCGCGCCGACGGCGATCGCGCGCCCACCGGCCTCCTCGACCAGGGCGCACACCTTCTCGGCGCGACGCTGCTTCTCGCGGTAGTTGACCACCACGTCGTGTCCCCGGGCGCCGAGCGCCACCGCCGTCTCGGCGCCCACCCCGCGGGACGCGCCGGTCACCACTACGACCGCCATCGACAGGACCTCCATGCTTCTGATTTCGAACTGCGCCCAGCATGACGCTTCGAATTCAGAAGCGCAAGTAGGCTCTGGGACGTGTCAGTGCGCGATGTGGTGCCGCAGCGCCGCGAGGATCCGGACCCCGAGGTCGTCGCGGCGATGGATCTGCTCGGTCAGCGCTGGGTGCTGCGCATCGTGTGGGAGCTGGAACCCGGATCGCTCGGATTCCTCGAATTGCGCAGGCGCATGGGCAATTGCAGCTCCAGCGTGCTCGCCACCCGGCTCGCGCAACTGGTGGAGAAGGGCATCGCCCGCAAGCTTCCCGACAAGCAGTACGAACTCACCCCGCGGGGCGAGTCCCTCGGCCGCGCCCTGTGGCAGGTCTGGGACTGGGCCGCCGAATGAGGGCAGATCCGGTAAGTGGCAGCGCGACCACACCCCGCCGCGTCGGCGTTGGTGGTGTGCGCCGGGGCGCTGTCCGTCGGCGGTCGACACGGTCGTGACCGCACCGCCGAATTAGAATCATCGTGAGCGAAAAGTGCCGCCGCCCCGAGAGATCGGGACGGCGGCACCGTCGTATCGGTGGAGCGGATCAGCCCTGCTGGACCTTGTTCGGCTCCGAGGCGGCCAGCATGTCGTCACGCTCGACCACCTTGACGCGCTCGCGGCCCTCGGCCTCGCCCAGGCTGCGCTCGTGCTCGTCGAGGCGGTACCAGCCGTCCCACGTGGTGTACGGGGTGTCGTGGTCGTCGAGCCACTGGGTGACCTCGTCCACGCCCGGCGCCGACGGGGCGTTCAGCCGGCCCGCGTGCCAATCCTCGAGCAGGCAGGCGACGGTCTCGTTGGCGTCGCCCTTGGTGTGGCCGATGAGGCCGACGGGGCCTCGCTTGATCCACCCTGTGGTGTACACGCCCTGGAGGTGCTCACCTGTGTCGATGACGCGTCCGGCCTCGTTGGGGATGACGCCGGCCTGGTCGTCGAACGGGATCTCGGGCAGGTCGTTCGACAGGTAGCCGACGGCCCGGTAGACCGCCCCGATCTCCCAGTCGGTGAACTTGCCGGTGCCGCGCACGTTGCCGGTGCCGTCGAGCTCGGTGCGCTCGGTGCGCAGGCCCGTGACCTTGCCGTCCTCGCCCAGGATCTCCACGGGCGACTCGAACAGGTGGATGAACAGCTTGTGCGGGCGGTCGTTGGGCTCGCGGATCGCGTAGTTCTCGAGGATCGTGGCCACCTGGTCGGTGATCTTCGACTCGCGCCGGGCCTTCGCCGAACCCTCGTCGTACTCGATGTCCTCGGGGTTCACGACCACCTCGATGGTCTGCGAGTGGTCGAGCTCCTTGAGCTCCAGCGGGGTGAACTTGACCTGCGCGGGACCGCGCCGGCCGAAGACGTGCACCTCCTTCGCCTTGTTGAGCTTGAGGCCCTCGTAGACGTTCGGCGGGATCTCGGTGGGCAGCAGCTCGTCGGCGGTCTTGGCGAGCACCCGGGCCACGTCGAGGCCCACGTTGCCCACGCCGAGCACGGCGACCTTCTCCTGCGTGAGCGGCCACTCGCGGGAGAAGTCCGGGTGCCCGTCGTACCAGGCCACGAACTCGGCGGCGCCGTAGCTGCCGTCCAGGTCGATGCCGGGGATGTCCAGGTTGCGGTCGGCGACGGCGCCGGTGGAGAAGATCACGGCGTCGTAGTGGCGGCGGACGTCCTCGAGGGTGAAGTCCTTGCCGAAATCCAGGTTGCCCAAGAGCCGCACCTGCGGCTTGTCGAGCACCTTGTGCAGGGCGGTGATGATGCCCTTGATCCGCGGGTGATCGGGCGCGACGCCGTACCTGATCAGGCCGAACGGGGCGGGCATCTTCTCGAAGAGATCGATGCTGACGCCGGGATCCTTCGCCTCGTCGGACTTCATGAGGGCGTCCGCCGCGTAGATACCTGCGGGGCCTGCGCCCACGATCGCGACGCGCAACGGGCGGTTCTGTTCGGTCATGTGAAGTCGGCTACCTTGTCTGCATACGCGGTTGAGTTCCCCACCAGGTTAGTGCGGACTTATCAACTGTTCCTAGTGCGGGTGGCCGATACCACGCCGATCCGGGAACTGGAACATGTTCTAGTAGCAGAGGGTAGAGACTCCAGTGAGTGCAGACAAGACCCCCGTCGGGCCGCCGCCCGAGCGCCGCACCACCGCCACGCCGTTCGTCGTCGCCCTGGTCGTGGCCGTCGTCCTCATCGGCGGCGTGCTCGCGTGGAACGTCATCCGCCCGTCGGAGAAGCGGCTCAGCGACTCCGCGCAGATCCAGGTCACCATCGGCCGGTACTACGGCGCACTGAACAACGGGCGCTACGCCGACCTCGTCGCCAACACCTGCACCAAGGACCGCTCCGCCCCCGATTTCCCGAAGGAGGCCGGGTTCGCGGACGCGCGTAGGGCCACCGTCGAGCGCGAGGGCGAGGCGAAGCTCGACGAGAACGACGTGAAGAACCTGACCGTGAACGGCGACACCGCGACGGCGGACCTCACCGTGCGGTACGCGAAGGCGGATGAACGCACCGAACGTGCGACCTTCGTCCGCGAGGACGGAAAGTGGAGGAAGTGCTCGTGACGTACGCCGGAGACCTGACCCCCCGCGAGACCTGGGAGCTGCTCGAGCAGGACCCGGCGGCGGTCCTCGTCGACTGCCGCACCGAGGCGGAGTGGAACTACGTCGGCGTCCCCGAGCTGTCGGGGCTCGGCCGCCCCGTCGTGCTCGTGCAGTGGCAGCGCTACCCCGACGGTGCGCTCAACCCCCGCTTCGTCGACGACCTGCGCGCCGAGGGCATCACCGACGAGACGCCCGTCGCGTTCATCTGCCGCTCGGGCCAGCGGTCGATCGGCGCGGCCGAGACCGCGACCCGCGCCGGGGTGCGGCGGGCGTACAACGTACTCGACGGGTTCGAGGGGCACCTCGATCCGGCGGGGCACCGGGGCGGTGCGGGCTGGCGCGCCGAAGGCCTGCCGTGGAGGCAGTTCTAGACTCCCGGGCATGGAGTTCAGCCATCTGCCCGACGGGCTGCGGCCCGAGACCTACGCCGTGCGCGGCGGTGTCCTGCGCACGAACTACGAGGAGACCTCCGAGGCCCTCTTCCTGAATTCGGGCTACACGTACACCAGTGCCGAGGCCGCCGAGGCGGCGTTCAACGGGGACATCGACCGGTTCGTCTACTCCCGCTACGGCAATCCGACGGTGGCCATGTTCCAGGAGCGCCTGCGCCTGCTGGAGGGCGCGGAGGCGTGCTTCGCGACGGCCTCCGGCATGTCCGCGGTGTTCACCGCGCTCGGCGCGCTGCTGCAGGCCGGCGACCGGCTGGTGGCGGCCCGCTCGTTGTTCGGCTCCTGTTACGTGGTGTGCAACGAGATCCTGCCGCGCTGGGGCATCGAGACGGTGTTCGTCGACGGCGAGGACCTCGAGCAGTGGCGCGAGGCGCTGAGCGTGCCCACGCAGGCCGTGTTCTTCGAGACGCCCGCCAACCCGATGCAGGGACTGGTGGATGTGCGCGCGGTCGCCGGGCTGGCGCACGACGCCGGGGCGCAGGTGGTGCTCGACGCGGGCTTCACCCCCGTCGGCTACCAGGACTCCTTCGGCATGGGCGCCGACGTGGTCGTGCACTCATCGACGAAGACGATGGACGGCCAGGGCCGCGTCATGGGCGGCGCGATCCTCGGCCGCGAGGACTACATCGACGGTCCCGTGAAGCAGCTGATGCGGCACACCGGGCCGGCGATGGCGCCGTTCAACGCGTGGGTGCTGCTCAAGGCGCTGGAGACCCTCGACCTACGGGCCGAGCGGGTGAGCGCGAACGCGCAGAGGGTCGCCGAGTTCCTGGACGCCGATCCGCGGGTGTCGAAGGTGCTGTTCCCGTTCCTTCCCTCGCACCCGCAGCACGAGCTGGCGAAGCGTCAGATGAAGGCCGGGGGCACCGTCATCACCCTCGAGCTGGCCGACGGTGCCCTGGCCGGCAAGGAGCGCGCGTTCGAGTTCCTCAACCGGCTGCAGGTGATCGACATCTCCAACAACTTCGGCGACGCCAAGTCGCTGATCACCCACCCCGCCACCACGACGCACCGCGCCACGGGCCCGGAGGGGCGCGCGAAGATCGGGCTGAGCGATTCGATGCTGCGGCTGTCGGTGGGGCTGGAGAACGTGGACGACGTCATCGCCGATCTGGATCGGGCACTGGGCTGAGCGTCGAGTGCGGTCGTTCTCCTGCGCTATCAGTCGGACAACGACCGCACTCAGCGATCCTGATCGTCGACGGCGATGCGCCACGCCCGGACGGCGGTTGCGGAGACCGGCGACGCCGGGGCGACTACGCCTGCTGGGCCTGCCACATCCAGTGCAGCTGCTCGAGCCGGGCCGTGATGCCGATGAGCAGGTCCTGCGTCACGGGGTCGGCGGACTCGGTGGCGGCGATCCGCTCGCGCAGGGCGGCGATCACGGCGGCGAGGTTCTTCACCACGGCGCCCACCACGGTGCCGTCCTGCTGCCAGCCGCCCTCGAACCCCACGGTGGTGGCGGTCTTCGCCACGGTCTCGGCCCGCCCGTCGGGGCTCACACCGATCGACGCGGCGCGCTCGGCGACGTCGTCGGCGAAGGCGCGCGAGTCCGTCACCAGCTCGTCGAGCTGCAGGTGAACGGAGCGGAACTGCGAGCCGATGACGTTCCAGTGCGCCTGCTTGGCGATCAGGGCGAGGTCCACGAGGTCGACGAGGGAGCCCTGCAGGGCGTCGCCGGCGACCTTCTTGGCCTCGTCGGACAGGGTGCTGGTGATCGGGTTGGACATCTCGGCCTCCTGGGTGTCGATGGTCTCGGGATCGGGGTGGGATCCGAAACCCACTCTAACTCATAATCTGGAATAACTCCAGAAAAGGCCGCCGAGGCGGGCGGCGGAGATTTGGCGTCTCCGTGATCGAAACCTTGACGCCGGCCGCGCCGCAGGGCATTCTCGACGGCAGGTCATGAGTGCCAGCGATAAGCCCCGGCTCGCTGGTCGGCAACCCTCCTCCGCGGTGGGGTGCTCCGGGTGACGACCTGGCCGCACCGAAAACGAGTGCGGCAAGCGCGGATCCGCCGCACCGTTCGCCGGTGCGGCGTGTCCTCAACACGAAGGACATCATGAGCACCCTCACCGAACGCACCGCCGTCTGCCTCGCCCCCACCCTCCGCAGCGCCCCGCTGGCACTGGGCCCGCTCGCCGAGGTGACCGGCGCGAACGAGTACGCGCCGCTGAGCGACGGCGCCACCGTGCGATACGCCAACTTCGACTACGCCGCGAGCGCGCCCGCCCTCGCCCCGGTGCAGGCGGCGGTGGCCGAGGCGCTGAGCGAGTACGCCAGCGTCCACCGCGGCGCCGGCCATCTCTCCCAGCGCTCCACCGCCCGCTACGAGCGCGCCCGAGAGATCGTGGCCGAGTTCGTGGGCGCCCGCGCCGATGATCACGTGATCTTCACCTCCAACACCACCGATTCGATCAACCTGCTGGCCGGCTGCGTCCCCGGCGAGGTGGTGGTGCTCGACTGCGAGCACCACGCGAACCTCCTGCCGTGGAAGCGGATCGGGGCCCGGGTGATCTCCGCGCCGCTCTCCGTCGAGGGCACCCTCGAGGTGCTCGACCGCGAGCTCGCGGCCCGGCCCGCCGCCCTGGTGAGCGTGACCGGCGCGTCCAACGTGACGGGCGAGGTGCTGCCCGTCCGGCGCCTCGCCGCGCTCGCCCACCGGCACGGCGCCAGGATCGCCGTCGACGGTGCGCAGCTGGTGCCGCATCGCCGGATCTCGTTGCGCGAGAGCGGCGTCGACTACCTCGCTTTCTCCGGGCACAAGCTGTACGCGCCGTTCGGGTCGGGCGTGCTCGTGGGCCGCGCGGACTGGCTGGACGAGGCGGAGCCCGTGCGGTGCGGCGGCGGTGCCAGCTACGAGGTGATCGGCACGCCCGTCTCGAAGTCGGTCGAGGTCGCCTGGTACACCGGCCCCGCGCGCCACGAGGCCGGCTCGCCGAACGTGCTCGGCGCCGTCGCCATCGGCGCCGCGTGCGAGGCGCTGGCCGCGCTGGGCGAGGAGGCGATCGCCCGGCACGAGCGCTTCCTCACCGATCTGCTCGTGCGCTCGCTCGACGCGCTCGACGGGGTGCGCACCCTGCGGATCTGGACCGACTGCACCGAGCGGGTGGGGATCGTGGCCTTCACAGTCGACGGCCGCACCCCTCGTGAGGTCGCGGAGTTCCTCTCGTCCGAGCACGGGATCGGCGTGCGGGACGGGAAGTTCTGCGCCCACCCGGTCGTTCACCGGTTGGGATGCTTCGACGGTGCCGTGCGCGCCAGCCTCGGCCTCGGCACGAGCGAGAACGACGTGCGCCGCCTGGTGCATGCGCTGGAGGACCTGACCGGACGATCGCGCTGAGAGCGCGCTCGAGATCGAAGGAGTTGGACATGACCGTCTCCCGCCCCGCCCTCGTGGTCACCGTCGACGGTGAACCCGAGGCCCTGCGCCTGACCCGGGTGCGCGCCGCCGACCTCCGCCTGGCCCAGCGCGAGCGCGGGCACCTGCGCGCCGAGGCCGAGCGGGCGGGGCGGGAGCCCGGCGCCGTGGCCCTCGAGGTGGACGTGGTGATCGACGAGCGGGCGGCGGACGCCCGCGCCAGCTACGCCCCGAACGGCGCGGCGCCGCAGTCGATCACGTACATCGGCACACCGTCCGGCCTGAAATCGCTCATCGAGGACGTGTACGCCGCCGAGGTGGCCGACGCCGTGGTGCTGCGGCCCGTGGGAGGCGCCCGCACCAAGGACCTGATCGCCTCGCTGCTGGCCGCCTGAGCGGCGGCGGCATACTGATCGGTGTGACCGAGCAGTACTCCGCCCGCACCGAGGCCGTCCGCGCCGCGCTGGCCGCCGCGAGCCACCCCGATACCGTGCGGCTGGTGCCCGACGGCGCGCGGACCGCCGCCGAGGCGGCCGCCGCGCTCGGCTGCGAGGTGGGGGCGATCGCCAACAGCCTCGTGTTCCTCGCCGACGGTGCGCCGCTCCTCGTGCTCTCGAGCGGCCGGCACCGGGTGGACACCGACGGGTTGGCCGCGCGCCTCGGCCACGGCCGCATCTCCCGGGCGAAGCCCGACGACGTGGCGGCGGCCACCGGCCAGGTGATCGGCGGGGTGGCCCCCGTCGGGCATCCGCGGCCGCTGGTCACCGTGATCGACGAGTCGCTCGCCGCGTACCCGGACCTGTACGCGGCGGCGGGGACGCACGACACGATCTTCCGCACCCACTTCGCCGCCCACGTGGCGCTCACCGGCGCCACGGTGGTCCGCACCGCCCAGGAGCCCCCGCGGGAGTAGGCGCCGCCCCGGTTCGCCCCGCCCGCATAATAGTTGTATACTGCAAGCAGTTTTGCGCGTCCGCGCCCCGGTGGCGGCGGACGGGACCTGCGGAGGCGTGATGACGGACGAGGAACGAGCGGAGCGGATCGAGGGGATCGTCGGCGTGATCGTCGAGCTGACCCGGCTCAAGGAGCGGCACTCGGTGATGACCCGGCACGCCGTCGCACCGGACGGCGTGGAACTCGCCGCCTACGCCGCCCTGTTCGCGCTGGTGAAGGACGGGCCGATGCGGTCGTCCGTGCTCGCCGAGCAGATCCACACCGACCCGTCGACCGCGAGCCGCTACGTGAGCACGCTCACGGGCCTCGGCTACGCCGAGCGCACCGCCGACCCGTCCGACCGGCGCGCCGCCCTCGTCTCCGCCACCGACGCAGGGCGCGCCAAGTTCGACCAGATCCGCGAGCAGCGCAACGAGAAGCTCCAGCCCCTGATGGCCGAGTGGACCGACGAGGAGATCGACCAGTTCGTGACCCTGGGCACCCGCGCGCTGCACCAGTTCGAGCAGGCCCTGCGCCTGATGCGGGACGCCGAGTGACCGGGAGCGGGACGCCGGAGCCGCGCACCGAGATCGAGGAGCTGCGGTCCCAGAACGCCGCGCTCGCAGCGGAACTCGCCGAGCTGCGCACCGGCTACCGGGCGATCGCCGGCAACACCCGGCTGCGCGCCGCGGGCGCCACCGACCCCGTGCGATTCGCCGCCGAGGAGTCCGATCCGGGCGGCGCGCGCACCGGCCGGATCGTGCTGCCGCGCGGCGAGATCGCCACCCCCGCCTTCCTTCCGGTGGCGGGCCGCGGCGCCATCGCCGGCCTCACCCCGCGCGAGCTCACCGGCCTCGGCGCCGCCGCGCTCACCGTCGACCTGCACGAGCTGTACCTCCAGCCCGGGCCGGACGTGATCGAGGGCGCCGGCGGCATCGGCGCCGCCATGGCGTGGGCCGCACCCACCGTGGGCGATACCGGCGTCGCGGCGATCGCGCAGCAGCGCAAGACCCGGATCACCGAGGAGGGCATCGCCTTCCGCGGCCGGCTCGACGGTTCGCCGCACCGCTGGGACCCCGAGGCCGTGGTGCGCCTCGCGCACCGGATGCGCGTCGACATCTCCTTCGCGCTCGCCGATCCCGCCGACCCGGCGCGCACCGAGCGCTGGGCGCGGCGCGCGCTCGCCGAGCACGCCTGGCAGACCGCCGACCGCCGCGACCGGCTCTCCCTGTGGGCCGCCGTGACCGGGGGCGGGGACCCCGAGGCCCGACGGTCCGCCGCCCGCGGCCTGCGCACGCTCGCCGAGGAGGACCGCCGCGCGGGCGGACTGGGATTCGGCGGCTACCGGATCGACGGCGTGGCCTCCGCGGAACGCGAGCTGCCCGCGCTGCGCGCCGCGATCGGCGAACTCGGCGCGGACTCCCCGCGCTACCTCGCGGGGGTCGCGGGCCCGGCCGATCTGCTCGCCGCGATCGGGGCGGGCGTGGACCTGATCGACGGCGCGGAACCGGCCCGCGCGGGCGCCGAGGGCCGCGTGTACACCTCGACGGGCGTCCTCGACGTCACCGATCCCGCGCTGCGCGAGGACTTCCGGCCGCTCGACCCCGCCGCGGGACGGCCCGGCGGTCCGAACCGGGTCGACGCATTCACCCGGGCGTACGTGCACCACCTGTTCGCCGCGAACGAGGGCCTGGCGGTCACACTGTGCACCCTGCACAACGAGCACTTCTTCGTCTCCCTGGCCGCCGCGGCCCGCCGCGCCATCGACAACGGGGGCTACCCGGGCTTCGCGGCCGCGTTCTCGCGGAGGTTCGGTAAGGTCTAGCCCGATCCGGTACCCGATCGGCAGGAGAAAGCCCTTGCGCCGCAGTGACCCGAACCGTTCCCTCGGCATCCTCGCGGCGCTGGCCGCTGCGGGCCTGCTCCTCGCCGGCTGCGGCGGCAGCGGCGACGACGCGCCGGCCACGTCCCAGGCCCCGGCCGTCGACGCGGCCACGAAGGCGCTCGCCCAGGCGGACCTGCCGCAGGGCCTGACGCTGACGACGGTCGCCTCCGACGACGCCCTGCTCACCGCCCTGCAGTCGGTGCAGTCGGTCAAGGACTCGCAGATCGATCCCGCCGGCTGCAAGGACAAGAACGTGGCTGCGCAGGACGAGGTCGCGCAGACCGTGAAGTCCGGCGTGCAGCAGACCGTCGCCCGCGACAAGACGGTGCTCTACGGAGTCACGCTGCTGCCGGGCGACGTGAAGACCTCCGTCTTCGAGGCCGCCGGCACCGGGGACTGCGCGAAGGTGACGGTGGGCGGCGCCCTGAAGCAGACCACCGTGCGCACGGCGCTCCCGGCGGGGCTCGACGGTGCCTCGGGCTTCGTCTTCGAGATCACCCGCACGATGAACGATCAGTCGGCGGTGGCCGCGTCCGCGTACTTCACCAAGGGCGGCGTGACCGCCATGGTGAACGCGAACCCCGGTGCCGACGGAAAGATCGACCGGTCGGGTTTCGATGAGATCCTGCGGCGCGTCGCGGCCAAGTTGTAGTAGCTAGCCCGCGGACGCCGAACGGCGGCGAGGGATCCCTCGCCGCCGTTCGCCGTAGCGGTCTCAGTGCGCGTCGGAACCGGACGTCTCGGCGCGAGCGACCGAGGCGGCGATCTCCTTCTCCGCGTCGGCCTTGCCGACCCAGCTCGAGCCCTTGACGAACTTGCCGGGCTCCAGGTCCTTGTAGTGCGTGAAGAAGTGCTCGATGGCGTCGAGTTCGAACTTGTCGACGTCGCCGATGTCCTGGACGGAGTCCCAGCGCGGATCGCCGGCGGGCACCACCAGAACCTTGTCGTCGCCGCCCTTCTCGTCCTCCATCTTGAACATGCCGATCGCGCGGCACTCGACCATCGCGCCGGGGATCACCGACTCCTGCAGCAGTACGAGCGCGTCCAGCGGATCGCCGTCCTCGCCCAGGGTGTCCTCGATGAAGCCGTAGTCGGTGGGGTAGCCGAACGACGTGTACAGGTAGCGGTCCAGCTTGAGGCGGCCGGTCTTGTGGTCCACCTCGTACTTGTTCCGCGAGCCCTTGGCGATCTCGACGGTGACCTCGAATTCGACGCTCATTGTTTCCCTTCGCTCGCGTCAACCATGCACGCCGAGGATACCCTTTGCGTTCCGGATCCGAACCGCTCGCTGCGTTGCCGGTGACGAACCCCCGCTAGGGTGGTGCGGTGCGACGCTCGCGGATCCGACGGACCCTGGTGCGCCTCACGATCACGGTGGTCGTGCTGGCGCTCGTCGTCGTCGTCGCCGTGGCCGCAGTCCTGGGCTTCGGCGTGTACCGCGACCGGCAGGACCTCGCCGAGCACGTTCCGCCGCGCCTGTCCGAAGCGCAGTACAGCCCCGCCATCTCCCCGGTCAGCGCCACCTCCACCCCCACCGCGGCGGGCGTCACCGCGCAGATCGCGGCGGCCCTGCGCAACCCTGACCTGGGCGATCTCACCGGCGTGATCGCCGACGCCGGCACCGGGCAGGTGCTGTGGCAGCGCGATGCCGCCCGCCCCCGCACTCCCGCCTCGACCACCAAGGTGCTGACCGCCGCCGCCGCGCTGCTCACGCTCCCCGCCGGCGAGCGGATCACCACCACGGTGGTCGAGGGCGCCGAACCCGGCGAGGTGGTGCTCGTGGGCGCGGGCGACCCCACCCTCCGCGCGGGCGGGCCCTCGCTGTTCACGGACGCCCCGAAGATCGCCGACCTCGCGGCCCAGCTGCGCCGCTCCGGGACCCGCGTGACCCGCATCGTGGTGGATACCTCGCTGTTCACCGGCACCGACTTCGCCCGCGGCTGGGAGCGCGCCGACATCGCGGGCGGCGACATCACCCCGATCCAGTCCCTGATCGCCGATTCGGGCCGCGTGCGCCCGAACGAGGACTACTCGCCGCGCGTCGACGACCCCGCGCGCACCGCGGGCGCGGCCCTGGCCGAGGCGCTCGGGCTCCCCGCGACGGCCGTGACCGCCGGCACCGCCCCGCAGGGCGCCGCGCAGCTCGCCGCGGTCCGCAGCGCCCCGCTCATCACCCGCCTGCACGACGCGCTCGTGCACTCGGACAACGTGCTCGCCGAGAGCATCGGCCGCGAGATCGCCCGCGCCACCGGCCGCCCCGCCTCGTTCGACGGTGCCGCCGAGGCCGTGCAGGCCACCCTGCGCGACGCGGGCCTCGACCTGAGCGGCGTGGAACTCTCCGACACCAGCGGCCTCTCGACCGCGGACCGCATCCCCGCCGCGGTGCTCGACCGCGTGCTCACCGCGGCCGCCGGCAACGCACAGCCGCGGCTGCGCCCCCTCCTGGACCTGCTGCCCGTCGCCGCCGCGACCGGCACCCTCGCCGACCGGTACGTCACCGTCAACCGGCCGGGCGCGGGGTACGTGCGCGCCAAGACCGGGAGCCTCTCCGGCGTCTCCACGCTCGCCGGGTACGTCCCCGGGCGCGACGGTGCGGTGCTCACCTTCACCCTCATGTCCTCCGGTACGCCGGTCGACGTGGCCCGGCCGGCGATGGACGTCGTGACCGCCGCGCTCCGCGGCTGCGGATGCCGCTGATCGCCATGGGTAGCGCGAAGCGGGAACGGGCGCAGGTCGATTGGGCGCTCGCCGCCGCCTCCGGCCGCCGCGTGGCCCGCATCCTCGGGGACGGCCCGGCCACCACCGGCTACACCCGCGACCGCGCCGCCGAACAGCTGCAGCGGTACGCGGCCGACGCCGAGGAGCACGTGCGCGGCGTCACCGGCCTGACGACCGCGGGCGCGGTCCCGGCGGCCCGCATCGTGAACCGCGCCGAATGGGTCTCGGCCGCGGCCCGGTCCATGGAGGCGCTGATCGAACCGGACGACGCGGCTGCGCCGGGGCTCGGCGCCCGCCTGGCCGGGGTCCAGGCCGGCGCGATGCTCGGCATGGTCTCCGGATCGGTTCTGGGCCAGTACGATCCGTTCGGCGTGGCCGGCGGCGAACTGCTGCTGGTGGTGCCGAACGTGCTCTCCGTGGAGCGCGCACTGCGGCTGCACCCCGAGGACTTCCGCATGTGGGTGTGCCTGCACGAGGTCACCCACCGTGTGCAGTTCGGCGCGAACCCGTGGCTGCGGGAGTACATGCGCGACAACGTGGCCGTCCTCAGCGGCGTCACCGGCGCCGGCTCGGTGGGCGATCTGCTCGCGCGCACCCGGGCGGCGCTCTCCGGCGACGCGCGGCACAGCGGGATCATCGGCGTCCTCGAGATCGCCGCTCCCCCCGAACAGTTCGCGGCCGTGGAGCGGCTGCTCCTGCTCGGCACCCTCCTCGAGGGTCACGCCGACCACGTCATGGACGCCGCCGGTCCCTCCGTGATCCCCACCGTCGCCGCCATCCGTGCGGCCTTCGACCGGCGCCGGGCGGCACCGTCGAACCCGTTCCAGCGGCTGCTGCGCGCCCTGATGGGCATGGACGCCAAGATCGCGCAGTACGTGCGGGGCAAGCGGTTCGTGGACGCCGTGGTCGCCGAGGTGGGCATGGACCGGTTCAACCGGGTGTGGACCGGCCCCGAGACCCTGCCCCTGCCCGACGAACTCGACGATCCCTCGCTCTGGATCGCCCGGGTCCTGGGGCCGGCGGCGCCGTGAACCGTCCGGGCCCCGCGGCGCTGCGCGTGCGGCACGCGGTCCGGGGCTGGCACGCCGCGCACGGATCGGGTCCCACCGTGGCCGTGGCCCTCTCGGGCGGAGCGGATTCGCTCGCCCTGCTCACCGGGGCGCTGGCGGAGGGGCTCGATGTGGTGGCCCTGGTCGTCGATCACGGGCTGCAGGACGGGTCGGCGGCCGTCGCCGAGCGCGCCGCCGCGACCGCCCTCGAGCTCGGTGCGCGTGGGGCGGAGGTCCTGCCCGTCACCGTCGGGGAGGGCGGCGGACCCGAGGCCGCGGCACGCACCGCCCGGTACGCCGCGCTGGAGGCCGCGCGCGGCGACGCCCCGGTGCTGCTGGGCCACACCCTCGACGACCAGGCGGAGACGGTTCTCCTGGGTCTCGGCCGGGGGAGCGGAGCCCGCTCCCTCGCCGCGATGGCCGCCTGGTCCGCCCCGTACGGCCGGCCGCTGCTGGGCGTGCGCCGCGCCGACACCGCGGCGGCGTGCGCGGAGCTGGGGCTGACGCCGTGGGAGGACCCGCACAACCTCGACCCGAGGTACACCCGCGTGCGGGTGCGCACCGAGGTGCTGCCGCTGCTC
>JBEBXD010000071.1:0-26211 GCA_040391845.1 Tsukamurella paurometabola | reverse complement strand
GAGGGCGACGACGAGCCAGAAGCCCTGCGCGAGAAGCCCCTGGGTGCCGGCCGTCAGCGCGCCGAAGCCGTCCGGGTTCGACGGTGCCCAGCCGCGCCGGCAGCCGAGCACGGCGGCTACCCGGGCCGCGCCCACGGCGACCCCCACGGCGAGCCACAGGCCGCGGTCGGCGAGCGTGCCGATCGCGGCGGCCTCCGCCACCACCAGGAGCGCGAGCGCCGCGGCGCCGAACGGGCCCACCGTGCCCTGACGCATGATCTCCCGGGCACGCTCCGGCGGGCCGTAACTGCCGAGACCGTCGACGCAGTCGGCGAACCCGTCCAGGTGCATGCCGCGGGTCAGCAGGGCGGCGCCCGCCACGGCCACTGCGCCGACCAGCACCGCCGGCAGTCCCGCAGTGCGCGCGGCCCAGGCGAGCGCGGCGACGACCGCCCCGACGACGGCCCCCGCCACGGGCACCAGGGTGAGGATGCGCGCACCGTCGGCCCGGGTCACCTCGCGCGGCTGCAGCGAACCGGGCACGGGCAGCACCGTCATCCAGGCGAGGGCGGCGGCGAGGTGACGCACGTCAGTCGGCCTTACCGGACACCCCGGCGGAATCGAACGTGGCCATCTCGCCGAGCACGGCCACGGCGGAACGCACCAGTGGCAGCGCGAGCGCCGCCCCACTGCCCTCGCCCAGGCGCAGGCCGAGGTCGAGGAGCGGCTCCAGATCCAGGCGCCGCAGCGCGAGCGTGTGCGCGGGCTCGGGGCTGCGGTGGCCCGCGACCCACCAGCTCACGGCGCCCGGCGCCAGATCGTTCGCGACCATCGCCGCCGCCGTGACCACCACGCCGTCGAGGATCACCGGCGTGCGCCGCACGGCGGCCTGGGCCAGGAACCCCGCCATCGCGGCCAGATCCGCCCCGCCGGCGGTGCGCAGCAGGGCCTTCGGGTTCCGCGTGTGCGGGCGGGCGCGGTACATGGCGTCCCGGATCGCGGCGGCCTTGCGCATCCAGGCGTTGTCGTCGATGCCGGTGCCGCGGCCCACCACGAGGACGGGCTCGGTATCGGTGAGGGTGCCGATCAGTACCGCCGCGGGGGTGGTGTTCCCGATGCCCATATCGCCGGCGATCAGGAGGTCGGCACCCGAGTCGACCTCCTCGTCGGCGATCCGCCGGCCCACCGCGATCGCGGCGATCGTCTCCTCGTCCGTCAGCGCGTCCGCCACCGTGATGTCGCCCGACGCGCGCCGGATCTTGTTGCGGCTCACCGCCTCGCCGGTGTCGCCGGCCACGGCGATGTCCTCGACGCGCACGGTGGCGCCCGCCTGCGCGGCCAGCACGTTGATCGCGGCGCCGTCGGCGGTGAAGTTCGCCACCATCTGCGCCGTGACCTCCGGCGGGTACGCCGAGACGCCCCCCGCGGCCACGCCGTGATCGCCGGCGAAGACCACGATCCGGGCGCGCTCGAACCGCTTCGGCGGGCACGCCC
The DNA here is from genome assembly GCA_040391845.1 of Tsukamurella paurometabola. Classification (GTDB taxonomy): domain Bacteria; phylum Actinomycetota; class Actinomycetes; order Mycobacteriales; family Mycobacteriaceae; genus Tsukamurella; species Tsukamurella paurometabola_B. Next base: position 24,738 of record JBEBXD010000071.1, on the reverse strand, counting down.
CCTGGCACGCCGCGATCCACTCGCCGAGCCGCTCGAGCCCACCCAGCGAGCCGGCGGGTTTGGTGAGTTCGAGCTGCCGGTCGCGGGCCTCGCGGGCCACGACGGGATCGGGCGGGGAGAGCTGCGGGAAGGCCAGCGGATCGGCGTCCGGATCGAACGGGGGGAGCTCGATCGGGGGACCGGCGGGCACCACCGGCACGGGCTTGACGAGGCTCGGGGCAGGCTCCGCGGCCCCGGCTCCGGAGCCCGGCAGGGGCGCACCGTCGAGCGGCAGGACCCGGCCGGCGACGACGAGCTCGGCCCGGTCGGCGACGGCCGCGAGCCGGGCGTTGAGCGCGCCGAGCAGGTCCTGGAACACCCTGCCCGCGTGGGTCGCCGGCACGATCGACAGGCCCACCTCCGGGCTCACGATCACCAGGTCACCCGGGTAGGCCGCGACCGCGGCCACCAGGCCGTCCACGTCGCCGGCCACGTTCTCCGGCGTCTCCCAGCCGGTCGCGTCGAGGCGGGCGGCGAGCCAGCCGCCCAGGTCGTCGATCAGGGTGGGCACGGAGCCCTCCGCGAGGACGGCCCGCAGGTCCTGGGTCTCGACCGTGGACCACGCCCGCGGTCGCCGGTCCCGGTGCGCGGCGACCCGCGCCGCGAGGTCGGGGTCACCGTCGGGCCGCGGGGCCGTGGCGACGTACCGGACCAGGGCACCGGATCCGGTGATCAGCTGCTCGGCGCGGGCGGACTTTCCGGACCGCACCCCGCCGAGAACCAGGGTGAGGGCCACGGGCTAGACCGCGTCGCCCGGCTCGACCCGCGGACGCGGGATGCGCATGCGGCGCAGCTGCGTGGTCCGCATGAACGCGTACCAGCCGAGGCGGAAACCGGTCTCCGTGGTGTCCGGCCAGCGCTCGCGGACGCGGTTGTTGATGCGGCGGCCGGTCAGGATGCCCTCGATCGCCATGACCACGATCATGAACAGCAGGATCAGCATCGGGATGCCCGCGAGCTGCGGCATGTTGACGGTGACGAACATGAACACCATCACCGCGACCGCGAACGGGATGAACATCGTGGAGATGTGGCGCTTGGCGTCGATCAGGTCGCGCACGTACGCCTTGACCGGGCCCTTGTCGCGGACCGGGAGGTACCGCTCGTCGCCCTGCATCATCAGCTCGCGGCGCTCGTTCGCCTGCGTGCGGCGCTCCGCCGAGGCGGCCTTGCGCTCCTCCTTGGTCATGGAGTTGCGCAGTTCCTTCTTGCGGGCGCGGGCCTCGGCCCTGGTCATCGGGGCCGGGGCGACGGGGCCGCGCTTACGGCCCTGCGCCTCGCGGCGGCTGGGCGTGGGGCGGCCCTTGCCCGGCGTCTGCGCGGGCTTGGCCAGGGCGTCCACGCCGTTCTCGTCGACGGTGTCGGCGGCCGCGGAGCCGTCGGCGTCCGCCGCGTCGGAGGTCGAATCGTCGGCCTTCTGCCAGGGGAGTTTCACGCCGTCCAGCGTATTCGATCCCGCCGCGCGCGCCACGACGCGGGTGGACGACGCGGGCGACCGGTCACCGACGGGAATGCGGGGCGAGGGGGTACCGTTGAAGCAGACACCGACGCGTGTGTGAGGAGAACCTATGACTACTGCTGAGACCGAAACCACCGGTGTGGTGCTGACCGAGGCGGCCGCTTCGAAGGCGAAGGCGCTGCTGGACCAGGAGGGGCGTGACGACCTGTCGCTGCGCATCGAGGTGCAGCCGGGTGGGTGCGCGGGGCTCCGGTACCAGCTGTACTTCGACGACCGGAGCCTCGACGGTGACGTCGTGTCCGAGTTCGGCGGCGTGAACCTCTCGGTGGACCGGATGAGTGTTCCGTTCCTGATCGGCGCGAAGATCGACTTCGTCGACACGATCGAGAAGCAGGGTTTCACGATCGATAACCCGAACGCCACGGGCTCCTGCGCCTGCGGCGACTCGTTCAACTGACGAACGCGCTCAACTGACGCCCGCGGGGCGCCTCGAACCCTCTCGTGGTTAGGCTGACGGAATTCGTCCGTCGCCGACCACGGGAGGGTTTCGTCGTGTCGATCGCCGTTTCCGGTTCCATCGCCACCGATCATCTGATGCGCTTCGAGGGGAAGTTCTCCGAGCAGTTGCTCGCCGAGCACCTCGCTCACGTCTCGCTGAGTTTCCTCGTGGAGGAGCTCGTGCTGCAGCGCGGCGGCGTCGGCGCGAACATCAGCTTCGGCATGGCCCGGCTCGGCCGCCGTCCGGTGCTCGTGGGCGCGGTCGGCGCGGACTTCGACGAGGGCTACCGCGCCTGGCTCGAGGACGCGGGCGTCGACACCCGGGCGGTGCGCGTCTCGCAGACCGCGCACACCGCGCGCTTCCAGTGCACCACCGACGCCGACATGGCGCAGATCGCCTCCTTCTACTCCGGGGCGATGGCGGAGTCGCGGGAGATCGCCATCGCGGACGTGGTGGGCACCGTCGGGGACCTGGAGCTCGTGGTGATCGGCGCGAACGACCCGGCGGCGATGGCGCTGCACAGCGCCCAGTGCCGCGAGGCCGGCATCCCGTTCGCGGCGGATCCCTCGCAGCAGCTCGCGCGGCTGAACGGCGAGGAGGCGCGCGACCTGGTCGAGGGCGCGAAGTTCCTGTTCACGAACGAGTACGAGTGGGGCCTGCTGCAGCAGAAGACCGGCGTGAGCGCCGACCGGCTGACCGAGATGGTCGAGGTCCGCGTGACCACCCTCGCGGAGAAGGGCGCCGACATCGTGGTGCGCGACGCGGACGGCGGGGCCCGGCGCATCCACGTGGACGTGGTCCCGGACCGCGGGCGGGTCGATCCGACCGGCGTGGGCGACGCCTTCCGGGCCGGGTTCCTCGTGGGCCTCGATGCGGGCCTGTCCTACGAGCGGGCGGGCCAGCTCGGCTCGTACGTGGCGGTCAAGGTGCTCGAGACCGTGGGGCCGCAGGCGTGGGACTACGACGCCGAGGACGCCCGCGAGCGGCTCGCCGAGGCGTACGGGGCCGACGTGGCCGCCGAGATCCTCGCCGCGCTGTGATTCCGGTGGCGCTGTCGGTCACACTATTGATTACCGACGAGTAACCTACGGTATCGTAGGTTTCATGACGATCGCCGGGGTCCCCGAAGCCAAGCCGCGGCTGCGGGGAGTGATCCACCAGTTCGGGGCGCTCGGCGCCGTGATTCTGGGCGTCCCGCTCGTGGCGGCGGGCTTCGCGCACTCGATCGCCGCCGGCTGCGCGCTGCTCGTGTACGCGATCACCGTGTTCGGGGTGTTCGGGGTGAGCGCCGCGTACCACCGCGGGAAATGGACCGACGCGCAGCGGATCTGGATGAAGCGCGCCGATCACTGCATGATCTTCGTGTTCATCGCGGGCAGCTACACGCCGATCGCCGTGCTCGCCCTGCCGCCCGGGGTACGGGGCTGGGTGCTCGCCGTGGTGTGGGGCGGCGCGCTCGCCGGCGTCGCGCTCAAACTGCTGTGGCCGCACGCCCCGCGCTGGGTGGGCGTGCCGCTGTACATCGCGCTGGGCTGGGTGGTCGTCGCCGTCGCGGGCGATCTGGTGCGCGGAGCCGGGTGGGCCGCCGCGATCCTGCTCGCGATCGGCGGCCTGCTCTACAGCGGCGGCGCGGTCCTGTACGCGACGCGCTGGCCGAACCCCTGGCCGGGCGTGTTCGGTCACCACGAGTTCTTCCACGCCGCCACCGTGGTCGCGGCACTCTGCCACTACGCGGCCATGTGGATCACGCTCCTGCGCTGAGGCCCGCCGGCGCGGCTTGACGTTCTCCGCGGCTTGACCTTGTCGCAGCGTCAGGGTGTGTACTTCTCCCATCGGAGAAGGGAGGGGCGCCATGCGCATCGGCGACATCGCCCGCATCGCCGGAGTGTCCACGCGGACCGTCCGGCACTACCACCGGATCGGCCTCGTCGCGGAGCCCGCGCGCGAGTCCAACGGCTACCGCAGCTACACGCTCGACGACGTGGTCCTGCTGCTGCGCATCCGGCGGCTCGCCGAACTCGGCATGTCGCTCGACGAGATCGGCGACGTGCTCGACGGCGACGAGCGCCGCCGCGATCTCGACGAGATCCTCGCCGAACTGGACGCCGACCTCGCCCGCCAGGAGGAGGCGATCCGGGAACGCCGCCGCCTGCTCGCCGACCTGCGGGTGACCGCCGCCGGGACGCCGCTCTCCGAGCGGCTCGGGTCGATCGCCGACCGGATCGTGCAGGTGTACGCGCCCGGGGGCTCCGCCGCCCGGATGGAACTCTCGATCATGGAGGTGCTCACGGGCGCGGTCCCCGGCGCCGCCGCGGTGTACGAGGCCGTCCTCGACGATCCCGCGATGGTGGCGCTCTCCGGCGACATCGCCGCCGCGTTCGACGCCCTGCGGACCGCCGACCCCGACGCCCCCGAAGTGCGCGCGGTCGCCGACCGGCTCGTGGCCGCCGCCGACGGGATCGCGCTCCCCGACGGGGCGGTGCCGGACGTCTCCCGGATCGGCGCGGACGACGTCACGGACCTGATCGACACGGCCGAGTGGATGTCCGAGGCGCAGCGGCGGTGCATCGCCCTGATGATGCGGTCGATCGCGAACCGGGGCGACGAATGAGCGGCGAATTCCGGCGCACCGAGATGCTTTTGGCGAGGGTGCTGCCTCCGAAACCGGTGACCGTGCTGCTCGCGGAGCCGCGCGGATTCGTCGCCACCGTGCGGTGGATCCGGGGGAAGCGGCCGGCCGGACAGCTGTTCCCGCACCACCGCGACGTGGCGCTCCTGCTCTGGGTGATCGTCGCGATGACCGTGCTCGAGGGCGCGGTCGTCGATGCTCTGCTCCGCGTCGTGCTCGGTCCGTCGCCGTGGGTGTGGATCGCGCTGGGAGTGCACGTCTACGCCGTGTACATGCTCGTCGCCGTGTACGCGGGCATGCTCACCCGGCCGCACTCGCTCGACGGGGACGTGCTGCGCCTGAGGACGGGGCTCGGGACCGAGGCCGCCGTGCCGGTGGCCGCGATCGCGGCGGTCGAACCGGGCCACCACCCGGCCTTCGACCGGTCCGGCTGGAAGGTCGATCCCGACGGGAACGCGACGATGGCGCTGAGCGAGGCGAACCTGCGGATCGTGCTCGCACCGGACGCCGAGATCGCGCTCAACGGGCGGAACATCCCCGCACCCAGGACCATTCACGTCACGGTCGACGAGCCCCGCCGGCTGGCAGCGGCCGTTGCGTCGGCGGGCGCGGGAGCCGGTGCGGGGGCCGTGAGGTCGGCGTAGCGGCCCACCGCGGCGTCGAACGCGGCCATGCACAGCGCGAGGTTCTCCTCCGGCGCGATCGCTCCGTCGAGGTAGGTGGCCAGCGAGGTCTCGCGGACGAACGCGATCCAGCCGGCGAACGCGACCTCGGCGGCGGCGCGGTCCGCGCCGCGGGTGCCGGCCGCGTCGAGGAGCCCCCGGCTGATCGCGGCGAACGACGCGTCGACGGGGCCGCGCACCGCCGGGTCGTGCGCGACCGAGCTCCGGTTGGCGATCACCACCAGCGGCAGGTTCGCGGCGTAGAACCTCAGGTAGCCGCGCAGCAGGTGCTCGAGCCAGTCGCGCACCGTCGCGGCCGACGGTGCCGGTGCCCCGGCCCGCACCCGCTCGTGGGCGCGGGACCAGATCCCGCCGAACAGTTCGGCTTTCGTCGCGAAGTAGTGGTAGAGGAGCGCACGGGTCACGCCGGCCGCCGCCGCGATCTCCTGCATGGAGACGTCGTCCACGCCGCGTTCGCGGAAGATCTCCTCGCTGGTGTCGAGGAGCGCCTCGCGGCGCTGCTCGGGGCTCAGGCGGCGGCGGGTCATGGCGCCAGCCTAGGCGGTGATCCCTTGACGCGGGACGGGGCCGGGCGTAGCGTCCGAATTAATTTGACACCTGTAAAACAGGAGGCTCTGATGAAACGGATCTTCGGCGTGTGGCTCGTGGTGTTCGGCGTGATCGTGATCGGAATAGCCGTGGCGCACTTCCTGTTCGGTCAAGTCACCTACATCGGCGGCGGCGACGTCAACGCCACGATGGACTCGGACCTGCGCGTGTTCAACGTGCTGTTCGCCGCGTACGGGGCCGCCTTCGTGTGGGCGTCGCGGGACGTGCTCGGCCGGGCCCGCGAGATCAACCTCCTGGGCCTGCTGTTCTTCGTCGGCGCGATCGGCCGGGTTCTCGCGTGGATCACCTCCGGCGCGCCCACGCCGTTCTACGTGGCGATGCTCGTGATCGAGTTCGCCGTGCCGATCGTGCACTACGTCGTGCTGCGCGCGCTGGCGGGCGGCGCACCGTCGGCCCCGGGGAGGGTGACCGCAGAGGCCCGGACGTACCCGGCCGACTAGAGCCGGACCGGGTAGACGGGCTCGTCGATCACAGGATGGATGCGGTCTTCGACGAAGATGCCGTGCCACACCATGAACACCAGGACGGTCCACAGGCGCCGGGAGTGATCCGTGCCGCCCGGCCAGCCCTCGGGCGCCTTGGCCCGGTGCTCGTCGAGCATCGCGAGCACCGCGCGGCGGTCGATCCACTCGTCGGTCTGCGACTGCTCGATGGTCTCGCGAGCCCAGTCGTAGAGCTCCGGGCCGGCCAGCCAGTGGCGCAGCGGCACGGGGAAGCCGAGCTTCTTCCGGTGCAGCACGTGCGGCGGGATGATCTCCTCGAGCGCGCGGCGCAGCGCGTACTTCGACGTACCGCCGGCCAGCTTCAGGTCGGCGGGGATGCTCTCCGCGACGCGGAAGACCTCCTTGTCGAGGAAGGGCACCCGCAGTTCCAGCGAGTTGGCCATCGTCATCTTGTCCGCCTTGACCAGGATGTCGCCGCGCAGCCAGGTGAACTGGTCCAGGTGCTGCATCCGCTCGACGGGGCCCCACCCGCGGGTCTTCGCGTAGATCGGCGCGGTCACGTCGGTGTGCGTCCAGTCCTCGCGGAAGCCGGGCAGCACCGAGCGCAGCTGGGCGTCGTTGAACGAGCGGGCGTTGCCGTAGTACCGCTCCTCGAGCGGCAGCGAGCCGCGCTGCAGCAGCGACTTGCCGCGGCGCCCCTCCGGCATCCGGTCGCCGATCCGGCCCGCGGTGCGCCGCGCCCAGGCGGGCAGCCTGTCGAACGGCGCCAGCGACAGCGGCTCCTTGTAGATGGTGTAGCCGCCGAACAGCTCGTCGGCGCCCTCGCCCGACAGCACCACCTTGACGTGCTTGCGGGCCTCGCGCGCGAGGTAGTAGAGGGGGACGAGCGACGGATCGGCCACCGGATCGTCGAGGTACCAGACGATGGCGGGGATCGCGTCCCGGAACTCCTCGGGCGAGACGGTCTTCACCACGTGCCGCGCGCCGATGGCCTCGGCGGACTCGGCCGCCACGTCCACCTCGCTGTAGCCCTCGCGCTGGAAGCCGGTGGTGATGGTGATCAGGTCCGGGTTGTGCTGGATGGCGAGCGCCGCGACGGCGGTCGAGTCGATGCCGCCGGACAGGAAGGAGCCCACCGTCACGTCGGCGCGCATGTGCATCTTCACCGAGTCGCGCAGCGCGTCCGCGATGTCGCGGTAGATCGCCTTCGCCTCGGCCGACTCCAGCCCGCCGGTCACCTGCTCGACCGGGAACCGCGGCTCGAAGTACCGCTGCCCGACGACCTCGCCGCCGGGGGAGACGGTGGCGTAGCAGCCCGACTCCAGGCGGCGGATACCCAGGTGCAGGGACTCGGGCTCGGGAACGTACTGCAGCACCGTGTAGTGCTGCACGGCCCGCGGATCCAGGCCCGGGGTCAGGCCGGCCTCGTCGGCCAGCGCGAGCACGGACTTCTTCTCCGAGGAGAAGACGGTGCCCCGGTCACCGGTCGCGACGTACAGCGGCTTGATGCCGAACGGGTCGCGGGCGAGAGTCAGCTCCCGCTTCTCGGTGTCCCAGAGCGCGAAGGCGAACATGCCGCGCAGCTGCGCGAGCACCCCGTCGATGCCCCAGTGGTGGAACCCGGCGACGATCGGCTCCCCGTCGCCCTCGGTCCGGAACTCGACACCGAACTCGTCGACCAGGCGCCGGCGCAGCTCGAGGTAGTTGTAGATCTCGCCGTTGAAGGTGAGCGCGTACCGGTCGGGGTTCTCCGGCGGGCCCCAGCGCAGCGGCTGGTGCGCGTGCTCGATGTCGATGAACGCGAGGCGGTTGAAGGTGAGCGCCAAGTCGTCGTCGTGCCAGGAGCGGCCGGACTCGTCCGGGCCGCGGTGCCGCATGCAGCGGCCGGCGGCGGTCACGGCGTCGACGACGTCGCCCGCGCGACGGTCGGCGGACAGGAATCCCAGGAGGCCACACACGGTGCACCAGTATGCCGGAAACGGCCTCCGCAACCGGAACGGCGCAGGCAGCACCGTCCGGGGCGGGAAGCGACGCGCCATTTGCCGACCCCGCAGCGTGTACCCGCCCCTGTTGGTCTACGCTGCGTAGTACAAGGGGAACGTGCAGCCCCGGCCGTGAGTTCCCGGACGGGGAGAGCGGTCCGGATCGGGCCCCGTAGCACTGACCGTGTTTCAGCAGGAAGGCGCGACATTGGCACCCGGAAGTAACGCCCACGGTGGGGCCGCGTCCTGGCGTAAGCGCCTGGTTCTGGCCGCCGGGCTCGTCGCCGGCACGTTCGCTCTCGCGGGCTGCTCGGCCGACGAGGTGATGCGTTTCGGTTGGCCCGAGGGTGTGACCCCCGAGGCCCGCGACATGACGGAACTGTGGAGCTGGTCCGTCGTCGCCGCCCTGATCATGGGCATTCTGGTGTGGTTCCTGACGTTCTGGACCATCACGAAGCACCGCAAGAAGGCCGACTCGCCGGACTTCCCGCGACAGACCGCCTACAACGTTCCGCTGGAGCTGCTGTACACCGCGGTCCCGTTCCTCATCATCGCCGTGCTGTTCTACTTCACCGTGGTCGTGCAGACCAAGGTGGAGAAGCTCGAGGACAACCCCGGCGTCACCGTGGACGTGACCGCCTTCCAGTGGAACTGGCGCTTCGCCTACCGCGAGGTGACCCTCGACGGCAAGAAGATCACGCTCGAGCGCGAGAACCCGTACGGCGAGCAGCCGGACATCGCGAAGCTCAACGACGAGGTCGCCAAGGAGAAGGCCGAGACCGGCCACGTCGAGAAGCAGTCCGAGCGCGGCCCGAACCACGGCCGGTTCCAGGAGATCCGCGACTACCTGAAGTTCAGCACCGTCGAGGTGCAGGGCTCCACCGCCGAGATCCCGGTCCTGGTGCTGCCGACCGATACCCGCATCGAGTTCGACCTCGCCTCCGCCGACGTGGTGCACTCCTTCTACGTGCCCCAGTTCGCGTTCAAGCGCGACGTGATGCCGAACCCGAAGCAGAACCACACGCAGAACCGGTTCCAGGTGTCCAGCATCGACCGCCCCGGCGCCTTCGTCGGGCGCTGCGCCGAGATGTGCGGCGACTACCACTCGATGATGAACTTCGAGATCCGCGCGGTGACGCCGGAGAACTTCAAGAAGTACATCGAGGCCCGGCAGTCCGGTAAGGACAACGCCGCCGCGCTCGAGTCCATCGGCGAGGTGGGCGTGTCCACGAGCACCGTCCCGTTCGACACCCGCCGCACCGGCCGCACCGCATCGGGCGAGAACACCGCCGCGACCGTAGAAGGAGCGAACTGACCCATGAAGGTCGAAGCGAAACTCTTCGAGTTCCTCACCGCGTTCTTCTTCCTCGCGGGCATCATCTACACCGTCGTGACCGCCCTCTGGGGCCCGGGCTACGGCTACGGCGCCGTGGAGTGGGTCGGTGTGACCGCGATGTTCCTGACCGGCGGCCTGACGCTGATCATCGGAACGTACTTCCGCTTCGTCTCCAACCGCGTCGACACCCGCCCCGAGGACTACGAGGACGCCGAGATCTCCGACGGCGCCGGCGAGCTGGGCTTCTTCAGCCCGCACTCGTGGTGGCCGATCCTGCTCTCGGCCTCGGTCGCCGTGGTCGGCATCTCCGTGGCGCTGCAGCTCTACTGGCTGTGGTTCTTCGGCGGCCTGCTCGTGGTGGGCGCCGCCTGGGGCCTCGTCTTCGAGTACCACAAGGGCCCCGAGAAGCACTAGCACCGAACCACAGCAGCACCGAACCACAGCAGCACCGAACCGCTGCGACGCCCGCACCGGAACTTCACCGGGGCGGGCGTCGTTCGTTTCGCGGCGTTCACGGCGGGGTCGCCGGGGCCTGGTTGCCTGCAGGCATGACGCAGGCCAGAGCCGGGCTGTCCGTACGCAGACTCACCCCCGACGAGGTGCGCGGGCGGGGAGGCACCGTCGCCCCGCCGAGGGCCAAGTACGACGTCACCGCCCTCGAACCCGAGGCGTACGGCGGAGGCGAGTACGGCACCGTCGGGCATACCGGGGTCCTGCACGCCCCCGCACGCGCCCACCTCGCCGTCACCGCCACCGGCAGCCCCCGCACCTCGGACGACTTCCGGGAGTCGGCGGAGGCGCTCTACGCGGCCGCGTACGGCGTCAAGGTGCGCAACAAGGCGCTCGCCCGCCGCGACGTGCCGGGCGCCGGCGGAGAGGCGCGCAGCGACTTCCGCATGCCGCCCCTCGAACGGCTGCGCGGCGACCTGACCGCGCACGACACGGATGCCGCACGCTGGACCCTGCTCCTGCGGCGCCCCGCCTGGATCGACGACGCGGAGGTGGGGGACGCGCTCGAACAGGTCGAGGTCGGCAGGGGAGTGAACCTGGCCCGCGTGCACTGCCTGGACCTGCCGGCGGCGTCCTACCTGCAGACCCGCGTGGACGGCCGCTGGTCCGCCGCCCTGACGCCCACCGCGAAGGCGTTCGCCGTGCAGCTGCGCGAGCGCGGACTGCGCGCCGCCGACGCCGCCGGCGCCGCCTGGCACGAGGTGTGCCTCGGCGAGCCCGGCGCCCCCGCGGGGACGAGCAGCTACCTGCTGCGCCTGCGCCTGGCCTGACTCACCGCCCGTCGGCCGGATCCCGGGCCCAGGTCACCGCTCCCGGGCCCAGGTCACCGCGTCGCGGCGTCGGCGTCTCCCGGGAGCGGCGCAGCGCCTGCATCGTCATGTGCGCCACGGCCTGCCCCAGGTCGTAGCGCGCGTACTCCGAGTACTCCCAGTCCGTGTCCTCCACGAGCACCCGGGCCAGGTTGACCACCAGCACCGAGGCGTCCGGCGCCCACCGCGCCGAGCTCCCCGCGAGATGCGCGACGATCCGCCCGTGCACGCCGTCGCCGCGCCGTCCGGCGACGAACGCCCACGGTTGCGAGTTGCCGGCGGACGGGGCGAGCCGGGCCGCGTCCAGGATCGTGTCGAGCGCGGCGTCGCTCATCACCGTCCCCGGGTCGAACCCGGTCGGGCTGTGCCGCCCCAGGATCGCGGGATGGAGCTCCGGAACGACGGGGACCGCGCAGCTGCTCACCCGCCCATTCTGGCCGACCCGTGGGCACGAACGACCGCGGCCCCTCCCCGGAGTGGGGGAGGGGCCGCGGTGGGCTCGCGCCGGTGGGGGACTAGTCGACGTCGATCTTGCCGCCGTTGTCCTGCACCTTCTTCAGCGCCTCGAGCGCCTTGATCTCGTTCGCGTGATCGCGCTCGGCGTTCTCGCGCTGCTCGTCGACCGGGTCGGCGCGCAGGAACGTGCCCGTGCCCGGCTTGCCGGCCGCACCGAGCTGGTTGGCCTTGGTCGGGACGACCGCGCCCTCGTAGGGGAGCGGGACGGCGTGACCGTGATCGTCGACCGGGCCCAGCGGCTGGTGCAGCTCGATGAACTCGCCGTTCGGGCGGCGGACGATGACGCCGGTCTCGATGCCGTGCTCCAGCACCGCGCGGTCGGCGCGCTGCAGGCCGATGCAGAACCGGTAGGTCAGCCAGTAGGCGATCGGAGGCAGGACCACCAGGCCGATGCGGCCGATCCAGGTCATCGCGTTCAGCGACAGGTGGAACTTCAGCGCGATGATGTCGTTGATGCACGACAGGGTCAGCACGATGTAGAACGCGATGGCCATCGCGCCGATCGCGGTGCGCACCGGCACGTCGCGCGGACGCTGCAGGATGTTGTGGTGCGCATCGTCGCCGGTGAGCTTCTTCTCGATCCACGGGTAGCTGAACATCAGGCCCACGATCACGCCGATGATGATCGCCACGAACGCGGCGCCGGGCACGGTGTGACCCCAGAAGTAGAGCTCCCACGCCGGCCACAGACGGGCCAGGCCGTCGGTCCACATCATGTAGATGTCGGGTTGGACACCCGCGGAGACCTTCGCCGGATCGTACGGGCCGATGTTCCACACCGGGTTGACCGTGAAGATGCCCGCCATGACGGCGAGGACGCCGAACGTGGCCGCGAAGTACGCGCCGGTCTTGACCGCGAAGACGGGGAGGATGCGCACGCCCACCACGTTCTCCTCGGTGCGGCCGGGGCCCGCGAACTGGGTGTGCTTCTGGTACCAGACCAGCGCGAGGTGACCCGCGATCAGCGCCAGGATGATGCCCGGGAACAGCAGGATGTGCAGCACGTACAGGCGCGGGATCAGCAGCTCGCCGGGGAAGTCCCCGCCGAACAGCGCCCAGTGCACCCAGGTGCCGACCACGGGGAGGCCGACGACGATGCCCGACATGGCGGCGCGGACGCCGGTGCCCGAGAGCAGGTCATCGGGGATCGAGTAGCCGAAGAAGCCCTCGAACATGGCGAGCAGCAGCAGGGCGCAGCCGATGACCCAGTTCGCCTCACGCGGGCGGCGGAACGCGCCCGTGAAGAAGATGCGGGCCATGTGGATGATGATCGACGCGGCGAACATCAGGGCCGCCCAGTGGTGGATCTGGCGGACGAACAGGCCGCCGCGCACCTCGAACGAGATGTCCAGGGTGGTGGCGTAGGCGCGCGACATGGCCACGCCGTGCAGCGGGTCGTACGCGCCCTCGTAGTGGACCTCGGCCATCGACGGGTCGAAGAACAGCGTGAGGTACACGCCCGACAGCAGCAGGATCACGAAGCTGTACAGCGCGATCTCGCCGAGCATGAACGACCAGTGCGTGGGGAAGACCTTGTTGATCTGGCGACGGATGCCCGGCGCGAGGTGGTAACGCGAGTCCACCTCGTTCGCCTGGTGCCCGATGCGATCTCCGAATGAAGCCATCAGTGCGTCGCCTCCCAGAACGCAGGTCCGACCTGCTCGATGAAGTCGCCGTTGGCGACCATGTAGCCCTGCTCGTTGACCGAGATCGGCAGCTGCGCCAGCGCACGCGCCGCGGGCCCGAAGACCGGCTTGCCGTACTCGAGGGCGTTGAACTGCGACTGGTGGCACGGGCAGAGGATGCGGTTGGTCTGCTGCTCGTAGAGCGACGTCGGGCAACCGAAGTGGCTGCACACCTTGGTGTACGCCCAGTAGTCGCCGTAGTTGAAGCTCTCCTGGCCCTGACGCTTGATCGCGCGCACGGAGTCCTCCGGGCGCAGGCGGATCAGCATGACGGGGTTGCGGATGCCCTTGAGGCCGTGCAGCAGCTTCAGGCGCGACTCCTCGGTCTCACCGAAGCCGTCCGACGCGCGCCACGGGAACACCGTCATCATGCCGCCGGCATCGAGGTCCTCGGCCCGCACCAGCTTCACCTTGTACGGATCGCCGACGTCGTTGCGCAGGAACACCGGCTCGTGGTTGAGATCGCTCGAGAAGTCGTTCTCCAGCGAGTTCCAGTACGGCGACCAGCCGGTGTGCCACAGCGGCGACGCCTCGCGCTTGGCCCACGGGTTCTTGATCAGGCCGCCGAGGAAGCCGGCCGCGGCCGCGAGGCCGAACACGCCGACGCCGAAGCCCGCGGAGGCGATGATCATCTTGCGGCGGGGCAGCGTGGAGGTCTCGAGGGCGTCCTTGAACAGCGCCGCCGTGGTGGTCTTGTCCACCTTGGAGGAGCCGCCCGCGTCGTGCCGCTGCTGGACGGCGATCTCCTCGGGGATGAACTTCTTCGTGAACTGCACGGTGCCCGCGAACACGCTCAGGAGCGACAGTCCGAAGGTGAGGCCCAGGAGCGGCGTGTAGACCGTGTACCACCAGTAGTGCTCGTCATCGATGCCCTGGTACTTCCACGGCCAGAACAGGAACACGCCGAGCGTGCCCAGAGCGAAGAGGCCGGCGAGGACGAACCACAGTGCGACGGTGCGCTCGGCGCGCTTCTCGGCGCGGGTGCCCGGGACGGGCCACCGCGGCTCGCGGTAGACCAGCTCGACACCGTCGAGGTTGGTACCGAGCTTCACCAGCTCGTCGTGCGAGAGGTTGTCCAGTTCGTCGTCCGACGGGACGTTGTTCAAAGGCTTGGCGGTCAATTCCTGCTCCCAACCCACATCGCGGCGCCGACCACGGCGATCATCCCGATCGCCCACATCACCATGCCCTCGGCAGCGGGGCCGAAGCCACCGATTCCGCTACCGGCGGGGGACTGGGTCTCGCCGACGTTCTTGATGAAGCCGATGATGTTCTTCTTCTCCTCGGGCGACAGTGCCCGGTCCGAGAACTTCGGCATGTTCTGCGGGCCGGTCAGCATCGCCGCGTAGATCTCCTGCTCGTTCGCGGGATCGAGCGGAGGTGCGAACTTACCGCCGGACAGGGCGCCGCCCCGGCCGGTGAAGTTGTGGCACGACGCGCAGTTCAGGCGGAACAACTCGGCGCCGGCGCCGAGGTTCTTGCCGCGCAGCGACTCCTGCGCGATGACGCGGTTGCCGTTCTCGTCGCGCTTGATCGAGCCGTCCGGGTTGTACTCCCACACGATCGACGGGCCGCCGCCGATGGACTGGATGTACGCGCCCATGGAGTCGATCTGCTTGGCGTCGAACTTCGCGGGCTTGCGCAGGATCTGCGACGAGTTGACCGTCGCGGGCATGCGGCCGGAGTGGACCTGGAAGTACACCGCGGCATCGCCGACACCGACGAGGCTCGGGCCGCGATCCTTGACGCCCTCGAGGCTGGCGCCGTGGCAGCTGATGCACGACGTCTCGTACAGGCGCTTACCGGCTGATACCTGCGCGGCGTCGAAGTCGTCGGCGATCGCGACCTGCGGGGTGGGCGTGGCGATCGTGGCGACGCCGCCGGCGGCGAGCAGGCCGCCCACGAGCAGAGCGGCGCTCGTGACCTTGCGGCGCAGCTTGCGCTGCCTGCGGGTCTTCTGTGCCGCGGAGCGGTCGGGCCCGGCGCCCGAAGCGATGGTGCGCTCCGGGCCGCTGGGCTCGCCCCCCTCGCCGGCGGGCTCAAAGTTGGCTGAACTCATCTGCTATCCCTCTGTGATGGCGATCGAGACGAACGTCTTTAGCGAATGATGTAGATGACCGCGAAGAGGCCGATCCACACCACGTCGACGAAGTGCCAGTAGTAGCTGACGACGATCGCCGAGGTCGCCTGGGCGGGCGTGAACTTCGAGACGCGGCTGCGGGCCAGGATGAACACGAAGGCGACCAGGCCGCCCATCACGTGCAGGCCGTGGAAGCCGGTGGCCATGTAGAACACCGAGCCGTAGACCGAGGAGCTGAGCGTCAGGCCCTCGCCGACCAGGGTGTAGTACTCGTGCAGCTGTCCGGCGATGAACGCGGCACCCATGATGAGCGAGATCAGGTACCAGATGCGGAACTTGAAGACGTCGCCCTTCTCCGCGGCGAACACGCCCAGCTGGCAGGTGACCGACGACAGGATCAGCACGATGGTCGGCGGGAGGGCCGCGGCCAGGCTGACGTTGGCGTCGGCGGGGGGCCATCCGTTCTCCCCAGCACCGGCCCGGGCCACGAAGTACATGGCGAAGAGGCCGGCGAAGAACATGAGCTCGCTCGACAGCCAGACGATGGTCCCGACGCTGACCATGTTGGGCCGGTTGAGTGAGTGCACGCGCTGGGTGATGGCTGTAGCTGAGGTCGGTGCGGCGCTAGTCACCTCGCAAGTATGACCGGTCGTAGTATCGAATGCCTACCCGGGTCGCAGATTGGGCGCGTCGAATATCACGGGCAGCCCGAGGGCCCGCCGCATCGATACTCGAAACGCCACGTCAACGGCCTGATCCGCATCGTCAGATAAGGCATACCTTGCCCTACGACCTCAACGGCAGACCCGTCCAGCGGACCCGCCTGGCCCGCCTGGCGAGCCGCCTCGCGCCGCGCACCGTCGAAGACCTAACGCTCGGGCACCCCGGTTTGGTTCCCGTGGCCCAGTCCGGCGACGACGCCGCCGCGTCGTCGTCGGTCCTCGACGCCGCTCCCGGGTTCGACCCCGAGGCGCAGAGCGTGCTCCGGCACGTGCTGGTGGTGCCGCCCGGGGCCGTCGAGGAGATCCTGCGGCTCGTCGCGCAGGACAGGTACGAGCGGGTGCCGGTCGACGGTGCGCCGGGAGTTCCGGGGCTGGAGATGGTGGCGGTGGCCCGGGTGCAGCGCGTGGACGCGCTCCACGTCTCCCAGGAACGCTCCCGGATGGCGGGGCTCACCGCCCGGCACGGCGGCCGGGCGGTGCTGTGGCAGGTGCTGCAGATTCCCGCTTGAAGTTCCCATTACGCTTGCACCATGGATTGGCCTCAGGTTCTCGGCGAACTGACCGCGCAGCGTGATCTGAGTGCGGAGCAGGCCCGGTGGGCGATGTCGGAGATCATGAGCGACGGCGCCAGCCCCTCGCAGATCGCGGCCTTCGGAGTGGCGCTGAAGATGAAGGGTCCGTCGCCGGTGGAGGTGCGCGCCCTCGCGGACTCGATGCTCGCGCTCACCACGCCCGTGCCGTACGAGGGGCGCGCGGTCGACATCGTGGGGACCGGTGGTGACCGGTCGCACTCGGTGAACATCTCCACGATGAGTTCGATCGTCGTGGCCGCGGCGGGCGTGCCCGTGCTCAAGCACGGCAACCGCGCGGCCTCGTCCAAGTCGGGCGGGGCGGACTGCCTCGAGGCACTGGGTGTGGCGATCGGTCTCGACGCCGAGGGGGTGGCGCGCACGACCACGGAGCTCGGCATCGGCTTCTGCCTCGCCTCGGTCTTCCACTCGGGTCTGCGCTTCGCCGGAGCCACCCGCAAGGAGATCGGTATCCCGACGGTGTTCAACGTGCTCGGCCCGCTGACCAACCCGGGCCGGCCCTCGGCCGGCCTGATCGGCTGCGCCTTCGCCGACCTCGCGCCCGTGGTGGCGCAGGCCTTCGCCGATCGCGGCGGCGAGGACCACGTCATCGTCGTCCGGGGCGACGACGGGCTCGACGAGCTGACCACCACCGCCTCCTCGACGGTGTGGCGGGTCCAGGAGGAGGGCGTCGGCGTCGAGTCCATCGATCCCCGGGAGCTGGGCCTGCCACGGGTGTCGATGGAGGATCTGCGCGGCGGTGACGCGAGAGTCAACGCCGCGATCGCGCGAACCTTCCTCGACGGAGAGACCGGCGCGGTCCGCGACGCCGTGCTGCTCAACTCGGCGGGGGCCGTGGCCGCGTACGAGGGCCTGGTCGCGGGGCAGTCCGTGCAGGACGCTCTCGCGACCCACCTGTCGCGCGTCGCCGAGGCCGTCGACTCCGGTGCGGCGGCCGCGCTGCTCGACCGGTGGGTCGCGCTCTCGCAGGAGATCGCCGCCTCGTGAGCGGCGAGGCCGGACTGGACCGGATGTGCGCCGGCGCCGCGGCCCGCGGTCTCGCGGTGGCCGTCCTCGAGCGCCCCGCCGCGCGGAGCCTCGAGGAGGCCGCGGCGCTGATGGACCTACCGCCGTCGCGGCTGGTGAAATCCCTCGTGGTCCGCCGCGGGGAGGGGGACTACCTGTTCGCGCTGATCCCCGGGGATCGCTCCATCGCCTGGCCCAAGCTGCGCGCCGTCGTCGGGGTGAACCGGCTCGCGATGCCGCCCGCCGACGAGGCCCTCGATGCCACGGGTTACGAGCGGGGAACGATCACTCCGGTCGGTGCTCGCGGCGGCTGGCCGGTGTACGTGGACCAGCGGGTGGTGGGCGCGACGGTGGCGCTCGGCGCCGGCGCGCACGGGTACGGCGCGTTGGTCGAGGCGGACGCGCTGATCGCGGCGTACGACGCGACCGTCGCGGACATCTCCGACTGATCGCGCGAACAGAACGCACAAAATTCCATTCCGCGGAATACTGCGTTCCACGCGCCTAATCTTGACGGCGTGAGTAAGCGCACCGTCTCCCCGCAGATCGCCCGTTCCTGGCTGCTCGTCCCGGCCTCCCACCCCGAGTCGTTCGCCATCGCCCAGGCCAGTGAGGCCGACGCCGTCATCATCGACCTCGAGGATGCCGTCGCGGCCAAGGACAAGGAGCAGGCCCGACGGGACACCGTCGAATGGCTGACCACCGGGCACCGCGCCTGGGTGCGCATCAACGACGCGGCGAGCGAGTACTGGAGCGAGGACTGCGCCGCGCTCAAGCAGTGCGAGGGTCTCGAGGGCGTGATGCTGGCGAAGTCCGAGGGGTCGAGCCACCTCGACGACACCGCGGACCGCCTGCCCGACGGTACGCGCATCCTCGCTCTCGTCGAGACCGCCCGCGGCATGCAGAACGTCGAGCGGATCGCAGCGGCGCCGTCGACATTCCGGATCGCGTTCGGCACCGGCGATTTCAAGCGGGACACCGCCGTGGGCGAGGATCCGATCGCCCTGGCCTATGCGCGCTCGCAGCTGGTGATCGCCTCGCGCGCAGCGCGGTTGCCCGCGCCGATCGACGGCCCCACGCTGAACGTGACGCACCTGCCCACCGGCACCGCGCACGCCAAGGAGATGGGCATGTCCGGCAAGCTGTGCCTGACCCCCGATCACGCGGGCATCATCAACGGCGGGCTCAGCCCGAGCGAGGCCGACGTCGCCTGGGCGCACGGATTCATCGACGCCTTCGAGAAGTCGGGCGGCAAGATCACCGACGGTTCGGACCTGCCCCGCCTGGCCCGCGCGCAGAAGATCGTGCAGCAGGCCGCGGACTTCGGCATCGAGGTCGCGGCCGCCGAGGTGAGCCACAGCGGGTACTGAATCGGCACCCGCTCGCGAGCGGGCCTACTCTCGAGCACATGGGGTGGTTCGGGAGGAAGAAGTCGGTCGAGGACGAGCGGGATCCGTACCTGCCTCCGATGACGGTGCGCGACGCCGACCGGCTGCGCAGCCTCACTCGAACGGTGCTGGCGGAGAACGGCTTCGAGGCGGATGTGCTGGGCGATCACGTGCGGACCGCCGACGGGCGCACGTTCGGCCTCGACAACCTGATGCGCAGGGTGCGCGCGGTCGGCCCCGCCGACTGGGACGGCGTGGTGCGCGAGCACTTCGCCGCGATGCTCCGCCCGGCAGACGACGAACCGGACGAGGAGGAGCTGCGTGAGCGGATCATCGTCCGGCTCTGGGACGCCACCACGATGGACGACCGGATGTCGTTCGATTACGCGCTGGAGTGGCAGCCGGGCGTGGCGGAGCTGCTCGCCGTGGACTACCCGGACAGGGTGAGCGTCCTCAGCGACGGTTCCGTCGCCGAGTGGGCCCCGCTCGGCCCGTGGTACGACCGCGCGCGGCGGAACCTGGTGCGCGAGCTCACCGAGCGGGCTGAGATCCACATCGAGACCGTGGAGCACGACGGACACCACTTCCGCTGCGCCCTCAGCGATTCGGTGTACACGGCGAGTGGCGCGCTGCTGCTGCCCGACCTGCTGCAGCGCTGGGTGCCCGGCATCGACCTGAGCGGCGGGGTCCTGTTCGCCGTGCCGTTCCGCAACCAGCTGGCGTTCGCGCCGTGCTCCGATCGGGAGTCCGCGCTGGGCGGGCTGATGCTGCTGCCGGTGTTCGCCGCCAACGGATACGCCGACGGGGTGGGCCCGGTGTCACCGAACGTCTACTACTGGCGCGACGGGATGGTGACGCAGGTGAACAGCATCTCCGGTGACCAGCTCACGGTGACCCCGCCGCCCGAGTTGATGGACCTACTCAACGGCGAGGATTGACGTCCGTTTCCGCGGTCAGTTGCCTCAGTTACCGATGTCGAAGCCGGCGTCGACATCCGCCGAGGAGTACTCGCGGAAGGCGATGTGGGTGGAGGTGCTCGCCACCCCGTCGATGCGGTTGATCTTCTCGGTGACGACCGCCGCGATCTGGTCGTGCTCGCGGACCCGGACCTTCGCGATGAGGTCGATGTCACCGGCGCACGAGTAGACCTCGGAGACTCCGTCGATGTTCGCCACCGCCTGCGCGGTCTCGGGAATGCGGTGCACATCGGCGTTGATGAGGACGATCGCGGTGATCACTGCGGGGCCTTCCGTTCGGTCTGGCGCTGTCACGTCACGCGGCGTGCGTGTCCTTCTCACTGTATTGCCTGGCGGGCCCGCGCGGCGGCGCCGCGGCCGCCCGCGCGTCCCGGCCCGCGTCGGCGGCCCGCCCGGCCCAGGCGAGCCAGCGCCCGGCGCCGGCCAGCGGTTCGCCCCACGCGCCCTGCACGTCCACGATGCGGGTGCCGGGGCGCAGCGCCCAGCGGCGCAGGAGGGCCGCCTCCTCCGGGCTGGCGCCGTGCAGCGTGTCGGCGGGGAACAGGGCGTCGGGCACGTCCGGGGCGGCGGCGGGATCCGCGCCCGCCTCGTACACGGATTCCGCCCCTGCGCGCAGGCGCTCGAACACCGGCATCGGCGGCACGCCGCGCGGCGCCACGCCCGCGGCGGCGAGCCGGCCGTGCCGCACGATCGACAGCTCCCAGCCGCCGCTGCCGTCGGGGTGCGCGATCGACAGCTCCGGCACGTGCGCGAAGGCGACCAGCGCGTGGGAGCGGGCCACCGCGTCGACGAGGCGGGCCGTGCGGTCGCGCAGCCGCGCGGCGGACTCGAAGAACTCGCGCTCCGCGAGCGTCGCCAGGCGCTCCTGCAGCGCATCGAACACCTCCGGCGAGCGGCCCGCGAGCGCGGCCTCCGCGCGGTCCGCCCGCGGCCGGTACACGGCGGCGGGCTCCGGCGCCGCGACCGCGGCGCGGCACCCGCCCAGGGGACGCGCACCGTCGGGCCCGAGAGCGCACGCGTGGACGGCCCCGGCCCGTAGGCGGGTGGTGCAGGTGCGGAGGCCGCACGCGTCGGCGAGGAGGTCGGCGAGATCGGCCGCGTCCGTCCGCGACCGCACGGGCCCGATGCACGCCGAGCCCACGGGCGCCGATCGCTTCACCGCGAGGCGGGGGAACGCCTCCGGGGTCAGGCAGATCCACCAGCCGCGTTTCGGGTACTTCGAGCGCCTGTTGTACGGGGGAGTGTGCGCCGCGATGAGCCGCAGCTCCCGGGCGGCGGCCTCGAGGGCGTGCGCGCACTCCACGTGGTCCACGCGCTCGGCGAGGGCCACCATCTCCTTGATCCGGCCGCGGGTCTCGCCGGAGGTGAAGTAGCTGCGCACGCGTCGGCGCAGGTTCCCGGACGTGCCCACGTACAGCACCTCGTCGCCCGGACCGCGGAACAGGTACACGCCGGGGCGCTCCGGCAGCGGATCCGCGAGATGCCGTTTGGCCCGCTGCTGCGGCGTCACCGACGGCAGGTGCGCCCGCAGCTCCCCGAGCGTGTGGATGCCCTGGTTGCCGACCCGCCCGATCAATCCGTGCAGCACCTCGACGGTGGCGCGGGCATCGTCGAGCGCGCGGTGGGTGGGCGTGGTCTCGGTGCGGAACAGTCGGGCGAGCTCGCTCAGTTTGACCGACGGTGCCTCGTCCCGCGTCAGCACCCGCCGTGCCAGTTGGACGGTGCACAGGGACGTGGGCCGGGGCCACGGCGTGCCCGTGGCTGCGGCGGCCGCCTTGAGGAAGCCGAGATCGAAGCGGGCGTTGTGCGCGACGAGGACCGCGCCGTGCGCGAACTCGAGGAAGCTGGGCAGCACGGAGTCGATGCGCGGGGCGCCGGTGACCATGGCCGTGGTGATGCCCGTGAGGTGGGTGATGTGCGGGGAGATGCCGCACCCCGGATCGACGAGCGTGGCGAACTCGCCCAGGACCTCACCGCCGCGGACCTTGACGGCGCCGATCTCGGTGATCGCGTCGCCGCCGCGCGGGGAGCCGCCGGTGGTCTCGAGATCGACCACCACGAAGGTCACCTCCCGCAGCGGCGGGTCCACGGGTTCCGTCCCGTAGTCGTCCAGGGTGAGCTGCATGACGCGACCGTAGAACACCCCTCCGACAGGTTCTCCTCGCCCGAACGCGCGCGCGAAAGTTGTCGGTGGGCGGTCGTAGCGTCAGCGGCATCGAGTCCGCCACCGACGAAAGGACCGCCGCCATGGCGCTGCACATCGACTGTTCCACCTGCCCCGCGAAGCCCCGCGCCTGTGGTGACTGCGCGGTGGGTTTCCTCCTCGGCCCGGTCGTGGCGGCTGCGCCTGAAGTCACCGTCGAACCGGGGCTGAGTGACGCGATTGCGGCCTTCGCGAGTGAAGGGATGTTGCCGCGCCTGAAAATGGTGTCTGTCCAGGGAAAACGTGCCGGATAGGAGAGCTTCGGCACGGGGCTCGGCTTGCGATTGCGGCGCGTCCGGCTAGACAGGCGCGTTTCCGTTTCGTAATCTTTCCGAGACCTTGTGGAGTTCCCTGGAGCGAAACCCGCCCCGTCTCCCTCGGTCACCGCCTAAGAGGCCGCGCGCCTCGCCGGGGACCCATACGTGTTATCCGGGGTGAATCGCCGGAGGCTCACGCCTCCGGGGTAGGGCATCTTCCTCGCCCGAACCCGTCAGCTAACTCGGTCGGCGGTCGGGAAGAACTGAGGAGAATCGCTTCGTGGCGAAACACCGACTTCAGCCGCAGCCCAGTCGCGGTGCCACCGTCGCGCGCGGTGCACTCGCAGCGGGTGCAGTGACCATCGGCACGCTCGCGGCCCCCACGGCCGCGTTCGCGGCGCCCGCCCCGGCGGCGCCCGTCGCGCCGAACGCCAAGCCCGCGCCGGCCCCCGGCGTCAAGCCGGCCGTGGCGAAGCCCGGAGCCAAGGCCAAGCCCGCCGGCAAGGTGAAGCCCGCGGCCGCCAAGCCCAAGCCTGCCGCGAAGCCCGTGGCGGGTGCGGCGAGCCGTAATACGGCGGCGCGCCCCAACGTGGTGGCCGGTGTGGCCGTCGCCCCGAAGCCGGGCGTCACCACCGTGGCCGGCGCCCGCCCGGGCGGCGCGAAGGCTCAGGTCGTGCAGGCGGCACTCTCGCGCACCGGCCTGCCCTACTCGTACGGGTCCGCCGGACCGAACTCGTTCGACTGCTCGGGCCTCGTCTACTGGTCGATGAAGCAGGCGGGCATCACCGTGCCGCGCGACAGCTACGGGCAGCTCGGTGGTGGCCGCGCGGTGTCGCTCTCGGACATCGAGCCCGGCGACATCGTGATCTACAACGGCGGCAGCCACGCCGCCCTGTACATCGGCGGCGGCAAGGTCGTCCACTCGGTGAATTACGGCATCCCGGTGAAGGTGAGCCCGCTCAACGAGATGTCGATCTACTCCGTTCGTCGTTACTGACGTAGCCTGGCGGCGGTTGCCTTCGCAATCACTCTCAGCTTCCGGAAGGATCTGTTCGACCGTGTCACCCACTTCCTCCTCGCGCTCCGGTGTGCTGCGCGGTTCCGCCGCGGCAGCGACTCTCGCCCTTGTAGCGGGGCTGACCGTGGTCGGCAGCGCTACGGCGGATCCGGACACGGCGGATGCGGCGCTCAAGCAGTACGAGGCGCTCTCGGAGCAGGCGTCCGGCACCAATGAGGCGGCCAAGGCTGCGGATGAGGAAGCGCAGAAGGCGACCGCGGCCAAGCGCGCCGCCGATGCGACACTCGTCGCGGCTCAGCGCGAGGTGGCCGCCGTGAAGGCGCGCCAGGAGGCGCTGCAGCCGCAGATCGACGCGTTGATCGTGGCGAACTACAAGGGCGCGCGCACCAACCGCACGTACGCGCTGTTGGTGAGTGATTCCCCGCAGCAGATGCTCGATCAGATGTCGACGCTGGACTTCGTCAACCGTGACGTGGTGGCCACCGTCGCTGCCTACAAGAAGTCGAAGACGGCCGCCGATGCCGCGGCCACGCGCGCCGCGGAGGCGTCGAAGTCGGCGGAGGACGCCCGCACGGCCGCCGAACGCAAGTCCGCCGACCTCAAGGCGAAGAAGTCGCGGCTGGCGCAGGAGATCGCGCGGATCAAGGCGATCTACGACCGGCTGACGGGTGCGCAGCGCCAGACACTGATCGGGCCGCCGACGCCGTTCGATCCCAGTAAGGTCCCGCCGGGGAGCACCTCCGAGCTGGCCGCGGTCCGCGCCGCGCTGACCCGCATCGGATCGCCGTACTCGTTCGGCGCCACCGGCCCCGGACAGTTCGACTGCTCTGGCCTGATGGTCTGGGCGTACCAGCAGGCCGGTAAGTCACTCCCGCGTACCTCGCAGGCGCAGCTGGCCGGCGGGAGGCCGGTGTCGCGCTCCGAGCTGCAGCCGGGCGATATCATCGTGTACTACTCCGCCGCTTCGCACGTCGGCATGTACGTGGGCGACGGCAAGGTGGTGCACGCCTCCACCTACGGTGTGCCCGTCAAGGTGGTTCCCATCGACGCCGCCGGGCCGTACAACTCCGCAGTCCGGTACTGACTTTCGCTAGAAGGGCGGGGTTCCCTCGAACGACGGTGCGCGCCTGGGTGGTGGTTCGCCGGTGAGGGCTGTGGTGAGGGCTGTAGCGAGCAGGTTCTCGAATTCGCTGACGGGTTGCTGCGCGCGTTTCTGTTCCGCTGCGAGGGCTTCGATGTTGCGTCGGCGGAGGTGTTCTCGGCGGGCGTGTTCGCGTTGGAGTCGGGTGCGTCCGCCGG
>JBEBXD010000070.1:0-26505 GCA_040391845.1 Tsukamurella paurometabola | reverse complement strand
TCGGCGATGTCGTGCTCGCGGGTGTCGATGTTCTTGGCCGCCACCGCGATCCGACGGTACGCGGCCCGCATGTCGTCCGCCGCCGGCGCACCGTCGAGCCCGCGCCCGTAGGCGTACCCGCCCCACGCCGTGTAGACCTCCGCGAGGTCCGCGTCGGTGCGCCAGTTCTTCGAGTCGATGAGCTGCAGCAGCCCCGCGCCGTACGTGCCGGGCTTGGACCCGAACACGCGCGTCGTCGCGCGGCGGGAGTCGCCGTGCTCGGCGAGCGCGGCGCGGGTGTGCGCGGCCACGTGGTTCTGCGCGTCGTCCTCGTCGAGACCCGCCACCAACTGCACGGCGTCGTCGAGCATCGCCACCACGTGCGGGAAGGCGTCGCGGAAGAAGCCCGAGATCCGCACGGTGACGTCGATCCGGGGCCGGCCCAGCTCCTCCAGGCCGATCACCTCGAGGCCGGACACGCGGCGGGACTGCTCATCCCACACCGGGGTCACGCCCAGCAGCGCGAGCACCTCGGCGATGTCGTCGCCCGCGGTGCGCATGGCGGAGGTGCCCCACACCGACAGGCCCACGGACGTCGGGTACTGCCCGTGCTCGTCGAGGTAGCGGGCCACCAGCGATTCGGCGAGCTCCTGCCCCGTCGCCCACGCCAGGCGCGACGGGACCGCCTTCGGGTCCACGGAGTAGAAGTTGCGTCCCGTCGGCAGCACGTTGATCAGGCCGCGCAGCGGCGAACCCGACGGTCCCGCGGGCACGAATCCGCCGTCGAGGGCACGCAGCACGTGGTCGATCTCCTCGCCGGTGCGGCGCAGGCGCGGCACGATCTCCGCGGCGGCGAAGTCGAGGATCTTCGCCACCGCCGGGTCGTCCGTGAGGGCCGCCATGGCCGACGGTGCCCAGTCCGCGGCGGCCGCGGCGACCACCAGTTCGCGGGCGCGGGCCTCGAACTCGTCCGTCTTCGCCTTGCTCGCCGAACCGTCCTCCTCGAGGCCCAGGGCCTCGCGCAGCCCGGGCGTGTGCACGGCGCCGGCCCACATCTGCTTGGCGCGGAGCATCGCCAGCACCAGGTCGGTCTCGACCTCCCCGGACGGGGCGGCGCCGAGGACGTGCAGCCCGTCGCGGATCTGCACGTCCTTGATCTCGCAGAGCCAGCCGTCGACGTGCAGGATCATGTCGTCGAACGCGTCCTCGTCGGGCTGATCGGTCAGCCCCAGGTCGTGGTCGAGCTTGGCCGCCTGCAGCAGTGTCCAGATCTGCTGCCGGATCATCGGGAGCTTCGACGGGTCCAGGCTCTGCACGTTCGCGTACTCGTCGAGGTGCTGTTCGAGCCGGGCGATGTCGCCGTAGCTCTCGGCGCGCGCCATCGGCGGGATCAGGTGATCGACCAGCACCGCGTGCGCGCGGCGCTTGGCCTGCGTGCCCTCCCCCGGGTCGTTGACCAGGAACGGGTAGATCAGCGGCAGGTCACCCAGGGCCGCGTCGGTCCCGCACGCGGCCGACATCCCCAGCGTCTTGCCCGGCAGCCACTCCAGGTTGCCGTGCTTGCCCAGGTGGATCACCGCATGAGCCCCGAAGCCGCCGAAGCCCTCTGCGTCCCCGTCCGCGATCCACCGGTAGCTCGCCAGGTAGTGGTGGCTGGGCGGCAGGTCCGGATCGTGGTAGATGGCGACGGGGTTCTCGCCGAACCCGCGGGGAGGCTGCACCATCACGGCGAGGTTGCCGAATCGCAATGCCGCGATGGCGATCTCGCCCGAGGCGGTGGTGAACAGCGAACCCGGCGCCTCGCCCCAGTGCTCGGTGACGGCGTCGCGCAGGTCCTGCGGGAGCGTGTCGAACCAGGCTCGGTAGGCCGCGGGGTCGACGGTGACCTCGCTCCCGTCGAGCCGCTGCGCCGAGAGCCAGTCCGGGTCCTGCCCACCGCGGGCGATGACGGCGTGGATGAAGGCGTCGGAGTCGTCGGCGGCGAGGCCGGGAACGCCGTCGGGATCACCCACGTCGTACCCCGCGGCAATCAGCCGGCGGATCAGCTCCAGCGCCGACTGCGGCGTGTCGAGCCCCACGGCGTTGCCGATCCGGGCGTGCTTCGTCGGGTAGGCCGAGAGCATGAGGGCGATCCGCTTGTCCGCGTTCGGGATCGACCGCAGGCGCGCATGGCGCACGGCGAGGCCCGCGACCCGGGAGGCGCGCTCGGCGTCCGGCACATAGGAGGGCAGCCCGTCGTCGCTGATCTCCTTGAACGAGAAGGGCACCGTGATGATGCGGCCGTCGAACTCGGGGATCGCCACCTGGGTGGCCACGTCGAGCGGGCTGAGCCCGTCGTCGCTGGACTCCCATTGCGCGCGGGAGGTGGTGAGGGCCAGCGCCTGCAGGATGGGGATGTCCAGGGCCTCGAGGCGGCCCACGTCCCACGACTCGTCGTCGCCGCCCGCCGCGGCACCGGCCGCGTTCACCCCGCCCGCCGCGAGCACCGTCACGACCAGTGCGTCCAGCGTGGCGAGCTCGGTGAACAGCGCGTCGTCGGCGGCGCGCAGCGAGGCGCAGAAGATCGGTACGGCCGTCCCGCCCCGGTGTTCGATCGCCTCCGCGAGCGCGTCGATGTACGCGGTGTTCCCGGCGAGGTGCTGGGCACGGTAGTAGAGGACGCCGATCCGGGGGGACACACCGTCCTGATCGCGCGGCACCACACCCCACTGCGGCGCGGCGACGGGCGGCTCGAAGCCGTCGCCGGTCAGCAGGATGGTGTCGGAGAGGAAGTGGTACAGCTGCTTCAGGTTGTCCGGCCCGCCCTCGGCGAGGTAGGCGTGCGCCTGCGTGGCGACGCCGGCGGCCACCGTCGACGCCTCCATGAGGTCCGCGTCGGGCGCCTGCTCGCCCGAGACCACGACCACGGGCCTGCCGCTCGCCGCGAGCGCCGCGAGCCCGGACTCCCAGTAGCGCCGGCCGCCGAGGATCCGCACCACCACGATGTCGGCGCCGTCGAGCAGGCCGGGCAGGTCGAGGTCGACGCTGATGCGGGCGGGGTTGGCCCAGCGGTAGTCGGCGCCACTGGCCTTCGCGCTGAGCAGGTCGGTGTCCGAGGTGGAGAGGAGAAGGATCACCACGCCAACACTAGTGGGCGGCGATCGGGGTGACCGTCCCGAGTGCGGTTCGGAGCGGTCGGCCGTGTGCGCCGCGATCGGGCACGCCTCACGGCGGTCACCAGGCCGTTGCCGCGTGGGCGGGTCAGAGGACGGCGCCGCGCATCACGACGTCCACCGACGCGGCGTCCACGAGGGCGGCGCCGGCACTCTCCCCGGTGTAGGCGACGGTGCTGGAGGTCTCGATCCGCACCTCGCCGGCCACGCTCACCACGCAGTCGACGGTGAACAGCTCGATACCCGCCCGGGGCACCCGGTCCACGATCCGAGCACCGAGCGAGGCGACGTCGCCGATGCGGATCGGCGCGATCTGCCGGACGGTCTGGGAGACGTGCAGCAGGCGGCTCACGTTGAAGCCGTCGATCTCCTCCGACAGGAGCCGGGCCGCTACCTTGAAGACCGGATCCGCGACGATCAGCGGCGGAACGGGAGTGTCCTGCGGGACGATCCGGCTGCTCGCGTAGGGGATGTGCGGCGAGCGGGTGGCCCGCCCGTATGCGCGCAGGCTCTCCGAGTCGACGCTGTAGCAATCATCCACCCAGCGCAGGGATGCGGCGGTCATTCGGCGACCGTCACGCCCCGCACCGCGTCGGGTGCCGTCATGGTCAGGTCCAGCAGCGCCATCATCGAGTGGTAGACGTCGGTGAGCGGGTAGATGTCCCGGGCGGCACGCGCCCGCGCCACCGCACCCTCGATCGAGCTCATGAACACCGAGGCGAACACCAGCGCGCCGCCGTCGTCGACCCCGTAGTCCACGAGGGCGGAGGCGAACCGGCGCTCGCACTCCGTGTACGCGGCAGTGGCGGCGTCCTGCACACGGGGCTCGCCGTCCGCCAGCGCCGCCGCCAGGAGCGGACAGCCGACCTGGAACTCGGAGCGGACCAGCACTCGCTTCCACAGCTCGATGAACCGGCCGATCCACTCCCGGGGCTCGCCCTTGCTGGTGGCGGCGTCGATGTAGCGCAGCAGCCGGCGGCCGGCGAGCGAGGTGGAGGCCTCCACGAGTTCGGCCTTGCCGCCCGGGAAGTACTGGTACAGCGAGTTCTTCGACGCCTGGGACTGCGCGGTGAGCTCTGCGAGTCCGGCGTCGGCGAAGCCGTGCCGGCCGACCAGGTTCAACGCGGTGTTGACCAGGCGGACTCGGGGACGGGGACGCGGCTTGGGGGCGGCGGACATCGGGGCCGGACCCTCCTTGACTTCGAGTCGAAACGACGAGCCGCCGCGCAGTGGAGTTTCGCCACGCGGCGTGGCGGCGCTTGTTTGAACCGCTCGGTTCATGTTACCAATGACGGGTCGGTGAACCGAATGGTTCATTCGCGCCACCTCTTCGAAACGGAGTAACCCACGCATGACCGCCCCCGCCCGGATCGCACCTCCCGCCCCCGCTGAGCGGCCGAACGCCAGCTACCTCGGGATCGGGGCGTACCGTCCGCGGCGCGTCGTGCCCAACTCGGAGATCGTCGACAAGATCGACTCCAGCGACGAGTGGATCAAGACCCGCTCCGGCATCGAGTCCCGGCACTTCGCCGAGGACGACGAGACCATCCTCGCGATGTCGGTGAAGGCGGCCGAGCGGGCGATCAAGGCCGCCAACATCGATCCCGAACTGGTCGACTGCGTGATCTCCGCGACCAACACCCGGCTGGAGCTGGGCCCCTCGCTGGCGCCCCAGATCGCCAAGGAACTGGGCCGCACCGGCATCCCCGCGTTCGACATCACCGCCGGCTGCTCCGGGTTCACCACCGCCGCGGCCGTCGGCACCGATCTGATTCGCGCGGGCACCGCCCGGTACGTCGTGGTCGTCGGCGTGGAGCGGCTGTCCGACCTCATCTCTCCCGAGGACCGCACCTGCGCGTTCATCTTCGCCGACGGTGCCGGCGCCGCCGTGATCGGACCCACCGAGGAGGTGGGCATCTCCCAGGCCTCGTGGGGCGCCGACGGCGAGTACACGGGCGCGATCTACCAGGACAAGGACTTCGGAACCTACTTCGACGAGGTGCACGCCTTCCGGGACGACACCACGACCGAGGCGCCGGTCCGCCCGTTCCTGCGTATGGAGGGCCGCAAGGTATTCCGCTGGGCGGCCACCGCGCTGCTCCCCGCCTGCCAGGAGGCCCTCAAGCTCGCCGGCCTCACCTCCACCGACATCGACGTGTTCGTGCCGCACCAGGCGAACCTGCGCATCACACAGGTGCTGATCAAGGCGCTCGAACTGCGCGACGACTGCGTGATCGCCGAGGACATCGTGACCACCGGCAACACGTCCGCCGCGTCCATCCCGCTCGCCGTCGAGGAGCTGCTGCGCACCGGCAAGGCGAAGCCCGGCCAGACCGCGCTGGTCATGGCGTTCGGCTCCGGCCTCGCCTACGCCGGCCACGTGATCACGTTGCCGCCGGTGTACGTCGAGGAGAGCTGATCGCCGCGCGGGAACCGGATCGCTGCCCGGGCGTGCTGAGGCCGCACCGGGCCGCCGACGGTGCGCTGGTGCGCGTCCGCCTCCCGGGCGGACGCCTCGCCGCCGGCCAGCTGGAGGACCTCGCGGACCTCGCCGGCGACCGGCCGCTGGAGTTGACCTCCCGCGGCAACGTGCAGGTACGCGGTATCGGCGACGTCGACGCCGCCCGCGCCCGCCTCGCCGCGGCCGGACTGCTGCCCTCGCCGACGCACGAGCGGGTACGCAACATCGTCGCCTCCCCCTTCTCCGATGACCTCCGGGAGGCCGCGGCGGTGCTCGACGCCGCTCTGGTGGCCGCGCCCGCCCTCGCGGCGCTCCCGGGGCGGTTCCTGTTCGCCCTCGACGACGGGACCGGCGACGTAGCCTCGCTCGCCGCCGATGTCGAATCCCGGAACGGCGCACTGCATCTCGACGGTCGCCCGACCGATCTGCCCGGCACGGTCACCGTGCTGCTGGAGGCGGCGCACGCGTTCGTCGCACTCCGCGACGACGAATGGCGGCTGCGGGACCTGGCCGACGGTGCCGCCCGGATCGCCGCCGAGCTCGGCGGCACGCTCACCGGGCCCCGCACGGTGCCCGGGCCTCCCCCGCCCGCGGTCGGCTGGTTCGACCGGCCCGACGGCACCGTCGTCCTCGGCGCGGGCGTGCCGCTCGGGCGACTCGACCCCCGCACCGCGCGGTTCGTGGCGGCCGTGGACCACCCGATCACGGTGACCCCGTGGCGGACGCTGCAGTTGCACGGGCTCGACGAGGGCGCCGCCGAGACGGTGGTCCGGGTGCTCGCGCCGATGGGCCTGATCTTCGACGCGAACGCCCCGCTGCTGCGGGTGAGCGCGTGCGTGGGCGACCACGGGTGCGCCAGCGCCGAGGGCGATTCGCTGGCCCGCGCCGCCGAGGTCGCGGGCGAGATCGCCGATGGTGAGCGCGTCCACGTGGTCGCGTGCGAGCGGGGGTGCGGAGCACCGTCCGGCGAACACCGCCGGATCGTCGTTCCCGAGGGCCGCCCCGCGGGGACCGGAGCATAGACTTCCCGGGTGCACGACTACCTCACCGACGGCGCCGAGATCTACCGGCGATCGTTCGCGACCATCCGCGCCGAGGCCGACCTCTCGGCGCTGGCCGGTGACGCGGAGACGGTGGCGGTCCGCATGATCCACGCCGCCGGGCAGACCGACCTGGACCGCGACATCCGCCTCTCGCGCGGCGCCGTGGCGGCGGGTCGGGCGGCGCTGCTGGCCGGCGCGCCGATCCTCGCGGACGCGAACATGGTGGCGCACGGCGTGACCCGCACCCGGCTGCCCGCCGACAACGAGGTGCTGTGCCTGTTGCGCGATCCCCGGGTCCCCGCGCTGGCGGCGGAGCTGGGCACCACGCGCACCGCCGCCGCACTGCACCTGTGGGGCGAGAAGCTTCACGGCGCGGTGGTCGCGATCGGCAACGCCCCCACGGCGCTGTTCCACCTGTTGGAGATGCTCGCCGACGGCGCGCCGAAACCCGCGGTGGTGGTGGGGATTCCGGTGGGCTTCATCGGCGCCGCCGAATCGAAGGACGCGCTGATCGCCGAGGCCGCGGCACTCGGCGTCGAGTACATCACGGTGCGGGGCCGGCGGGGCGGCAGCGCGATCACCGCCGCGGCGCTCAACGCTCTCGCACGGGAGGAGGAGCTGTGAGCGGCGAGGAATCTCGGTCCGGACGAGGAATCCTGTACGGCCTCGGCGTCGGCCCCGGCGACCCCGAGCTGGTGACGGTGAAGGCCGCCCGGCTGATCACCGAGGCCGATGTGGTGGCGTATCACAGTGCGCGGCACGGCCGTTCGAACGCGCGGGCCTGCGCCGCCCCCTATCTCCGTGAGGGCCAGACCGAGATCCGGCTGATGTACCCGGTGACCACGGAGACCACCGATCACCCCGGCGGCTACCGGGGGGCGCTCGACGACTTCTACGCCGTCGCGGCCGAGGAGCTCGCCGAACACCTCGCCGCCGGGCGGAACGTCGCGCTGCTCGCCGAGGGCGATCCGATGTTCTACAGCTCCTACATGCACATGCACAAGCGGCTCCGCGACCGGTGCGAGTGCGTGGAGGTGCCGGGCGACACCTCCGTCAGCGCCGCGGACGGCGCCACGGGCCTCCCGATGGTCGAGGCGGACGAGGTCCTCACCGTGCTGCCCGGCACGCTCCCCGAGCCGGAGCTGCGCCGCCGGCTGGCCGATACCGACGCCGCCGCGATCATGAAGCTGGGCCGGACGTTCCCCGCGGTGGACGCCGCGCTGCACGCCGCGGACCGGGCGGACTCCGCGTGGTACGTCGAGCGCGCCCGCCGCGCCGACCAGCGGGTGCTCGCCCTGGCCGAGGTGAGCGCGGAGGACGTGCCGTACTTCGCGACGGTGCTGGTGCCCGGCCGGATCAACGCCCCGGCCGCCGCGCCCCGCGGCGAGGTCGTGGTGGTGGGGCTCGGCCCGGGCGATGAGGCGTGGACGACGCCGGAGGTGCGGCACGAGCTGTCGGAGGCCACGGACATCGTCGGCTACACCACCTACACGGACCGGATCCGGCCGCGCCCCGGCCAGCGGGTGCACGCCTCCGACAACCGGGTGGAGGCCCAGCGGGCGCGGCACGCCCTCGAACTCGCGGCCGGCGGCGCCCGCGTCGCGGTGGTCAGCTCGGGCGATCCCGGGGTGTTCGCGATGGCCTCCGCCGTCGCCGAGGTGGCCGCCGACCCCGCGCTGCAGGACGTTCCGGTGCGGGTCCTGCCGGGGATGACGGCGGCGAACGCCGTCGCGAGCCGCGTCGGCGCCCCCCTCGGCCACGACTACGCCGTGCTGTCGCTCTCGGACTACCTCAAGCCCTGGGAGGTCATCGAGGAGCGACTGCGGGCCGTCGCCGCGGCGGACCTGGCTCTGGCCGTGTACAACCCGGCGTCGGCGACGCGCCGGGAGCAGCTCGTGCGCATGCGCGAGGTGCTGCTCGAGGTGCGCGCGCCCGAGACGGTGGTGGTGATCGGCCGCGCCGTCGGCGGGTCCGAGGAGGAGCTGACGGTGACCACGCTCGGCGCGCTCGACACCGAGCGGGTGGACATGCGCTGCCTGCTCATCGTCGGGTCGTCGCGGACGGAGGTCACCGAGCGTCCGGGCGGGCGGATCGTGCACACTCCCCGTAGGTACTGAGACGTCGGATTTCGAGACGACGGCATCGAGAGAGGAAGACGGACATGGCGAAGGCGTACTGGATCGGGTTCTACCAGGAGATCAAGGACCCGGAGAAGATGGCGGCCTACTCCGCCATCGGGGGCCCGGCGATCATCGCGGGCGGCGGACGGTTCATCGTGCGCGGCCAGGCGGCGGTCGCGTACGAGGCGGGGAAGATCGAGCGCACCACCGTGATCGAGTTCGACAGCCTGGAGCAGGCCATCGCCACGCACGACTCCCCCGCCTACCAGGAGGCGCTCGCCGCCCTGGGCGACGGCGCGGTCCGGGAGATCCGGATCTGCGAAGGCTCCTGACCTGCCTTGATATCCCGTCGCGGAGCCTGCCCCTCACAGGGGCAGGCAACCACGCGGGACGTCGACCAGACTCGGGGACATGATCGATGAGACCGCTCCGACTCTGGGCTCCTTCCTCCGGTCCCGCCGGGCCGCCGTGGACGCCGACGACCTGGGCCTCACCACCTACGGCCGTCGCCGCGTCCCGGGCCTGCGCCGCGAGGAACTGGCCGATCTCGCAGGAGTCTCGGTCAACTACCTGACTCGCCTCGAACAGGGCGTAGCCGGCAATCCCTCCGACGAGGTGCTCAGCGCCCTCGCCCGTGCGCTCCGGCTCAGTGAAGTCGAGCGCCTGCATCTCCTCGAACTGGCCCACCCGTCCGGCGAACGCGCGGCACCCATCAACCGCGACGGTCGCGGTTTCACCGGCGTACGGCAGCTCGTCGACGCGATGGACACCCCCGCGGTGGTGCTCTCGCGCAACCAGGACGTGCTTGCGTGGAACCGCCTCGGCAACGCCGTGATCGCCCCGCACGTTCCCCACGCCGACGTGCACGTCGACCCTCCGCCGAACAAGGTGCGCCAGATCTTCCTCGACCCCGAGGTCCGTTCCCTGTACGTCGACTGGGACCACGAGGCCGAGCTGGCCGTCGCCTCCCTCCGCTGGGTCGCCGCGCAGTTCCCGGACGACGAGGCGCTCCGCCGCCTGCTCGGCGAGCTCGTGCTCGACCGGGACTTCGCGCGCCTGTGGGCGATGCAGGCCGTCGAACTGTGCACCAGTGGGCTCAAGCAGTTCCAGCATCCGTGGGTCGGCCGCATCGACCTCTGCTATCAGATGCTGCACCTCCCCGAATCCGACGGCGCCCGCATGATCGCCTTCAGCGCCGCCCCCGGCAGTCCCCACGACGACGCGCTCACCCTGCTCCGCCACCGCGTCGCCGACTGACTCTCTCTCCCGACCCCACCACCCACCGCAGCGCCACTGGACGCCATTCCGGGCGATCGGCGCTGCCCGCAGACACCCTGAACGGAGCACGATGACGACCACCACGGACCGGCGCCTGCATCCCGGCCTGCTCGCCCTCGCGATGGGCGGCTTCGGGATCGGTCTCACGGAGTTCTCCATCACCGGACTCCTCACCGACGTCGCGACCGACCTCGGCGTCAGCATTCCCGTCGCCGGCGGGCTGGTGACCGGGTACGCGTTGGGCGTCGTGGTCGGCGCCTTCACCGTGACGCTGGCGCTCGTCGCACGGCCTCCGAGGACGGCGCTGCTCATCCTGCTCGCGCTGTTCGTCGCCGGGAACTCCCTCTCCGCCGCCGGGTCCACGTACGAGCTCGTCATGGCGGGACGGATCCTCGCGGCGCTGTGCCACGGCGGCTTCTTCGGCATCGGCGCCGTGCTCGCGGCGCGCCTCGTCAACCCCGACCGGCAGGCCTCCGCGATCGCCCTCATGTTCGCGGGACTCACCGTTGCGAACGTGCTCGGTGTGCCCGCCGGTACCGCGCTCGGTCACCGGTTCGGTTGGCGCGCGACCTTCGTGGCCGTCGCCGTGATCGGGATCGTGGCGATGGCGGCGATCGCCGCGCTCGTGCCGAACCTGCCCGCCGAGACGACCTCGGTCCGCACTCAGCTCCGGGTCCTGCTCCGCCCGTCGATCTGGATCGCCTGCGCCGTCACGGCCCTCGTCTTCGGCGGCCTGTTCGGCGCGTTCACGTACATCGAGCCGCTGCTGCGTTCAGTGTCCGGATTCGGCGCCTCCGCGATCCCGTGGCTCCTCGTGCTGTTCGGGGTCGGCCTCTTCGCGGGCAACCTCGTGGGCGGCCGCGCCGCCGACCGCAACGCGGACCGGGCGCTCCAGACCTTCGCCGTGCTCCTGCCTCTCGGTATCGCGGCCGTCGCGCTGTTCTCCGGCTCGAAGCCGCTCGTCGCCGTGTCGCTCGCCGTCATGGGGCTCATCGGCTTCGCGACGGTGCCCGCCCTGCAGTTGCGGGTGCTGCGCAACGCCGGCACCGCCACGCTGATCGCCTCGTCCGCGAACATCGCCGCCTTCAACCTCGGCAACGCCGTGGGTGCGCAACTGGGAGGCGCCGGCATCAGCGCCGGCGGTGGACCCACCTCCCCGGTGTGGATCGGCGTCGCCCTCAGCGGCGCCGGTGCGCTGCTCGCGGCCGCGAGCATCGGCTGGGAACGGCGGCACGGCGCATCGCTCCCCGACAGCCGTCGGGACGACGTCACAGTGTGAGCGCGCCCGTCCCGCCGGCCCCGGAACAACCGGGTCCGGCGGGACGTTGGACCGACCATGGCACCGGCACCATTCGATCCCCGCACGCTCATCGCCGACAGCCGCATCGGCGTCCTCGCGACACTCCGGGCCAACGGCATGCCGCAGCTCTCGCCGGTCACCTCGGTGTACGACGCCGACGGCGACCGGATCCTGGTGTCCATGACCGCCGGTCGGGCGAAGGAAGCCAACCTGCGCCGGGACCCGCGCGCAGCGATCGAGTTCACCAGCTCCGACGGCTATACCTGGGCGACGGCGGAGGGGACGGCGACGCTCGTGGGCCCGTCCACCGATCCCGACGGGCCCGAAGTGGACGCCCTCGTCGACTACTACCGGCGCGGCGCAGGGGAGCACCCCGATTGGCGCGAGTACCGCGCGGTCATGGTCGCGGATCGGCGGGTTCTGCTGGTCCTGGCGATCACGCACGCCTACGGCGCCAAGCTACGCTGACGCGTCAGATCCCGAACCGCCCCACCGCCTGCGCGGCCGTCAGCACCCCCGCGGTGGCGAGGTCGAGGTTGGCCAGTGAGGCGGCATGCACCGCCGGATCGCCGGCAGCGGTGCAGTCGCCCACGACGTGCACGAGCAGTCCCAGGTCGGTGCCGTGCCGCGCGGTCTGCTCGACGGTGAGGTTGGTCGCGACGCCGGTGATGTACAGCGTGTCGATCCCGTGCTCGGCGAGCCACTCCGTGGCCGGGCCCGCGAGGCCGGAGAGTCGTTGGTTGTCGTAGACCGCCGTCGGCTGGTCGGCCATGGCGGCGATGATCCGGGCACCGTCGGCGCCCGGGCGGAACGCCTCCTGCGCGTCGCCCACCGCCTGCATGAACGCGGTGTTCCGCACCAGATCACCCTCCCCCTCCGGCACCGTGAAGCGGGTGAAGATCACCGGCACGCCCGCCGCGCGGGCCGCGTCGTGGAACCCGGCCGCCCTGTCGACGACCCCGGACTCCGCCACGGGGGCCGCCAGCATGGGGCCGAAGAAGCCCTCCGGCTCGATCACGTTCACCTGCCAGTGCAGGGCCAGAACAGCAGCTGTCATCCCTCGATCATGCCCGCTACCGCGGTCGGGCGTCAGCCCTCGCGGATCGTCATCGACGCGAGCTCGTCGCCGGCGACGGCGAAGGTGAACTCGCTGCGGCCGTTGGCGTGGTTGCTGCGCCAATCGCCCGTGACCGTCACGGTGTCGCCGTCGACGGTGACCACCTCCGGCGTCAGCACCCCCTTGGAGCCGATGAACTCGACGGAGCTCCAGCCCTGGATGGCGTCGCGGCCCGTGAACACGCGACCCCAGTCGTCGACGAAGCCCTCCGCGGTGAACGCGTCGAGGAACGCGGCCTCGTCGCCGGCGTTGACGCGCTCGATGAACTCGGCGACCGGACTGGGGATCTCGATGTTCGTCATGCCGCCATCGTAGGGGCGCACGATCGCCTCCGCCGCTCGAAAACCCTGCTGATCCACAAGCTCCGGTTGTGAATCAGGGCGCGGCGAGCAGGCGCGCGTACGCGTCCGCGGCCGTCGGCACCGACGGGATTCCCTCGGGGCGCGCGGGCCGGTCCACCACGATCACCTCGATGCCCAGCTCGCGGGCCGCGGCCAGCTTCGCCGACACCAGGCCGCCTCCGCTGTTCTTGGTGACCAGGACCCGGATACCGTTCTCCCGCAGGAGCTCCCGCTCGGAGTCCAGGGTGTACGGTCCGCGGTCGCGCAGCAGCACGTGGAGGCGCGGCAGCGGTCCCGACGGTGCGTCCACCACGCGCACCAGGAACCAGTGCCCGTCGAGACGAGCGAACTCGCCCACGTCCTGCCGGCCGGTCGTCAGCAGCACCCGGGTGGGCGCGCGCCCGGCCAGCTCGGTCGCGGCGACGGCCACCGTCGGCACCGTTGTCCAGCGGTCACCCGGCTCCGGTGACCACGGCGGCCGCACCACCGCGAGCAGGGGAACGCCGGCGCGGCCGGCGCGGCCGGCGGCGACGGCCGCGTTGCGGGAGATCGTGGCGGCGAACGGATGGGTCGCGTCCACGAGCACGTCGACGCCCTCGGCCGCCAGGAACGCCCTCAGGCCCGACGGTCCGCCGAACCCGCCGATCCGCGTCTCCCCCACCGGCAGCCGGGGATTCGCGACGCGGCCGGCGAGCGAGCTGAGC
Organism: Tsukamurella paurometabola; assembly: GCA_040391845.1. Taxonomy (GTDB): domain Bacteria; phylum Actinomycetota; class Actinomycetes; order Mycobacteriales; family Mycobacteriaceae; genus Tsukamurella; species Tsukamurella paurometabola_B. The sequence continues at coordinate 13,010 of JBEBXD010000070.1, read as the reverse complement.
ACCGTGAACCGGCTGTCCTCGTGCAGCAGCCGGGCCAGCTCGCGAGCCTCGGCGGTCCCGCCGAGGATCAGCACGCGGCGCCGCGGAGGAGGCGGCATCAGTGGCTCGCCCCCGGCGCCCGCAGGCGCCGCGCGGAGTAGAGGTAGCTCTCCTGCGCCGCTTCCGCCCCCAGGTCGTTCGCCAGCACCCGTCCCACGAAGATCACCGCGGTCTTCGTGATGCCCTCCGCACGGAGCCGGTCCGCCAGCTCCGCGAGCCGGCAGCGCACGATCCGCTCGTCGTCGCGGCTCGCGAACGCGACCACCGCCACCGGGCAGTCGGCCCCGTAGTGCGGCACCAGATCGTCCACGATGGCCTGCGCGCGATGCGCCGCCAGGTGCAGCGCCAGCGTGACGCCGGTCCGGGCCAGCGCGGCCAGATCCTCCCCCGCCGGCATGTCGGTGGAGAGCGTAGAGACCCGGGTGATCAGCAGCGACTGGCCCACACCGGGAACCGTCAGCTCGGTGCCCAGCGCGGCGGCCGCGGCGGCGAACGCGGGCACGCCCGGCACGATCTCGTACGGCACCCCCGCCGCATCGAGTCGGCGGGCCTGCTCGGTGAAGGCCGAGTACAGCGCGATGTCCCCCGAATGCAGGCGGGCCACGTCGCGGCCCTGCGCGTGCGCGGCGACCATCGCATCCACGATGTCGGGCAGCGGCATCCGCGCCGTATCGATCAGCTCCGCATCCCGCGGGCACCGGTCCAGCACCTGCGCCGGCACCAGCGAACCCGCGTACAGGCACACGGAGCAGCGCGCCAGCAGGTCCGCGGCGCGCAGCGTCAGCAGGTCGGGGGCGCCCGGCCCGGCACCGATGAAGTAGACGGTCACGCTTCGCCTTTCCGGTACACCCACTGCACCACCGGGCGCCGCGGGCGCCACGCGGTGCCGGCGCCGAGCGGTTCCAGGTCGGCCACCGTGGTACTGCGCAGCTCGCCGCCGTACCGGGCGCGTAGGGCGGCCGCCAGCGCCTGCCCCTCCACGGTCACGGTGTTCGCCACGAGTCGCCCGCCGGGCGGCAGCACCCCCACGCAGGCGGCGGCCAGGGTCTCCGTGAGACCGCCGCCGATGAAGATCGCATCGGGAACGGGCATCTCGGCGGTCAGGTCCGCGGAGTCGCCCACCACCAGTTCCAGCGGCACCCCCGCCCGGGCCGCGTTGCGCGCCACCCGCTCCGCGCGGTCCTCCCGGCGCTCCACCGCGACCACGGAGCCCCCGCCCTGCAGCGCCCAGGTGATCCCCACCGATCCGGAGCCGGCGCCGAAGTCCCAGATCCATCCCGCGGTCGGCCGGAGCGCGGCCACCGTGATCGCGCGGACGTCCGGCTTGGTGATCTGCCCGTCGTGCTCGAACTCGAACTCCGCTGCGGGCCCGGCGGGTTCGATCGCCAGGACGTTGAGGTCGTCGATCCGCAGGCCCTTCCGGAAGGGCCGCACCTTCTCCCGCGCGCCGCCCAACTGTTCCAGCACCGTGACGGTGGCGTGCAGGCCGGCGTCCCGCAGCAGGCCCGCGACGGCGAAGGGCGTCGCCCCGGACTCGCTGAGCACGATGGTGCGCCGGCCGGCGCGGACCGCCCGCACGAGCGGCGACGGGTCCCGGGCCACCGCGGAGACGACCGTGACGTCCTCGGCGGGCCACCGCAGGCGGGCGCAGGCCAGCGCGAACGACGAGAAGTGCGGAATCACCCGCAGATCCAGGTCCGGCCGGCGCCGGGCGAGGGTGGCGCCGACGCCGTAGAACATCGGGTCGCCGCTGGCCAGCACGTGCACGCCGTCCGCGAGGTCGTCGATCGCCGGGAGCATCGGGGACGGCCAGGGCCGCGCCACCTCGGCGGCGAGCCCCTTCGGGAGGTAGTCGATCTGCCGCGGCGCGCCGTGGATCACCTTCGCGTCCAGCAGTTCCCGTCGCGCGGCGTCTGTGAGGCCGGGCCAGCCGTCGGCGCCGATGCCGACCACCGTCACCGTCATCGCGGTAACCGCCGCCAGATCGGCTGCGGTACGAACCGCAGGCCGGCGTACAGCGGGCGCAACAGCCCGGGGATCCACACCGCACGGCGCCCGCGGCGCAGGGCGTGCACCGTGGCCTCGGCGACCTGGGGCGCGGTGCGACTGAAGGGCGCCGGCTTCACCCCGGACGCCATGAGCTCGCGCGTCATCGCGCCCACGATGAACCCCGGGCGGGCCAGCAGCACCTGGATCCCGGTGCCGTGCAGGGAATCCGTGAATCCCTGCACGAAGCCGTCGAGGCCCGCCTTAGTGCTGCCGTACACGTAGTTGGCCCTGCGCACCCGCACGCCCGCCACCGAGGAGAAGGCGACGATCGCTCCCCGCCCGCCCTCGCGGTCGTCCTGGGCGCGCATCACCTTCGCGAGCGTGAGCAGGATCGACACCTGCGCCGTGTAGTCGACCTGCGCGATCTGCACGGCGTGCGCCGGATCGGCCTCCGCGCGCGCCTGGTCCCCGAGGATCCCGAACGCCACGATCGCCACCCCGATCCGCCCGGACCGGTCCACCACCTCGTCCAGGAACGCCGTGTGCTCCCCGAGCCGTTCGGCGTCGAACTCGACCGCAGTCACCCCCGTCGCACCGGCGGCCCGCAGTACCGCGATCTGCTCGTCCAGGTGTTCGGACCGGCGGGCGGCGAGGATCACGTCGCGGCCCGGGGCGATCCGCCGCGCCACCTCAAGGCCGACCTCGCTGCGCCCGCCGAGGAGGAGCACCGCACCGTCGGGAATCCTGTCCGTCACCGGACCAGACTACGGTGAGACGGTGCAGGAATTGAACGCCGCCGCCCTCGCCTTCGTCACCGAGCGGCATCTCGCCACCCTCAGCACGCTACGCGCCGACGGTACCCCGCACACCGTGGCGATCGCCTTCACCTACGACCCCGGCACCGGGACCGCCCGGGTCATCACCTCCGGCGACAGCCAGAAGGCGCGCAACGCGGCCCGGGGCGGCTACGCCGCGCTCACCCAGGTCGACGGTGCGCGGTGGCTCACCCTGGAGGGGCCGGCGCGCGTGGTGGCCGACGCGGGTGCGGTGCGCGACGCCGAGGCGCGGCACACGGCGCGGTACAAGCCGCCGCGGGAGAACCCCAAGCGCGTGGTCATCGAGATCGACATCGCCCGGGTGCTCGGCTCGTCGGCGATGCGGCCCTAGAGATCGTCCGGCAGAAGCCGGAACGCGGCGTGGTCGGTCAAGGGCGTGATTGCGCGGAAGTCGCGCCGATCCAGTGTCAGTATCGACTCGGTGCGATACTCCGCAGCGACCACCACGTTCACCGCGTCTGCCAGATCGAGGTCGAGCGCCGAGTATCGCGCGCGTGTCGAGAGCGCCGTCCGTAGCTGGGCGCCTGTCGTCCGGGCGATCTCCATGCGCTGTTGCTCCACACGCCGGAGAACGACGCCGAGGATGTGGTCGGCCGCAGAGCCGCCGGCCCGGGTCCGGGCCATGTAATGCAATTCGGTGAGGACGATCGCACTGACGACGAGCAGTCCACACCGGTTCGCCGCCTCCTGTGCCGCGGCGTGCTCGGGGTCCGACCTGTTGAACGTGGCGAGTAGGCCCGAAGTGTCCGCAACGGCGATGAGGCCCAGCGTCATGCGGTGTGGGCGTCCGCAGCGTTGAACGCGGCGCGGATGTCGGGCCGGCGCACGGGCCCACCCAGGTCGACCGTCTCCTCATCGGCCACGAGAGATTCCTCCCAGACGCGCGCTCCGAGGGCTGCGAGATGAACGCCCTCTCGGAGGATCTCGGCCTCGGACACGCCGCGCTGCTCCGCGACCTGCTTGATCAGCGCGAGGTCCGCGGGGTCCGCGTAGACGTTCGTGCGCTTCATCGACATGTACCTAGTCTAGTACATGTTCCTCGTCCGGCGGCTCAGAGCACGATGAGGCCGTGCGGCCGGGTGTTCACCGGCTCGCAGCCGTCGTCGGTGACGATCACGATGTCCTCGATCCGCGCGCCCCACCGGTCGCGGAAGTAGACGCCCGGCTCGATGGAGAAGGCCATCCCCGCCTCGACCGGAATCCCGTTGCCCGCCACGATGTACGGCTCCTCGTGCACCGACAGACCGATGCCGTGCCCGGTGCGGTGCAGGAAGAACTCGCCCAGCCCGGCGGCGGCGAGCACGTCCCGGCCGGCGGCGTCGATCGCCTCCGCGGTGACGCCCGGCCGCACGGCCTCCACCGACGCCCGCTGCGCCCGCTCGAGCAGCGCGTACTGCTCGGCGACTTCCGCCGCAGGCTCCCCCATCGCGTAGGTGCGGGTGCAGTCGGAGTTGTAGCCGGACGGCAGCGGCCCGCCGATGTCGACGACCACCACGTCGCCGGCCTCGATCACCCGGTCCGAGACCTCGTGATGCGGATCGGCGCCGTGCGGGCCGGAACCGACGATGATGAACGCCGCCTCGCTGTGCCCCTCCTCGACGATGGCGGCGGCGATGTCCGCCGCCACCTCCCGCTCGGTCCGGCCCACGCGGAGGATCTCCGGCACCCGGGCATGCACCCGGTCGATCGCCGCGCCCGCCGCCCGAAGCTCGGCGATCTCGGCGTCGTCCTTGATCATCCGCAGCCGGCGCAGCACGTCCGTCGCGAGGCGCACCGTCAGCCCGCGGTCCAGGAGCGGCACCAGGTGCAGGGCGGGCACGGCGTCCGCGACGGCCACCGTCGTCGAACCGGACAGCAGCCCGAGGACGAGGGCGTACGGATCGTCACCGTCGACCCAGTCGTGGACGGTGAGCTCCACGCCCGCCCCGGCCAGGCCCGGGACGGCGGAATCGTTGAGGATCGCCAGTTCCAGGCGCGGGACGACCAGCCCGAACCCGGTCTCGGAGACCACGAGCGCGGTGAGGCGCTCGAAGGATTCGCTGACGATGCCGGTGAGGTAGGCGAGATCGGGCCCGGGGGTGATGACGAGCGGGGTCCCCGCGGTCGTCGCGAGCTTCCGGGCCTTGAGGAGACGGGTCGCGTACACCTGGGAAGGGAAGTGCGTCATCCCCCGATTGTGACACCATGCTTCCCGTGACGAACGATGCGCGCCCCCTCATGCTGCTGGACTCCGCGGGGCTGTGGTTCCGCGCCTACTACGCGATCCCGGACAAGGTGACCGCGGCCGACGGGCGCTCGGTGAACGCGCTGCGCGGCTTCCTCGACATGACCTCCCAGCTGATCGCCACGCACCGCCCCGGGCGGCTCGTGGCGTGCCTCGACCTCGACTGGCGCCCCGCGTTCCGGGTGGAGCTGCTGCCGAGCTACAAGACGCACCGGGTGGCCGAAGAGGGCGACGGAAGTGAGGAGGAAGTCCCGGACACCCTCTCGCCGCAGGTGGACATGATCCTGGAGGTGCTCGACGCCGTCGGGATCGCCACCGGCGGCGCGGTCGGGCTGGAGGCGGACGACGTGCTCGGCACCCTCGCCGCGCGGGAGACGCGGGACCCGGTGATCGTGGTCTCCGGAGACCGGGACCTGCTGCAGGTGGCCGACGACACCGCGCCGGGCGTGCGCTGCCTGTACATCGGCCGCGGCATCGCGAAGGCGGAGATGTTCGGGCCCGCGGAGGTCGCCGAGAAGTACGGGCTGCCGCTGGATCGGGCCGGGGAGGCCTACGCCGAGCTGGCGCTGCTGCGCGGCGACCCGTCCGACGGCCTGCCCGGCGTTCCCGGCATCGGGGAGAAGACGGCGTCGAAGCTGTTGCTGCAGTACGGTTCGCTGGCGGCGATCCGGGAGGCGGCGGCGCAGAGCCCCTCGCCGCTGGCGGCCCGCGCCGCGGCGTCCATCACGGCGTCGGGCGACTACCTCGACGCCGCCTGGGACGTGGTGTGGGTGCAGCGGGACGCCGACGTGGCGCTCTCGGGTTCCGATGCACTGCCCACGCGGGCACGCGATCCGCAGCGCCTGGCCGAGTTGGCCGAGGAACTGCGGATCGGAGCGCAGGTGGAGCGGCTGCTCGCCGCCCTGGCGGGCTGAGCCGGCGGGCCCGGCCCGGGGGATCAGCTGGGCGCGCCCACCTGGTACTTGCCCTCGTCGTCGAGGACCTTGACCTGGACGGTCTTCTCCTTGCCGCCGATGGTGGCGGTGCAGGTGAAGGTCTCGTTCGCCTTGACCTTGACGCCGTCCGTGGCGCAGGAGACGTCCTTGGTGTCCGACTCGTTGTAGGTGTCGGTCAGGACCTTCGTGACGCCCTCGTTGACCTTGGCGTTGTCGAACTTCTTCCCGAAGAAGGCGCCCGTCAGCCAGCCCACCAGCAGCACGATGACCACGATCACGATGATCGCGGCGGCGGCGAGGCCCACGATGAGGCCCGTCTTCGACTTCTTCGGGGCGCCCGGCATCGGTCCCTGGCCGAACTGCTGATTGAACTGCTGCCCCGCGAACTGGGAGGGCTGCCCCGGCTGCTGGCCGAACTGCTCCTGCCCGAACTGCGAGGGCTGCTGCTGGTACCCGCCGCCGAACTGCTGGCCGCCCTGCGGCTGCTGGCCCCACTGGCCGCCCTGGTACTGGGGGTTGATCTGGGTCTGCTCACCCGACGGCGCGCCGTATCCGGGCTGCTGCCCGTACTGCTGCGAGATCTGGGTCGGGTCCTGCTGGGGTTGCTGGCCGGGCTGCTGCCAGCCCTGCTGCGCCCACTGGTTGGGATCCTGCGGGTTGCTCATGTGTCCACTTCCTCCCCTGTCGCCCGGCCGGCGGGCCCACGACGTTCGCCTCTTGGGTCAAGATACCCGATCATCAGCCCGATTCCGCGACCACGCCGCGCCGGACCGCGGCGATCGCCGCCGTCGCCGTGGTGGCCAGTCCCGGGCGGGTCTCGAACGAGGTCTGCTTGATCTGATCGAGCAGGTCGATCACCTGTCGGCACCAGCGCACGAAATCGCCTGCCGGGAGAGGCCGTCCCCGTTCGCCCGCCGCGAGCAGCACCGCGGCCAGCGTGCCGCCGTCGGCCCACTGGTGCATCGGCGCGACGAAACCGATGTCCGGTTCGCGGCTCGGTTCGAGGCGGTGCGCGGCCTCGGCGGCGACGATGTCGGTCCAGCGGTCGGCGATGTCGCGGACGGCCGACCGCACGGCGCCGGGCACCTTCTCGCCGGTGAGCAGCATGCCGCCGCGTTCGCCGCGGGACTCGAAGACCAGCGCGCTGACCACCGCGGCCAGCCCGGCCGGGCCGAGGCCGTCGAAGACCCCGTCCTCGATGCACTCGCACACCAGCAGGTCCGATTCGCTGTAGACCCGGGCCAGCCGGTGGCCGGCCTCCGTGAGCTCGGGGCCGCCGTCGCCGTCCGCGATGTACCCGCGGTCGGTCAGCAGCGCGATGATCCGCTCGAACGTGACGGCCAGGGACGACGTGGTGGCGCGGACCGTCGCCGCAGATGCGGTGACCTCCCGCTCCAGCCGGGCGTACTTCTCGGCGAGCCGGTCGAGCTCGGGCGCCCGCTGACCGGTGTGCGCCGGGTGGGCCCGCATCCGGGCGCGCAGGTCCGCCAGTTCGGCGTCCGTCGACGCCGGGCGATTCGCCTTGGCCTGCCGTTTGGGCGCGGAGATCGCGCTGTTGCGCAGGGTGGAGGCGAGATCGCGTTTGCCCCGGCCCGAGCGGTAGTCGGCGTTCTTGGCCACCCGGAGAGTCCCGAGCACGCTCACCTCGCCGACGAAATCGCTCGCACCGACGCGGCCCGCCCAGCCGCTCTCGGTGATCACCATGGGTTTGGGATCGCGCGGGTCGCCGGACGGCTCCACGACCAGCGCGAGTCCGCGGCGCCGCCCGCCGGTCATGGCGATCACGTCGCCGCGTCGCAGTGCGGCGAGCGCGGTGGCGGCGCCGTCGCGGCGGTCGGCGATGTGGTCGCGGCGCAGCGACCGCTCCCGCGCCCGCACGGCCTCGCGCAGGCGGACGTACTCGAGGTAGTCGGCGCCGCCCGCGGCCTCGGTGATGCGCTCCCCCAACGCGGTCAGCTCCGTGCGGCCCCGCTCGACCCGCTTGGCCAGCCCCACCACGGACCGGTCGGCCTGGAACTGGGCGAAGCTGGCCTCCAGGAGCCGCTCCGCACCGCCCCGTCCGAGCCGGTCGAGCAGGTTGATCGACATGTTGTAGCCGGGGGTGAACGAGCTGATGAGCGGGAAGGTGCGGGCGCCGGCGAGGCCGGCCACCTCCTGCGGGCGCACCCCGCTCTGCCACAGCACCACCGCGTGGCCCTCGATATCGATGCCGCGGCGGCCGGCGCGGCCGGTGAGCTGCGTGTACTCCCCCGGCGTGAGTTCCACGTGGGACTCGCCGTTGTACTTGACGAGCCGTTCGAGGACGACGGTGCGCGCGGGCATGTTGATGCCCAGCGCGAGGGTCTCGGTGGCGAACACGGCGCGCACCAGGCCCTTGACGAACAGCTCCTCGACGCAGTGCCGGAACGCCGGGAGCATGCCGGCGTGGTGCGCGGCGAATCCGCGGAGCAGAGCGGCGCGCCACTCCTCGTAGCCGAGGAGGTCGAGGTCCGCGGGTGAGAACTCGGCGACGTGCTTGTCGACGATCCGGCCGATCTCGTCGGCCTGCTCCGCGGTGGTGAGGACCACCGGCGAGCGCAGGCACTGGGTGAGCGCCTGTTCGCACCCGGAGCGGGAGAACACGAAGGTGATGGCGGGCAGCAGCCCCTCGGCGTCGAGCAGCGCGATCACCTCGGGGCGCGGGATCGGCCGGCGCACCTGCTGCCGCCGGTTCCCGCCGGCGCGCCGTCCGGTGCGGCTGTTGATGCCCGGTTCGAAGCTGCGGTCCAGTGCCTCGCGCTGCTTGACGTAGCGCACCAGATCGGCGTCCAGCACGAGGTGCTTCGAGCCCGGCGCGGCATCGCCGCGGGCGAGCGCCTTCGTATCGAACAGGTCGAACAGCTTGCGGCCCACCAGCATGTGCTGCCACAGCGGCACGGGCCGGTGCTCGTCGACGATCACCGTCGTGTGGCCGCGGACCTCCGTGATCCAGGCGCCGAACTCCTCCGCGTTCGACACGGTGGCGGAGAGGCTGACCAGCCGCACGTCCTGCGGCAGGTGCAGGATCACCTCCTCCCAGACCGCGCCGCGGAACCGGTCGGCGAGGTAATGCACCTCGTCCATCACCACGTGGCTGAGGCCGTCCAGGGTGGTCGAGTTCGCGTACAGCATGTTCCGCAGCACCTCGGTGGTCATCACGACCACCGGGGCGTGGGAGTTGATCGAGGTGTCGCCGGTCAGTAGGCCCACGTTGTGCGCGCCGTACCGGGCGGTGAGCTCCGCGTGCTTCTGGTTGGACAGCGCCTTGATCGGCGTGGTGTAGAAGCACTTGGTGCCGGCCGCGAGCGCCAGGTGCACGGCGAACTCGCCGACCACCGTCTTACCCGCGCCCGTCGGGGCGCACACCAGCACGCCCCTGCCCTCCTCGAGGGCCTCGCAGCCCCGGACCTGGAACGGGTCCAGGGTGAAGGCGAGGTCGGCGGTGAACTTCTCCAGCTCAGAGGACGTCATCGAACCCCGACCGCGGGATCGACGTGCGGGTCACCCGCTCGGGGCGGCCGACGGGCGCGGGCGCGGCCACGTCGGTGCGCGCCGCGGGACCGGCGGAGGCGCCGATCGGTTGCGGGGCCGACGGTGCCGGCGAGGCCTGTTCGTCGTCCAGCTCGCCCTGCCAGGCGTCGCCTCCCACCGCGGCCTTCGCCTTCATGCGGTCGTGCAGGCGCGCGAACTGGATCGACAGCTCCAGCAGCACCGCCAGCGCGGCGCCGAGCGCCAGCATGGTGAACGGGTCGCCGGAGGGCGTGATCACGGCGGAGAAGATGAACATCGACAGCAGCATGCCGCGCCGCCACTTCTTGAGCCGGGTGTAGGGCAGCACCCCGACCAGGTTGAGGGCGATTACGAACAGCGGCAGCTCGAAGCTCACCCCGAAGATGGCCATCACGGTGAGCACGAAACTGAAGTACTGCGATCCCTGCAGGGCCGTCACCTGGGTCTCGTTGCCCACCGTGAGGAAGAAGCTGAACGCGCTGGTGATCATGAAGTAGCCGAGCACGGCGCCGCTGACGAAGAGCAGCCCGCCGAGGGTCACGAAACTCGCGGTGTAGCGCTTCTCGTTGCGGTGCAGCGCGGGCACGATGAACGCCCAGATCTGGTACAGCCACACCGGGCAGGCGAGCAGCACCCCCGTGGCCACCGCGACCTTGAGCCGCAGGTTGAACTGGTCGAAGACGCCCGTCGCCAGCAGGCGGCACTCGCCGTCGCGGGTGATCTCGGCGCGGGAGGTGGCCGGCAGGTCGCAGTAGGGGCCGGTCAGGAGGTGGCCGGTGGAGGGCAGGCCGAACGGGCCGTGGCCGTACCACCAGAAGCCGATGATCGACGTGATGACGATCGCGAGCAGCGACCACAGCAGGCGGGTGCGCAGCTCGTAGAGGTGTTCCACGATCGACATCGTGCCGTCGGGGTTGACGACGGCACGACGACGACGCGGATCGAACGGAATCTTCAAGGGTGAGTGCGGACTACGCCGACCTGCGGTCCGCCTCCGAGGGGTTCGGCGCATCGACGGTCTGCACGTCGATCGGCTTGTCGGCGACCTGGGGCTGGGGCTTGGCCGCCGCACCCTTCTCACCCTCGTTCTTCATCTCTTCCATCTCGCTCTTGAAGATGCGCATCGAGCGGCCGAGGCCGCGGGCCGCATCGGGCAGCTTCTTGCCGCCGAAGAGTACGAGAAGGACGACCGCGATGACGATCCATGCCCAAGGAGAATGGGTGAGCCCCATGATGCTGCCTCACTAAGTTCGCGAATATCTTCCCCGAGACTACCGGACCGGGCCCGCACCGTTCCTGTGGGAATGCTCCGGGCCGGCGTGTCCGGTTCATGAATAGTTGGCGAGCCCCGCGGCCGCGCGGGCGGCGACGGCGTCGACCAGCGACTGCGGGCCGCGCACCGTCAGGTCTCCGCCGAAGCTGAGCACGAACCGCACCATCCACTCCTGCGTGGCGTACCGCATCGTCGCGGTCACCGTCCCGCTGCCGGCACCGTCGTCAGCGCCGCCGGAGCCCGGCTGGACCGTGAACGGGTGGTACTCGAGCGCCCAGGCGGCGCCCGGGCCCACCTCCACCGTGGCGGTGGTCAGGTCGTCGGCCGCGGCACCGTCGAACAACCCGGCGGCGGGTTCCACGTGCTGCGGGACGGCGGCGGCCTCGTCCAGCTCCACGGCCTCGTCGATCCGGTCGAGCCGGAACATGCGCAGGTCCCCGCTGCTGCGGCACCAGGCCTGCAAATAACTGTGGCCGTCGAAGGTGTCGAGCGCGATCGGGTCCACGTCGCGCTCCGTGGCGGCATCACGGGTGGCGGAGTAGTAGCGCAGGTGCAGCGCCCGGCCGTCGCGGAGCGCGGCCCGCACGGTGGACGCGATCCTCGCGGTCTCGGTGACGGGCTCCTCGGGATCCGCACCGTCGATCGAGGCGACGGTGGCCCGCCCCGCCCCGGCGACCGCGGCCTCCAGCTTGGCGATCGCCCGGAGCACGGCCGCGGGATCCGCCACGCCCGGCGAATCGGCCAGCGCCCGCAGAGCGAGCAGCAGCGACGCCGCCTCGGGCCCGGTCAGCTTGAGCGGGCGGTCCAACTTGGCGCTGAACTCGATGTCCACGCCGTCCTCGTCGTAATCGATCTCGATGAGATCGCCCGGGAACATGCCCGGCAGCCCGCACATCGTGAGGCCCGTGATGTCCTTGCGGAGCTGCGCCACGGTGACACCGAGGTCCGCGGCGGCGCGCTCGAGGTCCGCGTCCGGGTGGGTGCGGAAGTAGGGGATCACGTTCAGCCAGCGGGCCAGGCGCTGCATCTGCCGGCTGGGCTGCTTCGACGGCGCGTTCACGAGACCGCCGCCAGCGCCGTGAGCCGATCGACGACGGCGTCGCGCAGCTGCGCGGGTTCGAGCACCACCGCGTCCGGGCCGAGGCCGCTGACCTCGCGGGCGACGGCGTCCACCGAGCGCATCTCCACGGTCAGCTCCGTGCCGGGCCGGCCCCGGAAGTCACCGTCGGCCTGGGACGAGGCGAGCCTGCGCAGCCCGTCCCCCTTCCCCTGCGCGACCCACAGCCGGGCGGTGCCGACGGGGTCCCGCTCCGCGATCGTGGCGAGCACGTGCGCGTGCAGGTCGAATCCCTCGGGCGGGCGGACGGTGGCCGGGCGGTTCGTGACCGCCCCGCCGCGGACGCGGCTGAGCTTGAACGTGCGGACCGCGTCCCGGGCCACGTCGTGCCCCACGGCGTACGCGCTGCCGCGGAAGGTGACCACGCCCCACGGGTGCAGGGTCCGGTCCACGTAGGGCTGCGCCGGGTTGGCCCGGTGCTCGAAGGTCACCTGCCGGCGCCGGTCCACGCCCTCGAGCATCGCCAGCAGCGCGCCCTCCGCGCCGCGGTCCGGCGCGATACCGGGCGTCACCCCCGCCCCGGGGCCGTTGACGTCCATGCCGCCGGCGCGCAGCTTCTGCACCGCGGACTGCGCGGCGGCGGACAGCTCGGGCGACTGCCACAGGGCCGACGCGACCGCCACCGCGGTGGCCTCCTCGGGGTCGAGATCGATATCGCCGAGGGCGTACTCGTCGAGGGCGATGCGGTAGCCGACGGCCGAGTTGATCCGGGACACGGGAGCGACCTCGATGGGCACCCCGAGTTCGCGCAGGTCCGCCTTGTCGCGCTCGAACATCCGCTCGAAGGCCTCGTCGTCGGAGTCCGGGTCGTACCCGAACACGTTCTGCCGGATGTAGTCCCGGTCGAGCGGGCGTTGCGTGTACAGGAGGCAGATCACCAGGTTGGTGAGACGCTCGATCCGCGAAGTTGCCACGTGTCGATCTTACGTTCTACGTGTGCGACGGGCTCACATCGACGCGATGAGCCTCTCGACCCGCTCGTCGACGTTGCGGAACGGGTCCTTGCACAGCACGGTGCGCTGGGCCTGGTCGTTGAGCTTGAGGTGCACCCAGTCGACGGTGAAGTCGC
>JBEBXD010000069.1:0-26658 GCA_040391845.1 Tsukamurella paurometabola | reverse complement strand
GCGGCCTGTTCTTCCTCGACGAGGCGTACGGCCTGGTGGCGGGCGACGGCGAGGACCAGGCCTCCCGGTTCGGCCGGGAGGCGCTCGAAGCATTGCTCGCGCGGATCGAGAACGAGGGCGACAAGCCGTTGCGCGACAAGGTGGTCGTGGTGCTCGCCGGGTACGACGACGACATGAACCGGCTGTTGCAGGTGAACGCGGGCCTCCCGCTGCGCTTTCCGACCCGGATCTCGTTCAGCTCCTTCACATCCGAGGAGCTCGTCGAGATCGCCGAATCGGTCGCCGCCAGGAGCCGCGAGCAACTCGGTGAGGGTGTCCGCGCCTACCTCGCGGAGCACAACAAGCGCCTCGCCGAGGTGAGCGCGCTGGACCTCAAGGGCCGCCTGTGCAGCGGCATCGACCTGATGTCGAACGCGCGGTTCGTGCGCACCGTGATCTCGTCGGCGCGCGGATTCCGAGACTTCCGGGTCAGCGCGATCGACCGGTCGGGGCTGTCGTCCGATCAGAAGCGGACGCTGCTGCGCACCCTCGAGCTCGAGGACGTGCGCCTGGCTTACGAGGAGACCTTGCGGGTGTCGCCGAACTTCCCGTGGGCCGAGTGGAATCTGTTGGAGACGAACTGGCGGGCGAACGCGAATGGCTGATACCAACTCCGATCCTTCCGGGCCGAAATCCGGTCTCCAGGAGCGGGTTCGCGGCTTCCGACTGACCTCGAAGTACCAGAAGTCGGGCGAGTCCTACCTGCAGCGCCGCAACGAGGAGGCGCTGGTGCGGCGGGACACCCGCTGGATCGACGATGTGAAGAAGTTCCAGGGGTCGCCGCTCTACATCGCGCTCGCCGTCGGACTGGTCGTCGCGCTCGGCTCCGTCATCGCCGCCGTGATCTTCCCGGCGGGCAAGGTGGGCGACGGGGAGATCATCCAGGACAGCCAGACGGGCGCGCTCTACGTGAAGGTGGGCGATACGCTCAACCCGATCCCCAACGTGGTATCGGGACGCCTGATCATCGGCTCGCCCGCCACGCCGGTTCTCGCCAAATCCGCGGAGATCGCCAAACTGCCGCGCGGTCCCATGGTGGGTATTCCATACGCGCCCACGGTGATCCGGAACTCCGCGAGCCGCGTGTCGCAGTGGGCGGTGTGCGACACCACCGCCACCGGCTCCGCCGTCCCGCTCGACCCGGCGACGGGCCTGCCGACCACCGCAACGTCCGCGGTCAAGGTCACCGTGATCGGTGGGTCGCTCACCCCCGCCGAGGGCAGCGACGACCTGCAGGGCGATCGTGCGCGGGTCGTCTCCTTCGACGGCCGGACCTGGCTCGTCTACGCCGACGACGGGGTGGTCGCCCGGGCCAGGATCGACCTCGGCAACTCCGCGATCCGGGAGGCCCTCGGCATCGGGATCGACCAGCGGGTCATCCCCATGTCGTCCGGACTGTTCAACGCGCTCGCCGCGCGCGAGCCCATCGACGTGCCCCCGATCACCGATCTCGGTAAGCCCGCGCGCTTCCCGAACACCGAGAAGCTGCTCGTGGGCACCACCATGCGTGTGGCCACCGTCGACGGCGGATGGAACTACTACGTCGTGGCGGCGGACGGCATCCAGCAGGTGAGCCAGACCGCCGCCGCGATCCTGCAGACCGTCTCGCCCGTCAAGAGCGGCGTCGTCGAGATCGAGTCGGCCAAGGCGAACCAGTGGCCCAAGGTGGGAGGGCGGATCGCCGTCGATCACTTCCCCACCGGGAAGGTGCGGCTCGAGGATCCGACCAGCGATCCCGTCACCTGCTTGTCGTGGTCGCACGACGGGGCCGCACCGACGGCGACGCAGCGGGTCCTGGTGTCCGGGACGCTGCCGCTGACCGCCGAGCAGAACGCCGCCCGGATCTCCCTGATCGGCGCGGCCGGCTCGGCGGGGACCATCGCGGACGACGTCTACATGCCCTCGGACAGCGGCCGGTACGTGTACGCCACCGGCTCCGCGTCGGACTCGCGCGAGCACAGCGGCGAGTTCTGGATCGCCGACACCGGAATCCGGTACGGCATCGACGATCAGGGGTCCAACGAGCCCGGCTCGTCCGCGAAGGCCCTGGGGCTGAGCAACCCCGTCCCCGCGCCCTGGACCGTCATCAGCCTGTTCGCGCAGGGGCCGACGCTCTCCCAGGCGGGTGCGGCCATCAAGCACGACGGTGGCGCGCAGGACCCCGTCGTCGCGACGTTCGACCCGCGCGGGAACAAGTGAGGGGAAGAAGTAGTGAGTAGGCAGGTCTTCGAGCCCCCGCTTCATCCGAAGAAGGAGCCCCGGGTCATCAAGAAGGAGGTGGAGGTCCGCACACCGGACACCATCGAAGAGATCGACCCGCCCGGCAAGTGGCGCACTGTGATGATGCCCGTGGTCATGGTGGTGGCCGTCCTCGGCATGCTGTTCATGATGATCCGTATGAACCGCGGCTTCAACCCGGTGATGCTGCTCATGCCGATGATGCTGCTGTTCGGCATGTTCGCCTACATGGGCGGCGGGCCCGGCGGCAGCGGCAGTAAGTCGAAGGCACAGCTGCTGCACGACCGCAAGCAGGCCAGCCGATCGATCGGCGGCTCCCGGGAGAAGGCACTCGCCCGGGGTCGCAACTACTTCGACGCGCTGGCCCACGCCTATCCGGACCCGGCCGTGACCCCCTCGCTCATCGGCACGGAGCGCATGTGGGAGGTGAGCGGCGGCGACGCCGAGCGCCGGACCCGGTTCACCGCCGCCCGGTACGGCCGCGGGCGGATCGTGCCGAAGGCCAAGCTGATCACCCCGGAGGCGCCCGAGGGGGAGTTCCTCGACCCCGTGCAGTGGACCGAGACGGTGAAGTTCCTGCACACCCACTCGACGATCGCCGACATGCCGCTCGCGTTCACTCTGCGCAACGTCCCCGTCCTGGGTGTGGGCGGCGACCCGGAGAGGTCCGCGGGCATGGTCCGCGCGATGCTGAGCCACCTCGCCGTGACGCACGGCCCCGACCGGCTGCGATTCGCGGTCGTGGCGGACACACCGGACGGCGGGCGCTGGGAGTACCTGAAATGGCTTCCGCAGCTGCAGCATCCAACGCTGATCGACGCGCTCGGCTCGCGGCGGATGATCTACGGCAACTGGACCGAGTTCCTCGATGAGTTGGCGGGTGGCGACGAGCAGCCGGTCCCGGAAGCCGATCGCATCGTGGACTACTCGCGCCCGTTCACCACGGAATCGGAGATCTCCGGGCGCACCCGACACACCGTCGTGATCGTGGAATCCGCTGAGCGGGCCCGCATGACGGACCAGGCGATCGCCTCGCTCGCCGACGTCACCTGGATCCTGATGTCGCCGCCCGAGGGCGTCATCGACTCCTTCCCACACGCGGTCCTGCTGGACGTGGACGCGACCGGCATCGTGACCCGCTGGGATTCGGATCTGCCGCTCGAAGCGCCGAAGGAGATCGCGCGCGCCGATCACCTGGACCTGATCGACGCGCACACCACCGCGCGGAAACTGGCCCGGTGGGAGCTGGAGACCACGGCCTCGCTGCTGTCGAAGGAACGCCAGGACACCGGCCGCGACTGGGCCAACCTGGTGCAGGTCGACGATCCCGGCGCCATAGACGTGGTCGACTTCTGGCAGCGCATCAAGCGATTCGACGATCCGCGGCGGCTCAACTTCCCGATCGGCTTCGCGCCGGACGGCACCCGGATCTTCCTCAACATGCGCGAAGCCAGCCAGGGCGGCACCGGCCCGCACGGCGAGATGATCGGCACCTCCGGCTCCGGTAAGTCCGAGTTCTTGCGCTGTCTGGTCCTCGACGCCTGCCTGTTCCATCCGCCGTCGATGCTCAACCTGCTGCTCGTCGACTTCAAGGGCGGCGCCACCTATCAGGGCATGGAGGACATCCCCCACGTCGCCGCCGTGGTCACCAACCTCGAGAAGTCCGAGAGCATGGTGGACCGCATGATGGAGGTCATCACCGGCGAGCTCAAGCGGCGGCAGCAGCTGTTCGACAGCGCTGCCGCGAAGTACCCGTCCTTCAACATCATCGGCCTCACCGAGTACGAGAAGGCCCGCGAATCGGGGCACTGCCCGGACCTGGAGCCCATGCCGGCGCTGCTGGTGCTCATAGACGAGTACACCGAGCTGCTCGAGGCCAAGCCGGAGTTCGTGAACATCTTCAGCCAGATCGGCCGCGTCGGCCGGTCCGTGGGCGTGCACCTGCTGCTCGCCTCGCAGAACGCGGAGATGGCGCGCTCGCGCGGCCTGGAGTCGAACATCCACTACCACATCGCACTTCGCACCGGCACCTCCGGTGACTCCCGCGCCGTGATCGGCGTCCCGGACGCCAAGAACCTGCCCGGTAAGCCGGGCAACGGCCTGATCAAGACCCTCCATGAGGACGATCTGATCCGGTTCTACGCCGGCTTCACCGGCAAGCCGTACTTCGCCCCCGAGGCGGCGCCCGAGCCCGTGGTCCGGGAAGTCGTGCAGCCCACCGCCGACGACCTCTCCTCCCGGGGGTTCACCGCGCGGCGGGTGGACATCCCGGACCTGGAGACGGAGATCGCCCAGGACGACGAGATCGTGCGGACCGAGGAGGAACTGCTCGCCGCGCCCACGGTTTTCACCGTGGTCAAGGATCTGCTCACCAAGGCTCCGGCGCGCCCGGCGTACAAGCCCTGGCTGCCGGAGCTCACCTCCACCACCCTGGACGTCCTGGCACCGTCGCTCGGTGCGGACGAATGGATCGCGCCGCGGGTGAGCACCCCCGCGACGCTGAAGACCCCGTTCGGCGTGTTCGACGATCCGGCCAAGCACCAGCAGCCCGTGTGGGAGCTGGATCTTTCGGGCGGGCAGGGCAACGTGCTCATCTACGGCGCCCCGCAGAAGGGCAAGACCACCGCGGCGATGACCCTGGTGACTTCGCTGGCGCTCACGCACGCCCCCGAGCAGGTGCAGTTCTTCATCGTCGACTACACCGGTGGCGGCTGGATGCGGCTCGAGGACCTGCCGCACGTCTCCCGGATCGCGACGCGCTCCGAGGAGGACGCGATCAACCGGATCGTCTCGCAGATGTCCGACCTGATCGACCAGCGGGTCAAGCTGTTCCGCAAGTACCGGGTGAACTCGATGGCGGAGTACCGGCGGCTGCGCAGCGATCCGGAGGCGGAGGTGATCGCCGAGGACGCCTTCGGCGACGTGTTCATCGTGATCGACGGCTTCGACGCCGCCGTGACCGAGGGCGGGGTCTTCGAGGACAAGGTGCCGGTGCTCGAGGCGCTCGCATCGGGCGCGCTGAACTACGGCATCCACTTCGTGATCACCACGGCCCGCAACACCGTGCTCCGCGGCCTCGCCAGCCACATGCACACGATCATCGAGGGCCGCGTCTCCACCGCGAGCTACGACATGTCCGTGGTGAACTCGCAGCGCAACAAGGCGGTTCCCGACAGGGCCGGTCACGTGATCACCACCGACCGGGACCTGCTCGCCCTCGTCGCGCTGCCCCGCGCGGACGGCGACGCCGCGCCCGAGACGCTGAGCGCCGGCCTCGAGGAGGTGGTGGAGCGGATCCGTCACGCGAACACCTCCGGCGCGCGGGCGCCGAAGCTGCTCGCTCTGCCCGAGGTGGTGCTGCAGGACGACCTGTTCTCGGTGCTGCCCGCGGAGGTGAGCGCCCGTGAACGCGTCCGGCTGCCGTTCGGCGTCCGCGAGACCGACGGGGGCCCGGCGGTGGCCGACTTCGGCCGCGAGGCGCACATGTACGTGGTCGGGGAGACCGGCTCCGGCCGGTCCGCGTTCGTGCACACCCTGATCGAGGCGATCAGCCGGCGCTACCCGACGATCGACGACGGTGCCATCGCCCTGCTCGATCCCAAGCGCGTGCACCGCGGCGCGTTCGCGCCGAACCCGAAGAATCTCGGTCTGCACGGCTCCGATCTGTACGACTTCCTGCGCCGGTGGCAGGACAAACTCGTCGAGTGGATGGGTGAGGGGGAGACCGACCCGGACCGCGTGAGTTACCGCAGGGTTCCCGACACCGCGGACAGCGCCGCGCTCGCACGTCGGGATTGGTGGACGGGGCCGGAGGTGTTCCTCATCATCGACGACTACGACGCGGTGGTCGCGCGCGGGGACCGCACCAATCCGATCACCCAGACGGCCAAGCTGATGAACGATGGTGTTATTCGCGGCTTTCACGTGATCGTGATTCTCAACGACTCCGAGTACCTGTACAAGGCCAGCTCGGACCCGCTGATCCAGTACCTCGACACCCACAGCTCGATGGCGCTGGCGCTCTCCGCGGACAAGTTCAACGTGAACATCGCAGGTGAGCGCGGTCATCGCTATGGAGTACCCGGCCGCGGCCGATTCCACCCGGGGCGCGGAGCGCCCTCGGACGTGGTCCAGGTGGCGTGGAACGGCGTGCGCCGGGACGAAGCGGTCGCCGAGGATGACATGTGGGGTTGAAAACTTCGGACAGCCGGGGATTGACGAACTGTGACGGTTCTGTTTTAGTTGCAACTTGAAAATCAAGCAAAGGGGATAGCAGGTGGGCCTGAACGTGGCGCCTATTCAGCTCTTGGCGGGGACCAACGAGGTCATGGCGAACGTCGCCACCACCTCGGGCTTGATCGGCGGTGCCGCCGGCGCGATCGGGGCGGTCGTCCCCGCGGGCGCCGACGACGTGTCGCTCCTGGTCTCGGCCAGTTCCGCGGCGCACGCCGCCAATTTCCTGATGACCTCGGTCGTCGACCACGCCGAGGTGGCGCAGTACGCCGTCAGTCTCTCCGCGGCCGCCTCGACGTACATCATGGCGGACAACGCCGTGCAGTTCTGACGAGCGTGATCTCGTGACTTTCCCAGCGCTTCCCCCCGAGGTCAACGTGGGGCGCCTCATGTCCGGAGCAGGTCCTGCACCGGCCACGGCTGCGGCTGCGGCGTGGGCGTCGGTCGCGGCGGCCGTCAGCGCGCGCTCGGTGTTCCTGCAAGCGCTGCTGCCGAGGCTCGCAGCCTCCTGGCAGGCGCCAGAGACCGCACTGATGACCCGCAACGTCGCGATCTACCTCGCGCACAACGAGATCATGCGCACGCAGGCGCTGCTCGCCTCCACCCGCCACACCAAGCAGGCCGCCGACTACTCGGCCGCGCTTGCGGGGATGGCGCAGCTGCCGGAGATCGAGCTCAACCACGTGACCAACGCCGTCCTCAACGCCACCAACTTCCTCGGGGTGAACACCGCCGCGATCGCGGCGAACGAGGCGCAGTACACGGCGATGTGGGCGCAGAACGCCACGATGATGATGACTTACCTCGCGAACTCCACCGCGAACATGACCTTCGAGCCCTTCGTGCCGCCGAAGCCCGTGGCCACCCCGATCGGCGTGCCCATACCCGCCGCCGCCGCCGGCGCCGCCTCGGTCGGCGACGCCGTGGTGACCAAGATGACCCTCGCCGCGCAGGGCGCCCAGGCCACCGCCAGCATGCTGGCGATGCGTACCGCCGGCGGCGTGTTCTCGGCCACCAAGCTCGGCCAGAGCGTGGTCGTCAACGCGCAGCGCATCGAGCAGGCCGCCTCGAACGCGGCCACCGCCGGCTCCCAGTCCCGGGAGACCTCGGCCGTGCGTCCCACCACCGGTCAACAGCTCGGCCACAGCCTGATCCAGCAACTGGGCGGCGCGGGCGGTGCCGCCGCGGGCGCGGCCGGGGTCGGGGGAGCGGCCACAGGACTCGCGTTCGCCGGCGGTGGCCAAATACTGCAGACCGGCGCGTCCGTGGGCGGAACCACCGCTACCGCGGGCGGTGTCGTGTACCAGCCGATGAGCGCGCTCCTCTCGGGCGTGAACACCGAGAACCGGACGAGCTCCGTCGGCTACTTCGGTGCCCGCCCGGGATCGCCGACGCTCGAGCGCATGTCCCGGGGCGAGGCGCGCGCCCGGTCGGCGTCCGCGGTGCGTGCCGATTCCGCCGCCGGCCTGCCGCAGGTGACCGCACCGGCGAACTGGACGACCGACGGCCTCACCGTGGCGCCCCCGCCGCCGCCCGTGCCCCGGGTGATCGCGGAGCCGGTCCGCGCGATCGTCCCGACCGGGGCGAGCGCACCCGTCGCGCGGTCGAAGGGCAAGCAGCGCGAGCGCATCGTCGTGCCGGATACCGCCGCCGTTCCCGTCTACCAGGACTCGGTGCCCGAGTACGAGTCCGTTCCCGTCGACGTCCCGTCGAGTGGGGAGGGACGCTGATCCACACCACCCGCGCGCCCCACCCCGACGACCACCACTGAACTGGAGGAACACCATGCCCCCGAACATCTACGAGCTCAACACCGGAGCACACGCCGCCGGTACCGCGAAGACCCACGACGTCGCCGCCACGACGCTGGCCAACATCAAGTTCGTGCGCACCACGGCCGAGGCCTACCGGGCCGCGAACGCCGGCGACACGACCAACAAGGCGAGCGCCCACATGGAGGAGCTCATCGCCGTGTGCAACGCCGAGCAGCAGAAGCTCGAGGCCGTGGCCGAGGCCCTCGGCCGCAACGGCGGACTCATCACCAGCACCGACGGCGACGCCGGCGGCCTGTTCACCGGCTACGTCGTCTAGACCGCCTCCACCACCGAAGGGCTACGAACATGACCTCACCACTGATCAAGGTCGACTACGCGAGTTACGACATCACCTCGGCCGGCCTGGCCAAGGCCAGCGCCATCGCCGACGCCAACATCGCCGAGCTGACGGCCAACAACACCGCGAACCTCAACGTGGGCAACTGGGTCGGCATCGACCAGGAGAGCTACCAGCACGTCCACGAGGTGTGCCTCAAGGCGAACGAGAACCTGGCGATGGCGATCCGCAAGACGGGCGTCAACATCCAGACCGCCGCCACCATTCACCAGGCCGGGCAGGCGCAGGCCGCCGGGCTGTACGGGATCTGACCGGAACGAGAAGGAGCCCGGCCGCCGCGTGAGCGGGGGCCGGGCACCGTCGGAGAAGGAGGGCGAATGGCCGTGCTGCGCGACGAGCCGGTGGCGAAGCTGTCCGCCTTCGCCGCCGACATCGATGAGCTGCTCCTGCTGATGCGCCTCGCCGACGTCAGCGACCTGGCGCCGGTCGTGCTGGCGGTTCATCCCAACGTGTACCGGCCCGACGACCAACTGGTCGTCGATCTCGCGGTGCTGCCGGGGCTGGTGGACGCGGGCCTCGTGGACGGGAACGGATCGGTCGATCCGCAGGTGCGGCAGTGGCTGCGCGCTCTGCAGGACCCCGCGACCGAGGTCGCGATCCGCGTGTTCGACGGTGACGCGGTGCTCCGCGGCGCGGTCGTGCGCCGGGAGGATCTCGTGGTGGTCGCCCTCCGCAACGACGAACAGTTCACGGTGCAGGGGGCGCGGACCGATCGGGAGGACTTCGAGCGGTCGGTCGTCGAGCCGCTGTGGCGTGTGCTCGGCGCCTGTGAACCCGCCGACCTGGAATCGTTGACCCTCGACGCCACCGAGCTCGCGGAGATCGTCGCGAGCTTCGACCCCCAGGTCACCGGTCCGCGGGGTGAGCGTGAGGTCCGCAGCCGGCTGCGCGAACACGACCTCTCCCCGCAAACCGTGGACATCCTGCTCGACGCCGCGCGGTACACGGGCAGGCGGGCCGAAATCGTCTACCACCGCACCGATTCCAGCGGCGTTCGCACCCAGGCCGGGTGGGCCGTGGGCGTGATGGACACCGCCGCGGGGCGGGTCGTCTCCACCACCGAACGAGGCTCGCAGGGCGTGCTCGACGTGACGCTGAGCTCCGGTACCCGCCGCCGCTTCTCCGAGGGGATCGCCGCGCTGGTGGAACGCGGAGGTTGTCCGGGATGGTTCGACACAACAAACTGAGAACCGGCCCCCGCATGGTCTCCTGACCTGGGTGTGTATTAGTCTGCAAACGATTCTTCCAGCAAGAGAGGTGCGGTCCATGAGCGACGCAGCTGCTACGAACGTTCGGGTTCCTTTCGTACCGCAAAGCAGTCACGAGAACAGTGACACGACCGCGACACCCCTGCCTTCGGCCGAGAGCGCCGTACCGGTGGTCCGGCCGTCCGCGCCGACGGGCGGCACGCTGTCCGAGCCGGTGAGCGCCGAGTGGGAGGAGCCGGCGCTCCCCGAGGTCGACGACCTCGACGGGGCCTCCCCGGTCCCCACCGCACCCGCGGCGCCACAGGTGATCGTGCCGGCGGACGAACGGCCCACCGCCGAGCATCCGGCCGTCATCGACGACGCACCGGCCGCGAAGGCCGGCACTCCCGATGTCGACGCGTCCGATGTCGATGCGCCCCACGTCGATGGGCCCGATGTCGATGCGCCCGAGGTGGAGGTCCCGAAGGCCGACGTCCCGAAGTCAGACGTCCCGAAGTCAGACGCCCCGAAGTCCTCCGACGCTCCGGTCGGTGACGACCCCGAGGACGACGAGTCGGAGGCGGACGCCGCGGCGGCCGACGGTTCGGCGAACGATGCGCCGGAACCGCAGCAGGCGGTCGCGCCGGCGGCGGCGCAGGCACCTCGGCATGCCACGGCTTCCGCTACCGGCGGCGCGCACGCCGCGGCACCGTCGAGCCCCCAAACCCAGGCGGCCAAGCCCGTCCCCGCGTCCGCCCCGGTGCCGCAGCCGCAGTGGCAGGGGCAGAGCGGGCAGAGCGGATTCGTTCCCGCGGCAGCCCAGAACGCGCAGCCGCAGACGGCGTCGTTCCAGCAGGCCCAGATCCAGGGAGCTCAGCAGACCGGCCAGTTCCAGTCGGCGCATGCCTCGGGTCAGATCCAGCGGCCCAGCGCGCCGCAGGCGTTCGGCCAGGCGCCCACCCAGAACGCGCCGGCTGTGGTGGCGCCGCAGCATCAGGCCCCGCAGCACCAGCAGGCGCCCGTGCGTCCGATGGGCGAGTCGCTGTCGGCCCCGATGTCAACCGCATCGTCGTCCTTCAACCAGCAGATCCGGTTCGCGGACGCCGCTGTGCGCGTGTCCGGCTGGCGTGCCTGGCTCCGCAAGATGGGCCTCGACATCGGGCCCAGCGCGAACGATCAGGAGCAAGCGGAGCTGGTGCACCGCATCCGCGTCCCGAAGAACAAGTTCCACGTGACCAGCGTGTTCGCCGACAGCGCGGGTGGCACGCTGCTCGTGGGCGTGCTCGGCCAGATCCTCGAGCGCACCCGCGCCGATAACGTGGTGGCCCTCGACCTCGATCCCGACGGCGGCGACCTCGACCAGGTGACCGCGTGGCACCAGGGCGGCTCCACGGCACGCACCCTGATCCAGCAGAGCGACCTCTCGGACCGGAACCAGGTGGACAAGCACCTCGCGGTGACCTCGACCAACCTGCACGTACTGCCCACCCCGTGGCGGTTCAACGGCCGCGACGTGACCGACTACGACGACGTGCTGGACCTGTACTCCATCTTCCGCCCGCACTACAGTCTCGCGCTTGTCGATGCCGGCCGTGGTCTGCAGACCCAGACCGGTACCGGTGTACTGGAGATCTCCTCCGCGCTCATCCTGCCGGCGTCGGCCACTACCCGCGGCGTCCGCAAGGTGGCCGCCACGATCGACTGGCTGCGCCACCACGGATGGCACGGGCTGCTGGCCAACACCATCGTGGTGATCAACCACACCAAGCGCCGCGGCAGCGTCTCGGTGGAGCAGTTCGACGAGCTGTTCCGGGCCGGGCAGAAGCTGCGCGTCCACGAGATCCCCTACGACCCGCATCTCGACTCGGACCAGCCGATCGACCTGGACCTGCTGCGCAAGCGCACGATCCACGCTTTCGAGGAACTGGCCGCGGACCTGGCGGACGGGTTCAACTCCGGCTACGAGCCGCCGGCGGCGCAGAAGCTCGCGGAACTGCAGCAGGCGCGCACGGGCGAGGGACGCTGACGGCAGATGGTCTTCCCGATCACCCCGGAGCCCGCCGGGACCGAGCAGGCGGGCCCCGGGCGGTCCGCCGTCCCCGAGCAGGTACGCGTCCTGGTCGAGGTCGGAGAGAACTCCGTCGAACGCAGCCTGCTGGCCCGCCGGCGGCTCTCCGTCGTGATGGACTCCGTGATCCCCGGGCTGGAGCAGATCTTCCCGGACCACGACTTCTCGACGACCGGCGCCTGGACCTTCGCCCGGGAGGGCGGCACCCACCTGGCCCGCGACAAGTCCCTCGCCGACGCGGGGATCCTCGACGGTGACCGGCTGATCCTGGCCGAGACGTTCTCGTCGCAGACCTTCCGGCCGCTCATCGAGAGCACCGCCGACGCCATCCAGGAGTTCTGCCGCCAGCGTTTTCGCCGCTTCGAATCGGCGACCGCGCGGGCGCTGGGCCTGATCGCCCTCGTGCTCGGCGCGACCGTGTTCTCCGCGCTCGTGCTGATCGCCTGGTTCGCGCACTCCAGCGTGCTGTGGTGGTTCCCAGTGGCGGCGATCGCCTCGGCCGGGGTGGTGCTCGCGGCGCTCTCCGCGGACCGGCAGTACCACGCCCGGCGGGTGGCCTACGCGCTGCAGCTCGCCGCCGTCCCGCTGTTGTTCTCGGCCGGGTTCGTGCTGATCCCTCCGGACGGCGGGGCCGACGGCGCCTTCACCGCCGCGAACGTCCTCACGGGCTCGACCTTCGCGCTGATCGGCGTGGTGGTGCTCGGCCGCGCGAGCGGGCTCGGAGCGGCGGTCCTCGCCGCCCTCGGCCTCGGTGCCGTGGCCGTCGTGGTCGCGAGCGCGCTGTTCGCGTACACGCCGCTGACCCGGCCAGCGATCCCCGCGATCGGCGTGATCGCCGGTCTCCTGCTGGCGAACTGGGTGCAGGGATGGGCGCTGACGCTCGCCCGGGTGCGGCCCGATCCGCTGCCCCCGCCCGGCGAGGACATCGACCGCACCGAGCTGGACGCGGCCTACCACGTGGACACCTTCGACGACGAGAGCACCACCGAGCTCGCGCGGGCGGAGGAGAACACCGGACTCGAGCGCAAGGCCCGCACCGCGGCGAAGCTGCTCACCGGCTTCTACGTGGCGATCGCCGCGATCCTGGTGGTCTCCGCGCTCACCGTGCTGGTGCCGCACGGCCACTACTTCTGGGGCGAGGTCGCGATCGCCGCGCTGACCGCGGTCATCTGCGTGCTGCGCGGACGCACCCTCGACGATCGGGTGCACGCCACCGTGTTCTTCGTGGCCGGCTTCGTCATCGCCGCCGGGCTGGCGGTGGTCCTCACGGTGGCGATCGATTCGGATCTCGGGCGGCTCGTGGTGATCGTGCTGAGCGCCGCCGTCCTCGTCGGGTTCGGTGCGGGCGCGCTGCTGCTCGCCGACCGGGTCGCCACCGACCGCGGCGGCCACGGCCGCCCCCTTTCGGCGCGGCTCCTGGGCCGGATCGAGGCGGGGGAGAAGATCGCGATCTTCGCCGCCGTGCTGCTGGCGCTGTGGTGCACCCGCCTGTTCGCCGTCATGCGCGAACTCGACCTGTCGTTCCTGAAGTAGAGGGGCTGGGGTCCGTGCTCCGTTTCCCGAGAGCGGCCGCCGTGGTGGCCGTCTCCGCCTGCGTCGTCGTGGCCGGCGGGGGGGTGCCCGCCGTCTCCGGCGCGGTGGTGCCGCCCGTCGCCGACATCGGCGGCGCTCCGCCCGATGCCGACGGCCCGGAGCGCCCGCTGCGCAACAACAATCCGCGCTGCGTGGAACCCGGGGTGCTGCCCAACTCCAACCTGGCGGCGGCGCCCGCCCCGGCCACCACGCTGCGGATCGACGAGGCGCACGAGTTCTCGACGGGCGCCGGGGTCACCGTCGCGGTGCTCAGCACCGGGGTGCGGCCGCAGGCCCGCCTGCGCGGCCTCGACGGCGCCGGCGACAACGTGGTGGCCGCCGATCGCGGCCTCGTGGACTGCGATTCGACCGGCACCCTGGTCGCGGGCATCGTGGGTGCCCAGCCCGCCGCCGGCGACGGCTTCGTCGGCGTGGCCCCCGACGCGCGGATCATGTCGATCCGCGTGGACTCGGCGGGCTTCTCGCTGCAGAACACCCCCAGCGACGATACGGATCCCAACCTCACCCGCGCCGCGGTGAACGCCCGCAGCATCGCGCGCGCCATCGTGCGCGCCGCCAACCGCGGTGCCAAGGTGATCGTGGTCCCCGAGCCCGTGTGCATGCCCGCGGACAACCAGTTCCGGCAGCGGGAGATCGGCGGCGCCGTGGCGTACGCGCTGCGCGCCAAGGACTCCCTCGTCGTGGTCGGCGCGGGAGCCACGGACCGGCAGGGCGGCACCGTCGGGTCGAACGACTGCAAGGCCAACCCCGCCCCGGACCCAGGGCAGCCCGACGATCCGCGGGGCTGGCGGCGGGTGACCACCGTGGCGACCCCGAACTGGTTCGACGGGCAGGTCCTGTCGGTGGGCGCCACGACCGCGGAGGGCACTCCGCTGCCCGGCTCGTTGAACGGTCCGTGGCTGGACGTGGCCGCGCCCGGCTCGGGCATCGTCTCGCTGAGCTCGAAGGGTGGCGACGGCGTGGTCAACGGGGCCCCGCACGAGCGCACCCTGGTGCCCTTCGCGGGCCCGGAATTCGCCGCCGCCTACGCGGCCGGCGCGGCCGCCCTCGTGCGCTCGCGGTACCCGAAGCTGTCGGCGACCGAGGTCGCTGCGCGGCTCGTGGCCACCGCGCACGCCCCGGCGCGGGGCACCGACAACACGGTGGGCCGCGGGCTCATCGACCCGGTCGCGGCGCTGACGGCGAAGGTGCCGGACATCAACGCGGACATCGACCCGCAGTCGGTGGAGAAGCTGCTGGTGCCGCCGCCCCCGCCCGAACCCGATACGAGGCCGCGGCGCACCGCCGCGATCGTCGCGGGCGCGGGCGTGGTGGCGCTGCTGCTGATCGGCGGCGCGGTGGCGCTGCTGCGGCCCGGCCGGAAGCGGAGGGCCTAGTGGAGACGACGATGCCGACCCACCCTGAGGTGGCGCGGATCCGCCGGCTGTTCGGGGTGCGGATCTCGCTGCGCCGGGCCCTGGTCTGGGCGGTGCTCGCGGCGATCTTCGTGGCGCTGGTCGGCGGGCGCTGGCCGCTGTGGTCGGTGATCGTGCTCGTGGTGCTCGGGGCGCTGATCGCGTTCGTCTCGATCCACGGGACGGTGCTCAGCGAGAAGATCGGTGCGCGCTACCGCTATCTGCGGCGGCGGCGCCGCGCGTCCGGTTCCCTCCCCGGCGGCGTCGTCGACGTCGACGGGGTCGGCGTGCGCCAGGGCGACGGCTTCGAGCTGGTCTCGGCGATCGAGCTCACCGCGGACCCGGCCGAGACCCGGCTCCGAGAGGGCCGCGCGTTCGCGGCGGAGACGGTGCCGCTGGACCTGCTGGCGACGATGATGACGCAGTACGGCCTCGAGGTGGACATCGATGTCGCCTCCGTGGGCCGTCGCGTGCCCCCGGGCCCCGCCTATCGCGCCTCCTACTCGCAGGGTGTCCGCTTCTACGCCGCGATGGCCGAGCGCTCCACCTGGTTGATCCTGCGGATGAACACGCAGCGCAACCTCGCGGGCATCGTGCGCCGCGGGCCGTCGCGTACCGCGGGGCCGAAGGCGCTCATGGCCGCCACCCGGCGGCTGGAGCAGCGACTGCAGGAGCGGCTGATCCGCGCCCGCGTGCTGCCCGCCGCGGAGCTCGCGCAGCTGCACGCGCGCATGACCTACGGCGAGGACCCGCTGGGTGGCCAGGAGCAGTGGTCGAACGTCGAGCACGAATCCGAGTACGCCACAACCTATCTGGTCGATCCTGTGCGCACCTCCACGGAGAAGCTGGACCGCTGGTGGGGCCTCGACAGCGACAGCACCTCCGTCGTGCTGCGGTTGCGCAGGGCCGATGCCCACGCGCCCGTGGAGATCAGCGGGCTGGTCCGCTACGACACGTCGGTGCCGATCGTCGACAACCTCGACGACGCCCTGGTCCCGCTGCCCGGCCGGCAGATGGAACTGCTCCGGGCGACCCTGCCCGGCGGCGGGTCCTCCGTCGTCGACCTGCCGTCCGTGCCGCTCAGCGACCTCGGCGCCGTGGATATCCCCGTCGGCCCCGCCGGGCCCGTCTGGGGCGTCTCGGGCACCGACGCCGTCGCGCTCCCCCTGTTCGACGGTTCGCCCGTCCCCGAGACCCTCATCGTGGAGTTCGCGACGGAGCTGGTCCCGCTGCAGCTGGTGCTGCTGCGGTCCGTGGGCGCGGGAGCATCGGTCGCCGTGCACACCGACCGCCCGGCCCACTGGGCCACGCTCGCCGCGACCCTCGCCGACCCGGCGCGGTTCCGCATCGCCGACGGCCCCGGGGGGCGCCCGGCGGACATCACCGTGTTCGACGGTGCCCCCGCCGATTCCGTGCCCGAGCGCACGATGCTGACCCTGCGGGCGCCGGGCAGTGCGCCGCAGCGCCCTGGCGCGGGGCTGGTGATCGAGCAGGTCTCGGCGTCGACGGTGCGGGTGCGGATCGGACGGCGCACCCCGTTCGAGGTGGTGCTGGGCCCCACCGACGAGGAACTGCGGTACTGCGACGCGGCTGCCCAGCCATTGCCCGCCGTGGCGCCGCGGCCCGCCGCCCCGCGCCTGGCGCGCCAGGTTCCCGCGCAGCCCCGGCTCGCTCCCGGCGCGCAGGTGCCGGGCGTTCCCGGACCGCAGGCGCCGGCGGCGCGACCCGCTCCGGTCCCCGCCCCCCCGCAGCCGCCCGTCGCGCAGCCTCCTGTCGCCGAACCTCGTGTCGCGCGGCCGCCGGCACCGTCGCCCACGCCGGGCCCGGGGCGGCACGCGCAACCCGATCCCGTGCAACCCGATCCCGCGAAACCCGGTCCGGTGCGACACGCGGCGCAGCGACCGGGCGTCCCGGGCACCGGGCAGCATCCGGCGGCCCCGAGGCAGGCGCCTCCCGGCCCGCCCGCGCAGGGCCCGGCGCCACGACAGCGGCCCGCGAGGCCACTGCCCCCGCCCCCGTTCGAGCGCGGTAGCGGCAAGCAGCGCAAGCTGGGCGGCGAACGCTGGGTGCGGCCGTCGCAGGACGGCGGGAACGAGGGTCCCGCGCGCCGGCCGGTGCGCCCCGCGAAGGCCCCGCGCTGGGCGCCGGGGGGCGAACGGCCGCCGAAGGACGAGCCGCCAACCTCGCGTTAAGCAGCTCCCAACCTGCGGCGTAGTAGATTCGTACCGCTGTACGGTGAGAAGCGGAGGTACGTTCGTGGCGTCGGAACCCGGTGAATCGATCGCGGGATACGTGATCGAGTCGGTGCTCGGTACCGGAGGCATGGGTACCGTCTACCGCGTTCGGCACCGCACCCTGCCCCGCTCGGTCGCGCTGAAGGTGCTCCAGGCAGGGCTCTCGCAGGACCCGTCCGTGCGGGCGCGCTTCGACCGCGAGGCGGACCTGATCGCCGGCCTCAAGCACCCGCACATCGTGGACGTGTACGACCGTGGGGAGTCCGACGGGCACCTGTGGATCGCGATGGAGCTCGTGGAGGGCGGGAACCTCGCCGAGACCGTGCAGCGTGAGGGCCCGTTCAGCCTGGACCGCACCGTCGCCGTGATCGAGCAGGTCGCGGACGCGCTCGACTACGCGCACCAGCACGGCATCATCCACCGCGACGTCAAGCCCGCCAACTTCCTGGTGGACCGCGGCCGCCGCGGCGAGCAGGTCAAGCTCGCGGATTTCGGGATCGGCGCCGCCCAGACGGAGGTCGGCCAGAACACCCAGACCGGCACCGTGGTCGGCACCCTCGCCTACACCGCGCCCGAGGCGCTGCTCGGCCACCCCGTGGACCACCGCGCCGACGTGTACTCCCTGGCCTGCGCCGCCGTGGTGCTGCTCACCGGCTCGCCGCCGTTCACCACCACCATCCAGGGCCAGCTCATGCTGGCGCACATCAGCCAGAATCCGCCCAGCATCCGGCTCAAGCGCCCCGACCTCTCCCCGGAGATCGACCACGTGCTGTCCCGGGCGATGGCCAAGAACCCGGCGGACCGGTTCGGCACCGCGGGGGAGTTCGCCGACGCGCTCGCCGCCGCCGCGCGCCGCATGTCCGGCGCCGCGGGCATGGCGCCGCCGACCGCCCCGCAGGGCATCAATTGGCAGGGGACGCCGTCGAATCCGGCGCTCGCCACCGGATTCAATAACACGATGGGGGCACCGTCGTCGCCCGGCATGCAGGGCCCGCCCGGCGCTCCCGGGATGGGC
This sequence comes from Tsukamurella paurometabola, assembly GCA_040391845.1. GTDB lineage: Bacteria > Actinomycetota > Actinomycetes > Mycobacteriales > Mycobacteriaceae > Tsukamurella > Tsukamurella paurometabola_B. Next base: position 8,485 of record JBEBXD010000069.1, on the reverse strand, counting down.
CCGATGGGGCCCGGCGGCCCCGGACCGAACGGGCCGATGGGGCAGAGGTCACCGTCGATGCCGGTGCGCGGCAGGGGATCCGGGCGGAAGCGATGGATCATCGGCGGCGCGGCCGCGCTCGTCGTGGTGCTCGTGGCCGTGCTGGGAATCGTCCTGCTCGGCGGCGGGGACGACGACGACCGGCCCGCGCTGGACGCGTGGAGCGCGCGCACGGTCTCGGACCTGAACGGCCAGACCGAACTCAAGGAGCGGCCGAAGCGCATCGTCGCCCTCGGGCCCGGTGACGCGGAGATCGTCTCCGCCCTCGGCTTCGAGGTGGTCGCCGGAGCGAACGGCCCCCTCTCCGAACTGCCCTCGTGGGTGCCCGCGCTCTCCGGCGTGCCGACCGCCGGCACCTCGACCGAGCCCGACACCGAGGCGATCAAGAAGGCCTCCCCGGACCTGATCATCGACACCGACCCGGCCGCGTCCGACAAGGTCAAGGAGCTCAAGCCGCTCGCCGGCGGGCACGCGATCACCGTCACCTCGGAGGGGCAGCACGGCTGGACCTGGCAGAACCAGCTCGCGTTCATCGCGCAGGCGCTCGGCGCCACCGCGCGCGCCGACGCCGTGAAGAAGACCTACGAGAACCGCATCACCGAACTGCGCTCCGCGCACCCGGAGCTCTCCGGCAAGAAGGTGGACGTGGTGCACTACGACGGCAGTTCCACGAAGCTCGCCGCCAACTCCGCCAACGCGTTCCAGCTGCTGGGTCAGCTGGGCCTGTCGATGCAGACGCCGGTCGAGGGCACGGGGGCGTGGATCACCCTCTCCTCCAGCGACTTCTACAAGACGGTGAACTCCAGCGAGGTGGACCGGACCGTGGTGGCGCGCACCGATAAGGCCGCCGGCAACGGCGGATTCGACGGGGTGCCCTCCTCGCTCACCTACGGCGTTCCCGTGATCATCGTGGACAAGACCAACGGCGTGGAGGCGCTCATCTACGGTGGGCCCCTCGCGATCGACAGGATCGAGCAGTCTGTGCTGCCCGCCCTGGTGAAGGGAATCCAATGACCGCCGAGCAGACCCTGACCGCGGAGGATCTGGCACGCTACGCGGCGGCGCTCACCGACGGCAAGAAGCCGCTGGTCTACCTGATCGAGGCCGTGCCCGGCCTCGGGCTCGCCCCGGGCGCCTCCGCCCGGATCGTCGGGATCGACGGCGGCACCGTCACCGTCAAACCCGTGGGGGTGGACGATCACCTGCCCTACGAGGCGACGGAGCTGCGCGCCACCAAGCAGCCCAAGCCCGTGCGCCGCGCGGCGAAGGCGCCCGCGAAGACGCCCGCGAAGGCGCCGGGAAAGTCCGGGCGGCAGGCCCGCTCCGTCGCGATCACCGTGTACGTGGGCGCTGACAACACGGCTTCGCTCAAGGTGACGCGAAACGGCCAGAAGCCGCAGGGCGCGCAGGAGGTTCCGCTCCCGGCGGTGCACAAGGCGCTCGCCGGGCTCGGCGACAAGGAGGCACGAGCCGCGGTCGACGAGGTGCTCTCCGCCGCCCGCGAGGCGGCGGCGGACCGGGTGGCGGCCCTGCAGGCCGAGCTCGCCGCCGCGAAGCGCTCCCTCGCGACCCTCGACCGGGCCAAACGCTCGACGGGCTCGCCCCGCGCCCGCTGACCCCGCCCGCTACCGTCGGGGGATGGCAACCGACTTCCCGCACCTGGATCTGTCCGCCGACGAGGTACTGACCACCACCCGGTCCGTGCGCAAGCGGCTCGACCTCGACCGCCCCGTCGCCCTCGAGGTGATCACGGACGCGCTGGAGGTGGCGCTGCAGGCACCGTCGGGCAGCAATGCGCAGGGGTGGCACTGGATCGTGCTCACCGACCCCGAGCCGAAGCGGATCGTGGCCGACTACTACCGCAGGTCCTACACCGCCTACGCCGCGGCCGGTGCGGCCGCGCGGGCCGCGAAGCCGCCGAAGGACCTCCAGACCGCCGAGAAGGTGGCCTCCAGCGCGACGTACCTCGCCGAGGTGATGGAGAAGGTGCCCGCCCTGGTGATCGGCGCCATCCACACGCCCGGCGGTGAGCTGCCCGAGGGGAACCAGGCCGGGCTGTGGGGATCGCTGCTCCCCGCGGCGTGGAGCCTCGCCCTCGCCCTGCGTGAACGCGGCCTCGGATCCGCCTGGACCTCACTGCATCTGAACTACGAGCGCGAGGTCGCCGAGGCGCTGGGCATCCCCGCCACCGTGCGGCAGGGCGTGCTGCTGCCCGTCGCGTACACCAGGGGCACCGACTTCAAGCCCGCCAAGCGCGCCCCGCTGGAGACGGTGCTGCACATCAACGGCTGGTGACCCGCCGGCCCGAGTTCCGATGGCGGTACCGTCTGACCGGATCGTTCCGGACCCGGACCGGACCCGGCCTCGCGCCGCGGCTCGTTCCGCGGGAGCCTGGGGGTATGAACGCACTTCTCGTGATCGACGTCCAAGAGTCCTTCCGTGCCCGCGAAAGCTGGGCCGACCTGTCGAATCCCGATATCGTCGACGACGTGAACCGACTCGTCTCGGCGAGTCGTGACCGGGGTGAACCGGTGATCTGGATCCTGCACGCCGAGCCGGGTTCCGGTGGCGTGTTCGATCCGGAGTCCGGGCTGATCCGGATTCAGGACGGGCTCGTTCCCGTGGAGGGCGAGCCGATCCTCGTCAAGACCTCCCGCAACGCCTTCACGACGACCCGCCTGGGACAGGTGCTGCAGGCACTGGGAGTCGGCGCCGTCACCGTTGCGGGCATCCAGACCGAACAGTGCTGCGAGACCACCGCGCGCATCGCGGCGGACCTCGGCTTCGACGTGACCTTCGTGACCGAGGCGACGGCCACGTTCCCGATCGTTCGCCCCGACACCGGTGCTGTGCTGTCCGCCGAGGAGGTGATCGAGCGCACCGAGTTCGCGTTGGCGGGACGGTTCGCTCGGATCGCAACGCTCGCGGAGGTGGTCTGACGTGCGACACTCGGCGTCGTGACCACCGTTGCGATGCTCCTGGTGCCCGGCGTACATCTCCTCGACGTCGCCGGCCCCGCTCACGCGTTCGGAGTCGCTGCGGATCTCGGCCACGACTACCGGCTCGAGTACGTCGGCGAGCGGCCGCAGGTGCTCAGCCACCAGGGGCTGGCACTGGCCGCGCGTACCGACCTTCCGGAGCTCCATCCGAGGGATGTGCTGCTGATTCCGGGGTGGCGGACGTCGTCCGGCGCGGTGCCCGTCTCGGCGTCGGTGCTGAGGTGGATCGCGCGCTCGCACGATCGTGGCGCGACGGTGCTCTCGGTCTGCGCAGGGGCATTCGTCCTCGGCGCGGCGGGCCTGCTCGACGGCAGGCGCGGCACCACGCATCACGAGCTCTGTGATGCACTCACGCAACGTCATCCCCGCGCGACGGTCGTCCGTGACGTGCTGCATGTGACCGACGGTCGGGTGCGGACTTCCGCGGGGGTGGCCAGCGGAATCGACGCGACGTTGGCACTGCTCGCGGACCGACACGGATCAGCCCTGGCGGCGAAGGTCGCGCGCTCGATGGTGGTGTACGCGCGGCGGAACGGGCAGGCTCCGCAGAAGTCCGTGATGCTCGAACACCGCGATCACGTGAACGACGCCGTTCACCGAGCGTTGGACCTGATCGATGCCGGATTCTCCGGCCCGCTCCCGCTCGAGGTGCTTGCTGCGGAGGCGGGCGTCAGTCCGCGCACCTTGACCCGGATGTTCGGTGCGGAGCTGGGGACGAGTCCGCTGCGCTATCAGCAGGCGGTTCGCCTCGAGCACGCCTCGGTGATGATCGAGCAGGGGGCAACGGTGGAGGCCGCCGCACACGCGGTGGGGTTCACCGATGCCCGGATGCTCCGTCGCCTCCGGAAGCGGGCGGCCGACGAGCCGTCGCGGTAGTTCGCCCGGTCAGAGGCCGAGGGCTGCCTCGGTGAGGTGGACCAGCTCGTCGTGGAACCGTGGGCGGCGGCGGAGGCGGCGGGTGCGGGCGAAGTCGTTGGCGATCGTCATCGCGGCGCCGACGGCGATCCGGGCTCCGGCGGGGTCCAGGCCCTCGCCCGATCCGGAGGCGAGCAGCGCCACCCAGCGTGCGAGGTAGGCCTTCTGCGCCGCGAGCAGTGCCTCGCCGCCCGATTCGATCACCACCTCGCGCCCCACGGTGAACGCGACCGCCAGATCGGTCGAGCTCACCAGGTTCGCCGCGTACGAGCGCACCAGCGCGCGCAACTCGGCGAGCGGGTCACCGTCCGAGGCGGCGGCCGCGGCCACCACCCCGACCTCGAGCGCGGCGCGCGCCCGGCCGACGATCCCGACCAGGATCGACCCCTTCGACGGGAAGTGCCCGTACACGCTGGGGCCCGAGATCCCTACGGCCGCACCGATATCGTCCATGCTCACCGTGCTGTACCCGCGGGAGAAGAACAGTGCGGAGGCCGCGTCCAGGATCTCGTCGCTACGCAGCACCGGGGCGCGCGGGGGCGCGGGCGCGGCCAGTTCCGGGGCGGTCGACGGTGCCGCACGCAGCACCCGCCGGGCGATCACCTCCAGATCGGCTCGGTAGCGGCGGATCCCGATGCGGCCGCGGCTCGGCGGCACCGAGCCGCCGATGGCGAGCACGGCCCAGGTGAGCACCCGGGCGTCGTCGTCGGTGAGCTCCGGGTGATCGCGGCGGAGCACCGCCGTCCACGATGCGAGCACGCCCTCGCTGGCCGCGATCATCTCGTGCGCCTGTTCCGCGGTGAGGTGCCGGCGGTTCCAGCGCCACAGCGCCAGCGGCCCCGGGGTTGAGACGGCCATGGCGAAGACCGCGGAGCTGAGGTCGTCGAACGTCGCGCCGGGCCGTGCGAGCACCCGCGCGGTCGTGGCGGCCATCTCGTCGACGGCGGAGCGCATCGCCGCGGCGAGGATCGCCTGCTTGTCCGGGAAGTGCCGGTACACGCTGGGCCCGCTGATCCCCGCGGCGCGCGCGACATCGGAGACGGAGACGTTCCCGTAGCCCTGCTCGAGGAACAGCTCGGTCGCGACGTCGACCAGTTGTCGGCGCCGTTCGGCGGGGCGCAGGCGGGTGCCGGCGGGGGATCGTGCAGCCATGATTGACGTCACAATAGCCCATCAGAGGCGTGTGATACCAATATTCACCTGCGCTTCTTCCAAAATAAGCTACAAGTGGTTAGCCTGTAGTGGTGACGGCCGTCGTGGCATCCGCGGAGGCCGGGAACACCTTCTTCGAAAGGACGGGAAGACCAAGTGTCTGACGCATTCATCTACGAGGCGATCCGCACGCCCCGTGGCAAGCTCAAGGGCGGCTCGCTGACCGCCGTCAAGCCCACCGACCTCGTGGTCGGGCTCATCGACGAGATCAAGGACCGCAATGCGGACCTCGATCCCGCCACGATCGACGACATCGTTCTCGGCTGCGTCTCGCCGGTGGGCGAGCAGGGCGCCGATATCGCGCGCACCGCGTCCATCGTCGCCGGCCTGCCGGAGACCGTCGCGGGCGTGCAGATCAACCGCTTCTGCGCCTCGGGCCTCGAGGCCACCAACATCGCCGCGCAGAAGGTCGGCTCGGCCCTCGGCGACGACCTGGTGCTCGCCGGCGGCGTGGAGTCCATGTCCCGCGTGCCGATGGGCTCGGACTACGGCGCCCTGTTCTACGACCCGCAGTACAGCTACGACAACTACATCGCCCCGCAGGGCATCGGCGCCGACCTGATCGCCACCATCGAGGGCTTCACCCGCGACGACGTCGACCAGTACGCCGCGCAGTCGCAGGACCTCGCCGCCAAGGCGTGGGACGAGGGCCGCTTCGCCAAGTCCGTTGTCCCCGTGAAGGATCAGAACGGCCTGGTCGTGCTCGACAACGACGAGCACCGTCGGCCCGGCACCACCGCCGCGGACCTCGGCAAGCTGCGCCCCGCGTTCACCGTGGTCGGCGAGATGGGCGGCTTCGACGCCGTCGCGTTGCAGAAGTACACGCACGTCGAGTCGATCGAGCACGTCCACACGGGCGGCAACAGCTCCGGCATCGTCGACGGTGCCGCCCTGGTCCTGGTGGGCAACGAGGCCGGCGGCAAGAAGGCCGGCCTGACCCCGCGCGGCCGCATCGTCGCCACCGCGTCGACGGGCGCCGACCCCACGATCATGCTGACCGGCCCCACGCCGGCCACCGAGAAGGTCCTGGCCAAGGCGGGGCTGACCCCGTCGGACATCGACGTCTGGGAGCTCAACGAGGCGTTCGCGTCCGTCGTCCTGAAGTGGATGAAGGACTTCAAGCTGGACCGCGAGCAGGTCAACGTCAACGGCGGCGCCATCGCGCTGGGCCACCCGCTGGGCGCCACCGGCGCCATGCTGGTGGGCACCGTGCTCGACGAGCTGGAGCGCACGGGCGGCCGCTACGGCCTGATCACCCTGTGCATCGCCGGCGGCATGGGCTCGGCCACCATCATCGAGCGCGTCTGACGCCGACCAGCACAGGACTACAGGAGACTACAAAAACATGTCTGACAACATGATCCGCTGGGAGAAGGACGCCGACGGCATCGTCGTGCTGACGATGGACGATCCCACCAGCTCCGCGAACACCATGAACGAGCTGTACGGCCGTTCGATGCGTGAGACCGTCGACCGGCTCGAGGCCGAGGCCGACGACATCACCGGTGTCGTCATCACCTCCGCGAAGAAGACCTTCTTCGCCGGCGGCAACCTCACCGAGATCCGCAAGGCCACCCCGGCCGATGCGCAGAAGGTGTTCGACGAGGTCCAGGAGATCAAGAAGGATCTCCGTCGCCTCGAGAAGCTGCCCAAGCCCGTGGTCGCCGCGATCAACGGCGCCGCCCTCGGCGGCGGCCTGGAGATCGCGCTCGCCGCCAACCACCGCATCGCGGCGGACGTGCGCGGCAGCAAGATCGGCCTCCCCGAGGTCAGCCTTGGCCTGCTGCCCGGCGGCGGCGGCGTCACCCGCACCGTGCGCATGCTCGGCCTGCAGGGCGCGCTCATGGGCGTGCTGCTCCAGGGCCAGCAGATGAATCCCGGTAAGGCGCAGAAGACGGGGCTCGTGAACGAGCTCGTCGGCACCGTCGAGGAGCTGCTCCCCGCCGCGAAGGCGTGGATCAAGGCCAACCCGGACAAGGCCGTCCAGCCGTGGGACAACAAGGGATACGAGATCCCCGGCGGCTCGCCGATCGACAAGCAGCTCGCCGCGAACTCGCCGGCCTTCCCGGCCAACCTGCGCAAGCAGCTCAAGGGCGCGCCGATGCCGGCCCCGGAGGCCATCATGGCCGCGGCCTTCGAGGGCACGTACGTCGACTTCGACACCGCGCTCGAGATCGAGTCCCGCTACTTCACCAAGCTGGCCACCGGCGCCGTCTCGAAGAACATGATCAAGGCGTTCTTCTTCGACCTGCAGCACATCAACGGCGGCGGCAGCCGGCCCGAGGGCTACGACAAGTACACCGCCAAGAAGGTCGGCGTGATCGGCGCCGGCATGATGGGCGCGGCCATCGCGTACGTCTCCGCCAAGGCGGGAATCGACGTGGTGCTCAAGGACATCGACATCGACGCCGCCAACCGGGGCAAGGACTACAGCGTCAAGCTGGAGGAGAAGGCCCTCGCCAAGGGGCGCACCACCAAGGAGAAGTCCGACGAGCTGCTCGCCCGGATCCACCCGACCGTGGACGCCGCGGACTTCGCGGGCGTGGACCTGGTGATCGAGGCCGCGTTCGAGTCGGTCGAGGTGAAGCACAAGGTGTTCCAGGAGATCGAGGACATCGTCGAGCCCGACGCGATCCTCGGCTCGAACACCTCGACGCTGCCGATCACCATCCTCGCGGAGGGCGTCAAGCGCCAGGAGGACTTCATCGGCATCCACTTCTTCTCCCCCGTGGACAAGATGCCGCTGGTGGAGATCATCCGCGGCGAGAAGACCTCGGATGCGGTGCTGGCCAAGGTGATCGACTACACCCTGCAGATCAAGAAGACGCCGATCGTGGTGCACGATTCCCGCGGCTTCTTCACCTCGCGGGTGATCGGCACGTTCATCAACGAGGCCCTGGCGGCCATCGGCGAGGGCGTCGACCCGGTGTACCTGGAGCAGGCGGGCCAGCAGGCCGGCTACCCGGCCGCGCCGCTGCAGCTGGCGGACGAGCTGACGCTGACCCTGATGCAGAAGATCCGCAAGGCCACCGCCGAGGCCCTCGAGGCCGAGGGCAAGCCCGTCCCCGAGCACGGCGCGTTCGCGGTGGTGGACTGGATGGTCGAGAACGGCCGCCCGTCGAAGAAGGACGGCGCGGGCTTCTACGACTACGCCGACGGCAAGCGCACCGGCCTCTCGAAGGGCTTCCAGGAGCACTTCAAGTCCGGCAGCACCACCCCGGACTTCCACGAGCTCCAGGAGCGGATGCTGTTCGCCGAGTCCATCGAGACGGTGCGCTGCTTCGACGAGGGGGTCATGGACTCCGTCGCCGACGCGAACA
>JBEBXD010000068.1:0-26742 GCA_040391845.1 Tsukamurella paurometabola | reverse complement strand
GTCCCTGCTGAGCCTGAAGAGGAACCCCGGGCAGATCCCCGGCCTGGGGAACCTGAACAAGCAGCTGATGAAGATGTTCACCCGGCGGTTCATGGCCAAGAAGGCCCCCCTGGTGCTCGGCAAGCTGCTGCCCGCGGGCATCGGGCTGGTCGTGGGCGCCGGGGGCAACCGGGCGCTGGGCAAGGGCGTGATCAAGAACGCCCGCGAGGCCTTCGGGCCCGTGCCCACCACATGGCCCGCGGCGCACCTGCGGGTGGTCGAGGGCTCGGTAGCAGGCGGCCCTGAACTCGGGCTACCGGGACGGGACGTGGAATGACCACGTCCGCGTAACTGGAGTTATCCGTCACACGTTTTCCGTGGTGGACTACCCTGGACCGAGCGGACCTGCGCCGTCTGTGATCCAGTGCGGCGCGCGCATGATACGACGATGATGAATCGAGGCGAGGACCTGCCGTGAGCAGCAGTTCTGTATCGGATTTCGGCCAAAACGAGTGGCTGGTCGAGGAGATGTACGAGCGGTTCAAGGCCGACCCGAAGTCGGTCGACCCGAGCTGGCACGAATTCCTCTCGAACTACACCCCGAGCGGGGCCGCGAGCAACGGCGCCACCGCCCCCTCCGCCGCACAGCCCGCGGCCGCACCCGCCGCGAAGCCCGCGGCCACGACTCCCGCGGCGGCACAGCCCGCCGCGGCTCCCGCCGCGAAGCCTGCGGCCGCGCCGAAGACCCCGAAGGCGGCGGAGACCACTCTGACGCCGGCGCCGTCCGCCCCGGTGACCCCGGCACCGTCGTCCCCCGCGAAGCCCGCCGCCGCGCCGAAGGCCCCGGCCCCCTCGTCCTTCCCGGACGAGGAGGAGCGCTCCGTGCTGCGCGGCGCCGCGAACGCCGTGGTGAAGAACATGAACGCCAGCCTCGAGGTCCCCACCGCCACCTCGGTGCGGTCGATGCCGGTCAAGGTGATGTTCGACAACCGCGTGGTGATCAACAACCACCTGGCGCGGACCCGCGGCGGCAAGATCAGCTTCACCCACATCCTGGGGTACGCGCTGGTGCAGGGCGTCAAGGCGTTCCCGAACATGAACCGGCACTTCGCCGAGGTCGACGGTAAGCCGAACGCGGTGACCCCGCCGCACGTGAACCTGGGCATCGCGATCGACCTGGTCGGCAAGAACGGCAGCCGCAGCCTCGTGGTGGCGGGCGTCAAGGAAGCCGAGACGATGGACTTCGGCCAGTTCGTGGCCGCCTACGAGGACATCGTCCGCCGCGCCCGGCAGGGCAAGCTCACCGCCGAGGACTTCGCCGGCGTCACCATCTCGCTGACCAACCCCGGCGGCATCGGCACCGTGCACTCCGTGCCGCGGCTCATGGTGGGCCAGGGCGCGATCATCGGCGTGGGCGCGATGGAGTACCCCGCCGAGTTCCAGGGCGCCAGCGAGGACAAGATCGCCGAGCTCGCCGTCGGCAAGCTCACCACCCTGACCTCGACCTACGACCACCGCATCATCCAGGGCGCCGAGTCCGGCGACTTCCTGCGGTACGTCCACGAGCTCACGCTGAGCGACGACTTCTGGGACGACATCTTCCGCACGATGCACGTGCCGTACGAGCCGATCCGGTGGCGGCGGGACATCCCCCCGCACGGCATCGACAAGGACGCCCGCGTCCTCGAGCTCATCGCCGCGTACCGCGCGCGCGGCCACCTCATGGCCGACGTCGACCCGCTGCGCTACAACAACGACAGCCTCGAATCGCACCCCGACCTCAACGTGCTCACCTACGAGCTCACGCTGTGGGACCTCGATCGCACGTTCAACGTGGGCGGCTTCCACGGCGCCGAGCGGCTCAAGCTCCGCAAGGTGCTCTCGGTGCTGCGCGACGCCTACTGCCGGCACGTGGGCATCGAGTACACGCACATCCTCGAGCCCGAGCAGCAGAAGTGGCTGCAGGAGCGCGTGGAGACGAAGGACATCAAGCCCACCGTCGCCGAGCAGAAGTACATCCTCAGCAAGCTCAACGCGGCCGAGGCGTTCGAAACCTTCCTGCAGACCAAGTACGTGGGGCAGAAGCGCTTCTCGCTGGAGGGCGCCGAGTCCGTCATCCCGATGATGGACGCCGTGCTGGACCAGGCCGCCGAGCACGCGCTCGACGAGGTCGTGATCGGCATGCCGCACCGCGGCCGCCTCAACGTGCTCGCGAACATCGTGGGCAAGCCCTACAGCAAGATCTTCACCGAGTTCGAGGGCAACCTGAACCCGGCACAGGCGCACGGCTCGGGCGACGTGAAGTACCACCTCGGAGCCGAGGGCAAGTACTACCAGATGTTCGGCGAGAACGAGATCACGGTCTCGCTGGTCGCCAACCCCTCGCACCTCGAGGCCGTGGACCCCGTGCTCGAGGGCATCGTGCACGCCAAGCAGGACATGCTGAACGCGCCCGAGGGCGAGCATCCGGTGATGCCGCTCATGCTGCACGGCGACGCGGCCTTCGCGGGCCAGGGCGTGGTGGCCGAGACGCTGAACATGGCCAACCTGCCGGGCTTCAGCAACGGCGGCACGATCCACATCGTGGTCAACAACCAGGTGGGCTTCACCACCTCGCCGGAGAACTCGCGCAGCTCGCAGTACTGCACCGACGTGGCGAAGATGATCGGCGCGCCGATCTTCCACGTCAACGGCGACGATCCCGAGGCCTGCGTGTGGGTGGCCAAGTTGGCCGTCGACTTCCGCGAGCGGTTCGGCAAGGACGTGGTGATCGACCTCGTCTGCTACCGCCGGCGCGGCCACAACGAGGGCGACGATCCCTCGATGACCCAGCCCGGCATGTACGACGTGATCGACACCAAGCGCGGCGTCCGCAAGTCCTACACCGAAGCCCTCATCGGTCGTGGCGACATCTCGACCAAGGAGGCCGAGGACGCACTGCGCGACTACCAGGGCCAGCTGGAGCGGGTGTTCAACGAGGTCAAGGAGCTGGAGAAGTTCCAGGCCGAGCCCGCGCCGTCGATCATCGCCGATCAGCCGCTGCCCAGTTCCCTGGTGACGGCGGTGCCGCTGGAGCAGATCCAGCGCGTGGGCGATGCGTACGCGAACGTCCCCGAGGGCTTCACCGTGCACCCGCGCGTGGCCCCCGTCGCCAAGCGCCGCTTCGAGATGTCGCGCGAGGGCGGCATCGACTGGGCCTTCGGCGAGCTGCTCGCCTTCGGCACGCTGCTCGAGGAGGGCCGCACGGTCCGCCTGGCCGGCCAGGACAGCCGCCGCGGCACGTTCACCCAGCGGCACGCCGTGCTGATCGACCGCCACACGGGCACCGAGTACACCCCGCTCGACCACCTCGGCCCCGACGGCGGACCGTCGGAGGGCAGGTTCATGGTCTACGACTCGGCGCTGACCGAGTACGCGGGCCTGGGCTTCGAGTACGGCTACTCGGTGGCCGACGAGTCGGCACTGGTGTGCTGGGAGGCGCAGTTCGGCGACTTCGTCAACGGCGCGCAGTCGATCATCGACGAGTTCATCAGCTCCGGTGAGGCCAAATGGGGCCAGACCTCCGGCGTGACACTGCTGCTCCCCCACGGCCACGAGGGCCAGGGCCCGGACCACACCTCTGCCCGCATCGAGCGGTTCCTGCAGCTGTGCGCCGAGGGCTCGATGACGGTCGCCATGCCGTCGACGCCGGCCTCGTACTTCCACCTCCTGCGCCGCCATGCCCTCGACGGCGTGCGCCGCCCGATGGTGGTCGCGACGCCGAAGTCGATGCTGCGCAACAAGGCCGCCGTCAGCCCCGTCGAGGACTTCACCTCCGGTAAGTTCCGCTCGGTGCTCGACGATCCGGCCTTCGAGGTCGACGGTGGCGATCGCAGTAGAGTGACGAACCTGTTGCTGGTCTCGGGCAAGCTCTACTACGAGCTGGAGGCCCGGCGGAAGAAGGACGGCCGCGACGACGTCGCGATCATCCGCCTCGAGCAGCTCTACCCGCTGCCCTCGCGCCGCCTGCCCGCGACGCTGGACCGCTACCCCAACGCGACCGACCTGCGGTGGGTCCAGGAGGAGCCGGCGAACCAGGGCGCGTGGCCGTACTTCGGCCTGGCGCTGCCGGATCTCGACGAGCGCCTGCGGGGCATCAAGCGGGTCTCGCGGCGCGCCATGTCGGCGCCGTGCTCGGGCTCGTCGAAGGTGCACGCCGTCGAGCAGGCCCAGATCATCGACGAGGCCTTCGCGGTCTAGTTCCCCTGCGCCGCAACGGAGCCGCCGTCCCTGTTCGGGACGGCGGCTCCGTCGTCCCGCCGGTCGGCGTTCCGCGCGCGTCAGGAGGCGAGGTCGAGGCCGACCGCCCCGGCCATCCCCACGAACATGGTCGCGAGGTGATCGACCACCTCGTCGCGGGTCATCTCGGCGAAGCCCGCGTTCTCATCGAGCCACTGCACCAGCGTCTCCTCCACCACGGCGATCCAGCCGTGCACCGCGAGCACGAAGCGGGGCGACTGTTCGATGCCGATGGCCTCGGCCTGGCTCACGAACTGGCTCACGATCTGCTCGCGCACCGATTTCACGGCGCCGCGGATGCGCGGCTCGGACCAACTGACGCCCGCCAGCATCGGCAGCAGGGACTGCCGGTTCTCCATGATGTGGTCGACGTACCCGCCCAGGGTGGCGCTGAGGATCGGCATCACATCGGCGAGGTCCTCGGGATCGCGTTCCGGCGTGGCGATCTCGCCGACGATGCGGGCCTGCTCCTCGACGAGCGCCACCTGGAAATCCAGCTTGGAGTCGAAGTAGTGGAACAGCAGGCCCGCGGACACACCCGCCTGGCTCGCGATATCCTCGATGGAGACCTGCTCGAGAGCCTGGTGTTTCAGGCTGAGCAGGCCGAGGTCGATGAACTGCTGGCGCCGGGCCTGGGGGCTGAGCCGGGTGCGCTTGCGCCCCACCGCTGCGGCGACGGACTTTCTGGTCACCTACTGAATCATACTCAATAGGTCGTTGACAGACGTCCCATCCCGATCCTACTGTCGAGTAAGGACGCCGATCTTCCGGCGCATCCCGGCCCATCAGCCCGGACCAGTGTGAGGAATTGACAGAGCATGAAGAGTTTCCGCGGCAAGGTCGCAGTCATCACCGGCGCCGCCTCCGGCATGGGGCGCGAGCTCGCCCTGCAGCTCGCCGACGACGGCGCCAAGCTCTCCCTGTGCGACTACGACCCCGCCGGCCTCGAGGAGACCGCAGAGCTGGCGCGCGCCCGCGGGGCGGAGGTGCACACCAAGGTGGTCAACGTCGGGGAGCGCGAGCAGCTGCTGACCTACGCCGATGAGGTGATCGATCACTACGGCACCGTCAACCTGCTGTTCAACAACGCGGGCATCGCCCATCACGAGCCGATCGAGACCACGTCCTTCAAGGACTACGACCGGGTCATGGACATCGACTTCTGGGGCGTCGTGAACGGCACGAAGGCGTTCCTGCCGCACCTCATCGCCTCCGGCGACGCGCACATCATCAACACCAGCTCGCTGTTCGGCATCCTGTCCGTGGGCGGCCAGAGCGCCTACAACGCGGCCAAGTTCGGCGTGCGCGGCTTCACCGAGGCCCTGCGCATCGAGATGCTCTCCACCCACCCGCACGTCGGCGTCACCTGCGTGCACCCCGGCGGGATCAAGACCGCGATCGCCCGCAACGCGACCGTCGCCGAGGGCAAGAGCCAGTCCGCCTCCGCGGAGCTGTTCGACAAGTACCTCGCCCGCACCGAGGCCGACGACGCCGCGCGCACGATCCTGAACGCGGTCAAGAAGAAGCGCGGCCGCGTGCTGGTGGGCGCGGACGCGAAGATCATCGACGTGCTCGTGCGGCTGGGCGGTTCCGCCTACGAGCGGGTGAACGCGATCATCGATCAGCAGCTGAACAAGCGCCTGAAGTAGGCGCTGATCACTTCAGCGTGTGCTCGGCGGCCCAGTCCGTCGTCACCTGCTCTGCCGTGCGGTCCCCCGATTCGACCTGTGCCACCATCGCGCTCAGGTCGGCGGTGGTGAGTTCGCCCGCGATCGCGGAGAGCCGTTTCATCTGCGCCACGGTCAGCCCGTCCCGCCGTACCAGCGGCACCACGGCGCGGGACGGGACGGCACCGTCGGGGTCCGCCACCTGGACCAGGTCCCGCGCCGCCGGCGAGAGCGTGCCCAGCTGGGCGAGCGCCGCCCGGCCGTCCGCGACGGCGCGCGCGGCAGCCGCGTCGTCGGCGACGGGCACCACCGGCCCCGTCGTGCAGCCGTAGCGCGCCCTCAGATCCGCCGGCGACCCGGCGGGCACCGCGACCGCCCCGGACAGCCCCTCGCAGCCGCGCAGCGATGCGGCGGGGGCGTCCTCGGGCGCGAACAGCATCGGCTGATCGAGGGCGAGCGTGGGGTCGCCGAGGCCCAGCCCCTCGGGCAGCACCGCACTCAGCGCGACGAACTGCGCGTCCCACTGCTCGCGCGGGTTGTCCGCGTCGGACTCCTGCGCGGACGACGGCTGCGCGGCGCCGGGCCGGTACCGCTCCCACAGGGAGCCGGTCAGCGCGGGCGCCACGGTGATGTCGCCGCGCTCGACCGCGGCCACCGCGGCGTCCTCGTCGCGCCCCAACCCGAGCCGCGTCTGCACCGGGGTGCCGGCCGTGCGGAGCGCGTTCGCGTAGATCAGGGCCTCGACGCGCGAGGCGGCACCGTCGGAGGAGCCGACGGTGACCGTGCCCGGGGCGGTGCGCGCCCCCAGATCGGCCGCGTCCCCCGCGTCCGAACAGCCCGCGAGGGCCAGCGCGAGGAGGGCCGTGAGGGCGGCGCCCGACTTCGTCAATCCCACGCCTACTTTCTACCCGCAGCCCGACCGCCGCCGACGCCGACCTTCCGGGAGGCAGCCAGTGTAGTCTGCGATCATGATCTCGAACTTTCGTGATCTCTGGGTGCGCGGTGCCGACGGTGCGCCCGCGCACGTCTGGGTGGTCCGCAGCGCCGCGTTCACCGCGGTCCTGTGCGCGTGGTCGCTGTTCGCAGACGATCCCGTCCGCGCTCTCCCCTCGCTGGGCCCCCTTGACCTGGTCCTTGCCAAGTCGACCACGATCCTGTTCGCCCTCTACCTCGCCTATGCGGCGCGGACCCGGCTCCACGCACTGGTCGCCGTCGGTCTGCTCGCCGCCAGTGCGGTCACGACGTACGCGATCAGCATCCTGCAGAGTCGCTGGATCTTCTCCTCGCTCAACGCCGGACGGGACATCGGTTCGTCGGTCCTGTTCCAAACGGTGTCGATGGCGTCGGTCGCGCTGACCATCATCCCGTTCTGGCTCGCGTGGTCGATCGCGCGTCGCCACGGGCGCGCGTGGGTGTGGACCTTCCCCGTTCCCCTGCTCACCTCCGTGGCATTCGTCCCGGCGACGCGCGCGTACATGCAGCACTCGATGGATACGGGCGCAGACGTTTCGGCGTTCGGCCTCTGGCTCATGGGTGCGGTCGCGGTCTCGGCATCGATCCTGGTCGCCTGGGCCGTGGACGCGATCGTCTGGCGCCGGGCGGGATCGCCCGAGTGGACGGAGCAGGGCCGCGCCGCGCCGAGAGAGCCGGGTGCAGCCGCCCGCGAGATCCATTCACCTTCTGAATAACGCCTGGCCGCAGCGCGCTACACCGCGCGGGCCGCGGGCCGGCCGGGATCGGCGGGGTCGATGCCGGCCTCGGTCCACGCCTCCCGCAGCGCCGCCGCCCCCTTGAGACGGACCCAGGCGGCCTCGTTCGCGGTGATCGGGTCGGCCCGCAGGAACCGCACCGGCTCCCCGTCGGCGCGGTTGAGGTCCGGCACCGTCGACTCCCCGAGCAGCACGGCCGTGAACGGCGCGCCCGCCCACAGCGGCGCGCTGAGGTCGACGAGCGCGTCGGGCGCGAGCACCAGGCCCTCGACCGCCGGCGTCGCCGCGAGGATCGCCAGCGAACGGTGCACCCCGTCCAGCGCCGCGCCCGGCCCGGAGGCCGCGGGGCGCACCTCGAGCACGACCTCCGCACGCGGGCCGTCATCGACGGTGACCAGCGCGTTCGGGTCCGTCATCGGGTGCCGCGAGCATCCGACACTGGCGAAGGCGACGACACCGTCGCCGACCCAGCGCTGCACCGTCATCGGCTCGAGACCGAGGAAGGTCACCGACGCCGACACGGGCGGCGCGAAACCGCGGCCAGCGTAGTGCTGCGACAGGTGGGCCCGGGCATCGTCGACGATCACGGTCTGACCCTACGCGCCGCGAATACTCATACCGACAGACGCACTCCGCATTGGGGGATCCGCAGCAGAACAGCGACTTCGATGCTGCAGAACAGCGACTTGGAGCTCCAGAACCGCTGATGATGAGGGAAGACATCGCCTCCCTGTGGGAGCTTTGACGGCCCGTCAGAAGAACCTGCCCGGCTGCCAGGGCGGGTTCTGCGCGGAGACCTCGGAGATGATCTCCGGCGTCCACACGTGCTTGCGCACCAGGCGGTACCGCTCGCAGGCGACGAACAGGTAGACCTCCGCATCGGTGGACGACTCCATGATCCCGGCCGCCCGCGCCATCTCGATCACCGGCGCGAACTCCTGCTCGTACCAGCGCTGCGCGACCTGCTCCCGGGAGAGGAACTCCCCCAGTTCCTGGCTCAGCCGGAAGCCCCACGCCTCCACCGATTCCGCGAGCCGCGAATAGTCCCAGGCGTTGGTGAACCTGATCCGTTCGCGCGCCTGGCCCGCCACCGGCACCCGCTCCAGGAACAGGCGACGATGGTCCTTGAGGAGCAGGTCCGAGCGCACGGCGATACCGCCCGCCCCGATCCGCGTGAGCACTTCCGTCACTTCGGCGTCGATCGTGGTGAAACCGCGGGCGAAGGCGATCGACACGCGGTGGTGGCCGTCGACCACGAAGTACAGCTCACCGACCTTCTTCAGCTCGATCGGCGGCAACGCCTCGCCGCGCCGCTGGGCCGCGGCCAGGCGCTGCCACCGGGCGCGCAGCGCGGGCGACCGGGGCCGGAAGAAGCGGTCGAAGTCCCCCGTGCGGTCCACGCTGCCCACGATCCGGGCGACGGGCACCACCTGCTGGCCGAGCCGTCGCTCCGAGACCAGCCCCAGGGCGGACACCACCTCGTCGTACGGGAGCACCTCGTTGACGTCGCCCGGCTGGCCGCGCACCCACGCCGCGAGGCGCGCGATGTTGGCGCGCCGCCGCGACCTCTCGAAATCGGTACGGGCGTCCTCATCGGGGAAGCCGGTGTCACGCGCCACGTCGACGCTCCCTCACTCGGTAGGTCCCGGGCCGTCCCGGGGCGATCTCGAAATAGGTGTAGCCCACGGTGTTCAGCACCGGGACCCCGTCGATCTCGCGGTCCGGCCCCGGCTGCCCGAAGGGATGCACGTGCCCGTGCACGAAGACCTGCGGACGGACCCGGGTGACCAGCCTCCCCAGTGCCGCGAGGCCGCGGTGCGGGGCGTCGTCACCGTCGCCCACCCCCCGCGCCGGCGAGTGCGCGAGAACCACGTCGACGGTGCGGCCCCGCGCCGCGAGCCCGACCCGCCAGGCCCGGCGCGTCGCCTGGGACTGGGTCCACTGGTTGGGGCCGCTCCGATACCGGACGGAGCCGCCGAGGCCCGCCACCGTCAGGCCACCCACCGTGACGACCCGGCCGTCCGCGTTGACCCCGCCGCGCGGGCCCGGCGGCTCGCACGGCAGTCCCCCGCGGACGAAGCCCCCGCGCGTGCGACGGTAGCCGGAGTGGTCCGGATCGTGGTTGCCGGGCACGAACACGCAGGGCACGCCGTAACGGTCGACGAGCGACTCCAGGTACGCACCGGGGAGGTCCCCCGCCCCGAGGATGAGGTCGGGGCGCAGCGTCGACGAGCCGAGCGCCAGGCCCGGCACCTCCTCGTCGCTGACGGCGAGCACCCGCACGGCGGCGATCCGAGGCCTACAGGGCCAGGTTCAGCCCGGTCGAGGCGTCGAAGACGGCGATCTTGGTGGGGTCGTAGTACAGGTCCACCTCGCCGCCGCGCTCCGCGCCCGAGTCGGCCGACAGGCGGGCCACGATCTCGTCCACGCCCGCCGGCGCCCCCGCGCCCGCACCCGAGGCGCTGAGATCGGCGAGCGCATCGGTCGCGACGGCGGCCGCGGGAACACCGAAGTGCACGTACTTGTCCGAACCCATGGACTCGAGCACGTCGACCTTGGCCCGGAACGTCAGGCCGCCGACCCGCTGGTTGGGATCGAGCAGGCGCGCGTCCTCGAAGTGCTCGGGCCGGATACCCACGACCACGTCACCGGACCGGTTGCCGGCCGCAGCGGCCTTCTCGGCGAGACGGGGCGCGTCCAGCAGCATGATCTCGCCGAGCGCCGTATCGATCCCCACCGAGGTGAGACGGCCGGGCACGAAGTTCATCGCCGGCGAGCCGATGAAGCCCGCCACGAACAGGTTGTTCGGGCGATCGTAGAGCTCCTGCGGGGCGCCGATCTGCTGCACGTCACCGCTCTTGAGCACCACGACGCGATCGCCCAGCGTCATGGCCTCGGTCTGGTCGTGCGTCACGTAGACCATCGTGGTGCCGAGTCGCTTCTGCAGGCGGGACACCTCGGTGCGCATCTGCACGCGCAGCTTGGCGTCCAGGTTCGACAGCGGCTCGTCCATGAGGAACGCCTTGGGGCTACGCACGATCGCGCGGCCCATCGCGACGCGCTGCCGCTGGCCGCCGGAGAGCTGACTGGGCCGGCGGTCGAGGTGCTGCGTGAGATCGAGGGTGCGTGCCGCGTCCTCGACCTTGGCGTTGATCTCGTCCTTGCCCATCTTCGCCAGCTTGAGCGGGAAGGCGATGTTCTCGCGCACCGTCATGTGCGGGTACAGCGCGTAGGACTGGAAGACCATGGCGATGTCGCGGTCCTTCGGCGCCTTCTCGTTGACGCGCTCGCCGCCGATCCGCAGCTCGCCGTCGGAGATGTCCTCCAGGCCCGCGATCATGTTGAGGGTGGTGGACTTTCCACACCCCGACGGGCCCACCAGGATGATGAACTCGCCATCGGCGATCTCGAGGTTGATGTCACTGACGGCTGTGGAGCCGTCGGGGTAGGTCTTGCGTACGTGGTCCAGGACGATGTCGGCCATGTGATTGCTCCTTGGAAAGTGATTCAGCCCTTGACCGCGCCGGAGGTCAGTCCGGCCACGATCCGTCGCTGGAAGATCAGCACGAACACGATGATGGGAATGGTCACGATCACGGCGGCAGCCGCGATCGACCCGGTGGGCTCCTCGAATTCCGAGCTGCCGGTGAAGTTGGTGATCGCCACGGGGGCGGTGGTCGACGCCTCGGTCGCCGTCAGAGTGAGGGCGAACAGCAGGTCGTTCCAGCAGAAGATGAACACCAGGATCGCGGCGGTCACCACGCCCGGGGCGGCGAGCGGCGCGATCACTCGCCGGAAGGCCTGCGCCGGCGTCGCGCCGTCCATCTTGGCGGCCTTCTCCAGCTCCCAGGGGATCTCGCGGAAGAACGCAGAGAGCGTGTACACGGTGAGCGGCAGCGCGAACGTGATGTACGGCAGGATCAGGCCGGGCCACGTGTCGAACAGGCCGACCTTGCGCTCGATGTTGAACAGCGGTGTGATGAGCGAGATCTGGGGGAACATCGCGATCAGCAGCGCCGCGCCCACGAACAGCTTCTTGCCCGGGAAGTCCAGCCGTGCCACCGCGTACGCGGCGAACATGCCGATCGCCACCGCGATCACCGTGGAGATCACCGCGATGCCGATGGAGTTGATCAGCGGCCGGACGAATCCGTTGCCCTCGAAGATCGCCGTGTAGTTGTCGGCGGTCAGCTTCTTCGGGATGAAGTTGCCGTCCGCGACGTCCGTGGTGGGCTTGAGCGAGAGCGAGATGATCCACAGCACCGGGATCAGCGCGTAGCAGACCACCAGCAGGTCGATGACGCTCCAACCGACCTTCTTACCGACGGAACCTTGAGCCATGTTCTACCCCTACCGTCGATCGTCCGATTCGGAGCCCGGCACCGAGGTGCCGAACGCCTTGACGAAGATGAACGCGATGATCGCGACGCAGATGAAGATCAGCACCGAGATCGCCGATCCCACACCCAGATTGAACGCCTTGAACAGGTTGTCGTATCCCAGGATCGAGACCGACCCGGTGCCGTTGCTCCCCTTCGTCAGGATGTAGATGTTGTCGAAGATTCGGAACGCGTCGAGGGTGCGGAACAGCAGCGCCACCAGGATGGCCGGCTTCATCAGCGGGACGGTGATCTTCACCAGCCGGGTCCACGGGCCGGCACCGTCGAGGGCGGCGGCCTTGAGCAGGTCGTCCGGCACCAGCGCGAGGCCCGAGAGCAGCAGCAGCGCCATGAACGGCGTCGTCTTCCAGACCTCGGCGAGGATGATGATCGCGACGGACGGCCACTGCTCGGTGAGCGGCGCGGTCCCCTCCGGCAGCAGGCTCGCGAGGTAGCCGGTCTGCGGCTTCCAAGCGTAGTACCAGGAGAACGCGGCGACCACGGTGACGATGCCGTACGGGATCAGGACGACGGTGCGCACCACGCCCCGCCCGACCAGCGTGCGGTGCATGACCAGCGCGATCGCGAGGCCGAGCACGAACTCGATGACCACCGAGACCACGGTGATCAGCGATGTCATCCCCAGCGCCTCCCACCAGTAGCCGTCCTTCAGCACGGTCACGTAGTTGGAGAGGCCGATGAACTCGTCCTGCCCCGGGTAGGCCAGCGACGACTTGTGCAGGCTCAGCCAGAAGGCGTACACGATCGGGTACGCGGTGACGAGCAGCATCACCAGCGCGGCGGGGGCGATCAGCAGCAGGCCCAGCTTGCGCTCGGCGCGGCGGCCCTCACTCTCGGGGTTCGCCCCCGTCGGGTGGTCCGACGGTGCGCCCCTCTCGGCGGTCGCAGATGTCACGGTACGAGTCCCTTTCCGTCCATCGCCTTCTGTGCCGCCGCGGTCAGCTCGGCCGCGAGCGAGTCGGGGTCCCAGGACCCGACGGGGGCCAGCTTGGCCTGCAGCAGAGTGGACATCGCCTGGTACTGCGGCGTGATCGGACGCACCGCGGCGGTGTTCTCCTGCAGTTGATCCCGGATCAGGCTCGCCATCGGGTACGCCTTGCGGAACTCCGCGTCGTCGTAGAGCTTCGCGAGGATCGGCGGGGTTCCGCCCTTGGTGGCGTACTTGCGCTCCGCCGCCTCGTTGGTGAGGCACGCCAGCACCGCGAAGGCCTGCTTCTCGTACCGGGTGGTCTTGGCGACGGCGAAGTTGACGCCGCCCACCGTGGTCTTCGCCGGCTTGCCCGCGATCACCGAGGGGAACGGCGCGAAGTCGAACTTCTGCCGGGTGAGCGTATTGATCTCGTTGAGTTGCGCCGCAGTCGGCGACGGCGGATTCTCTGCGTCCTTCGGCGGGTTCAGCACGTCGTTGAACTTCTCGAGGTCGGTGAGGTAGGGAACCTGGCCGGCGGCGCCGTTCCGCTGCGCGCTCGCGTAGACGAAGGGCCAGTTGACCTGGAAGATCGCCTTGCCCGTCTCCATGCCGAGGCGGGACTCATTCTCGTCGAGTTGGGTGAACGACGGGTCCCGGCCCGGGGCGGTGGCGACGGCCTTCATGATCGAGAGGGCCTTCACGGTGGCCGCGCGGTGCTCCGGGGTGTCGGTGAGGGTCACCGTCTTGCCGTCCTCGGCCACCATGCGTCCGCCCGCGCTCTCGAGCAGCGAGTTGAACCAGACGACGACGCCCTCGTACTGGGCCGCCTGCGCCTCGATCTGCGTGGGCCCGCCCAGTTCACCGGACTTGGCCGCGTACTGCACCACCTGGTCCCAGGTCAGCTTGGGGGGCGTGTTGCCGATCTTGCGGCCGAGCACCTTCTCCAGGGCGTCCTTGCGGTACCAGAGCAGCTGCGTGTTGGTCCACGCCGGCGCGGCGTACTGGGTGTCCTTCCACACCGCCGTCTTCAGCGGGCCGGCCAGGACGGTCTTCTTCGCCGCCGCCGCCAGATCGTCCGGGAACGGCAGGATCCAGCCGGCCTCGGCGAACTCCGCGGTCCAGTTCACGTCGAGACCGACGATGTCCATGCTGCGGTCGTTGCCGTTGGCGCGGCGGGCGATCTGCAGCCGCTGGTCGTCGGCCTGCTTGGGCAGGGCGTGCCCGACCACCTTGTATTCGCTCGTCGAACAGTCCTGCGCGACCTCCTTGACGGTGGTCGCGCCGTCCGCCGGGGCGTAGACGTTCAGGGTGATGCCGCTGTCCTCGCTGCCGCACCCCGCGAGCAGGGTCACGGCCATCGTGGCCGTCAGTCCCACCGCTGCAGCGCGCGTGCGCCGCCCGGTGTCGAGCCGCGATCTACGTCGTTCGGTCACGCCGCCTCCTTCGCCGCCCCCGACCGGTGGCGTCCGCTGGAAAGTTAGCCGACGCGACCGGTGAGGTGAACCACATTCGGCATTATCGTGCCAGACCGGACGACAGACCGTTCACCACGTCGGCGAATTCGGCGTCCGGGTCGACGATCACCCCGAGTGTGCGGGCGGCACCGTCGAGAACGTGCCAGGTGATGTCGGTGAGCAGGTCCACCACATCGTCGCGATCCGTGCCGCGCAGCGACGCCTCCTCGCGCACCCAGCTGGTGAGCGTTCCCTCCACCATGGTGAACACCGTGAACGGGACGCCCGCGAAGGCGCGCGCGTCGAGCCCGGTGATCTCCGCGATCGCGCCGATGGTCTGCTCGGCGCGGGCGACCACGCGGTGCTTGAGTTCGCCGATCGCGTCCGGTGCCACCGCGCCGCCGGGCCCGGTGGGCGCGTCGGTGGGGCCGGCGCGCAGCAGGTCGACGAGGCGCGGGTTCTCCTGCATCCAGGTGGCGGCGCTCGCGATGGAGCGCCGCAGGATCGCCCGCAGCGACCCGGCCGAGACGTCGAGATCCGCCTCGAGTTCCGCGGCGAACTGGTCGACGACGTAGCCGCGCAGCCCGCGCTCCAGCTCGTCCTTGCTCTTGAACTGCCGGTACACCACGGATTTCACGAGCCCGGCGCGGTCGGCGATGCTGCGCACCGGGATCGGGGCGCCCGGTTCGGCCTCCTCCACCAACTCCGCTGCGGCCTGCAGGATGCGGTCGCGGCGCTCCGAATTGTGCGCGCGCCAGCGCAACTCGTAGCCGCTCTCGGGCTCGTGTCGCGCAGTGGTCATACCGGGCGATGTTACGCCCGGGGGTTCAGCTCAGGCGGCGAGCTGCGCGGGCCGCGTGGGCTCGCCGCGGTAGCGCGCCTTGTGACCGTCGATCTTCAGCATCCGCCACATCAGCTTGCCGAACGGGGTCATCAGCCCCAGATCGTCCGCGAGGGCGCGCATCTCGGCGAAGTAGTCGTTCAGCAGTGCCCGTGCGACCGGGCCGCGCCAGAACGCCTCCCGCTTGACCTCGCGCGGCACGTCGAAGGTCTCGAAGAACTCCTTGGGCGGGGTGAAGATCTCCCCCACCAGCCAGCGCATTGCGAGCGGGAAGGCGAACGCGCAGATCCGCCTCTGCCGCTTGGTCATCCCCTTCAGGTGCGCGTGCAGGAACTCGTGCGCGTAGGAGATGTGCCGCGCCTCCTCGGCGACGTGGATCTCCATGGTGCGCAACACCAGCGGCGGCAGCTGCCCGCCGTGGCGCATGATCGCCTTCTGGTAGTGGTCGATCGGCTCCTCGCCGCCGAGGATGCCCATGAACAGGATCACGTGCGCGTAGCCGCCGAGCACGCCGATCATCGGCGACGCCCGGCGGAACCACTTCCGCATGCCCGGCACGTCCACGTCGATCCGGTTCACCAGCTCCTGGAACATCTGGATGTGGTTGCACTCCTCCGTCATCTCGTGGAGCGAGTACCGGAACTCCGGCGACTTGTTCGGGAGCTTCATGATGTACTGCATCATTCCGCGGATCAGGACCGATTCGAAGGCCGCGCCCACCTTGATGGTGTTCGCCATCCGCCACTTCCCGATCTCGATGCGGCGCTCCAGCGGCAGGTCGCGGTACCACTGCGTGGCGCCGAGCGAGTCGAGCGTCGGCGGCAGCACCCAGCGCGGGTCGTTCGGGTCCAGTTGCAGCTCCGGCGACTCCCACTCGATGTCGAGGAACGGATCGAACCGCCGGTGCACGGACCCCTCGGACAGGTCGGCCAGCACGTCGCGGTAGCTCTGGTCCAGCTCGCGCCTGCTCACACGCCCCAGGATGTTCGCCATGAGAGTCCTCCTCGTGATTGCTATCACTCCCGAATTTAGCAGGACTCCGTGACCCGGTAAATAGAATCGGCGGACTCGACGTGCCGCATCCGCGGGCGCGGGACCTACTGGATGTTCAGGCGGGCCAGCATGTCGCGGGCCTGCTCGGCGGCCTGCGGGTCGCAGAGAACGTCGTAGCGGCCGGCGACCAGCTGCATCGTCGAGGAGAAGTCCCGCGTGCCGCGCGAGGCGGCGTACGGCACGGCGGCGCTGATCAGGCCGAACACCACGCCACCGACGATGCCGGCGATCACGGTGGGCAACAGGTTCGAGCCGCCGCCCACGAACAGGCCCACGAGCAGGCCCAGGAACAGCCCGAGCCACGCGCCGGAGGCGGCGCCCGCACTGAGCACACGCCCCCAGGACAGGCGGCCGGTGATCCGCTCGACCTGCATCAGGTCGACGCCCACGATGGTCACCTTCTCCACTGGGAATTCCTGGTCGGAGAGGTAGTCGACGGCGCGCTGCGCCTCCGCGTAGGTGCCGTAGGAGCCGATCGGCCACCCCTTCGGGGGCGTCGGGAGGCCCCGGAACGGCTGGCCCGCGGGCCCTCCCGGCTGGTTCGGCGTTCCGCGCCCCGGCAGTGGTTGCGACATTCGGCGCCCCTCCCTCACGTGCGATTCGCACCTCGAAACTACCCTGAACAACATGTCCGGTGTCTCCAGAGTATTCGTCGCACGACTGTCGGGCCTCCCGGTCGTCGGCCCGGACGGCGAATCCGTCGGCCGGGTCCGGGACGCCGTGATCGGGCTGCGCGCGGACCGCAAACCCCCGCGCGTGATGGGACTGGCCGTCGAGCTGGCGAACCGGCGCCGGATCTTCGTGCCCATGCTGCGCGTGACCAGCATGGAAGCCGGAGCGGTCACGCTCAACACCGGCTCGGTCAGCGTGCGGCGCCTGCACCTGCGCACCGGCGAGGCCCTCGCCCTCGGACAGCTGCTGGGGACGCGGGTCCGGATCCAGGAGCCCGGCCAGCAGTACGACGGTGCCGACGCCTCGGTCGCCGACGTGGGGATCGAGCAGACTCGCACCCGGGACTGGGTGGTGCATCGCCTCGCCGTGCGCATCCGCACCGCCGGGTGGAGCC
This sequence comes from Tsukamurella paurometabola, assembly GCA_040391845.1. Classification (GTDB taxonomy): domain Bacteria; phylum Actinomycetota; class Actinomycetes; order Mycobacteriales; family Mycobacteriaceae; genus Tsukamurella; species Tsukamurella paurometabola_B. Next base: position 9,385 of record JBEBXD010000068.1, on the reverse strand, counting down.
GGCGGGGCGGCGTCCAGGTGGTGGACCTGCCGCACATCGTCGGATTCACCACCACGGCGCTCACCGGCGCCGATCACGACGTGGCGGAGGCCCTCACCCAGTTCGAGGACATGCGCGCCACCGACGTGGCGCAGGCCCTCAAGGATCTGCCCTCCCAGCGCCGCCTGGCCATCGCCGCGGCGTTCGACGACGAGCGGCTCGCCGACGTGATCCAGGAGCTCGGATCCGACGACCAGGCGGAGGTCATCGCGCATCTGTCGAAGGCCCGCGCGGCGGACGTGCTCGAGGCCATGGACCCCGACGACGCGGCCGACCTGCTGGGCGAACTTCCGCTGCGCCAGCGGGAGGAACTGCTGGCCGTGATGGACCCGGAGGACTCGGGGACGGTCCGCCGGCTGCTCACCTTCTCCCCCTACACCGCTGGCGGCATGATGACGCCCGAGCCGATCGTGGTCACCCCGTCGACCACGGTGGCCGAGGCCCTGGCCCGGGCCCGCAACCAGGACATCACGCCGGCGCTGGCCAGCATGGTGTTCGTGGTGCGCCCGCCCACGGCGACCCCGACGGGCCGCTATCTGGGCGCGGTCCACCTGCAGCAGTTGCTGCGCGAGCCCCCGGCCGACCTGGTGAGCGGCATCGTCGACACCGACCTGCCGCGGCTCGGGCCGGAGGATCCGCTGGGCGCGGTGACCCGCTACTTCGCGGCGTACAACCTGGTGACCGGACCCGTGATCGACGCGGAGAACCACCTGCTGGGCGCGGTCTCGGTCGACGACGTGCTCGACCACCTGCTGCCCGAGGACTGGCGCGACGAGGATCACGACGACACCGTGGAGGTCACCGGATGAAGGACCGCTCCCGGCTCGATACGCCGCGGCTGAACCGCTCGATCAGCCTCAACCTGGGCGACGACATGATCGGCCAGGGCGCCGAGCGGGTCGCCCGGTTCCTGGGCACCGGCCGCTACCTCGCGATCCAGACGATCATCGTGGTCGTCTGGATCATCATCAACGTGGCGTGGGTGGCGTTCGCGTTCGACCCGTACCCGTTCATCCTGCTCAACCTGGCGTTCTCCACGCAGGCCGCGTACGCCGCGCCGCTCATCCTGCTCGCGCAGAACCGGCAGGAGAGCCGCGACCGCGTCGCGCTCGACGAGGACCGCGCCCGCGCCGCCCAGACCAAGGCCGACACCGAGTTCCTGGCCCGCGAGCTGGCGTCGGTACGGCTGGCCGTGGGCGAGGCGGCGAGCCGCGACTACATGCGCCGCGAGCTGGAGGACGTGCACGAGAAGCTCGACGCGCTCACCGCGCTGCTGCAGACCATGCAGGCGCAGCGCCACGCGCCCGCGGCCACCGAGGAGCGCGCCGATGCGCCCGACTGACCCCCGCGAGCTCCTGCACCCCGTGCTCGAGCCGGAGACCTACCGGCGGCTCGGGATCGCGCCGCCGCGCCCGCCGCAGCAGTACGGCACGGGCGGGCCCGTCTCCTCCGCCGGGACGCCCTACCTGACGGGGCGCGCCGTGACGGGGGCACCGGCACCGTCGGGCCCCGGAACGGTGGGCCAGGGTGCGGTGGGCCGGGATGCGCATGCGGGCACGGCGATACCGGCCGCGGACGGCCCGGGCTCGCCCCCGTACGTTCCCGCGCCGCCGACGGGGCCGGCGCCCGCGAAGGACCGGTCCGTCGCGATCGTGGTGGGCGCCACCGCGATCATCATCGTGATCATCATGGCCACCACCTGGTACATCCTCGACCACCGCGGCGGCGACGACGAGGGGCAGATCCGCGAGGCGATCGCGGCGGAGACGACCACGCTGAACAACAGGGATCTCTCGGCGCTGCTCGGCGTGCGCTGCGCCGCGGACGTGCAGATGCTGCAGAGCCAGTTCACCTCGCAGACGTTCGCCGCGGAGATCGATTCGATGCTCGGGCCGGACGGACGCTGGGACGTGGTGGTCCACTCCGTGGCGGTCGACGGTGCCGCCGCCACCGCCGAGATCACCTCCACCCCAGTGGGTTCGAGCTCGGTGGTGTCGCGATCCGTCACGAACACGACCACCCTCCGGAAGGAATCCGGAGGGTGGAAGGTGTGCGTCAGCGATTCCCGCGGGCGCTAGGTCCGCTCAGTAGCGGTAGTGCTCGGGCTTGTACGGGCCCTCGACGTCAACGCCGATGTACTCGGCCTGCTCCTTGGTGAGCTTGGTGAGCTGCCCGCCCAGCGCCTCGACGTGGATCCGCGCGACCTTCTCGTCGAGGTGCTTCGGCAGCCGGTAGACCTCGTTGTCGTACTCGTCGGGCTTGGTCCACAGCTCGATCTGCGCGATCACCTGGTTGCTGAAGCTGTTGGACATGACGAACGACGGGTGGCCGGTCGCGTTGCCCAGGTTCAGCAGGCGGCCCTCGGAGAGCACCACGATCGACTTGCCGGTGTCGCCGAACGTCCACTGGTCGACCTGCGGCTTGATGTTCAGCCGCACCGCGCCGGACTTCTCGAGGCCGGCCATGTCGATCTCGTTGTCGAAGTGGCCGATGTTGCCCAGGATCGCGTGGTCCTTCATCTGCTTCATGTGCTCGAGCAGGATGATGTCCTTGTTGCCCGTGGAGGTGATCACGATGTCCGCGTCGCCGATCGCGTCCTCGACGGTGACCACGTCGTAGCCGTCCATGAGCGCCTGCAGCGCGTTGATCGGGTCGATCTCGGTGACCTGGACGCGCGCGCCCTGGCCGGCCAGGGACTCCGCGCAGCCCTTGCCCACATCGCCGTAGCCGGTGATGAGCACCTTCTTGCCGCCGATCAGCACGTCGGTGCCGCGGTTGATGCCGTCGATCAGCGAGTGGCGGGTGCCGTACTTGTTGTCGAACTTGGACTTGGTGACCGAGTCGTTGACGTTGATCGCCGGGAACTTCAGCTCACCCGCCGCCGCGAACTGGTAGAGCCGCAGCACGCCGGTGGTGGTCTCCTCGGTGACGCCCTTGACCGACTCCGCGATCGTGGTCCACTTGGTGGCGTCCTTGGCGAGCGACTCGCGCAGCAGGGCCAGGAACACCTGGTACTCGGCGCTGTCGGAGTCCTCGTCGGTGGGCGGGACCACCCCGGCTGCCTCGAACTGCGCGCCGCGCAGCACCAGCATGGTGGCGTCGCCACCGTCGTCGAGGATCATGTTGGCCGGCTCGTTCGGCCAGGTGAGCATCTGCTCGGCCGCCCACCAGTACTCCTCGAGGGTCTCGCCCTTCCACGCGAAGACGGGGACGCCCTGCGGCGCCTCGACGGTGCCGTTCGGGCCCACCACGACGGCCGCGGCGGCCTCGTCCTGGGTGGAGAAGATGTTGCAGGACGCCCACCGCACCTCCGCGCCGAGGTCCACCAGCGTCTCGATGAGCACCGCGGTCTGCACCGTCATGTGCAGCGAGCCCGAGATCCGCGCCCCCTTGAGCGGCTTGACGTCCGCGTACTCGCGGCGCAGCGCCATGAGGCCGGGCATCTCGTGCTCCGCCAGGCGCAGCTGCTTGCGGCCCGACTCGGCGAGCGAGAGGTCCGCGACCTTGAAATCGATTCCGTTCGCCGTATCGGCGGTCAACGCACTAGTCACGCGCACCAGGCTATCGCGACCTGTGCATTCGCACGTCGGCGACCTCGTTTGCAGTCACATCGCGAAGCGTGGCGGGTCAGGCGTCCGAGCATCCTCCCCGAACGGAGCGCAGCCCTTCGACACGGGTGTTCAGCTGATCGACAGCCAGGGCGAAGCGGCCGGCACCGTGGTCCCGTGGCCGAATGCCGATCGATTCCACGAGTCCAGGAACGCGTCGATCAGCTCCCGCCAGCGTGCTACCCCCACGTCGGTGCTCACGATTATGAATCGCAGCGCGGTCGCTGTCCGGGATGGACGGAATCGGAGAGCTGCGTGGGCGCACCACTCCGGCCCGGAAACGAGGGACCCGGGGCCGGCGCTCGCGGCGTCGACCCCGGGTCCGGGTCTCGGGTGGGCGGGGATCAGTCCGCCAGCGACTCGATCTTCTCGCCCCGCTCGCGCCTGCCGACCAGCGAGTGGTTCATCGAGTACACGAAGTAGACGATCACGCCGATCGCCATCCAGATAAGGAAGCGGACCCAGGTCTCCAGAGACAGGTTGAGCATCAGCCATGCGCAGGCGATCACCGCGAGGATCGGCACCAGCGGCACCAGCGGCGTACGGAAGCCTCGCGAGAGTTCGGGACGCCGCTTGCGCAGCACCACCACGCCGATCGACACCAGCACGAACGCGAACAGGGTGCCGATGTTGATCAGCTCGGCGAGCTCATCGAGAGGAATGAGGCCCGCGAAGACCGCGACCACCACACCGACACCCACGGTGATGCGCACCGGCACACCGCGGTCGGAGGTCTTGGCCAGCGAGCGAGGCAGCAGCCCGTCGCGCGACATCGCGAAGAACACCCGGTTCTGCCCCATCAGCAGCACCATCACCACCGTGGTGAGGCCCGCCAGAGCGCCGATCGAGATGATCGTCGCCGCCCAGTCGACACCGTTGAGCGAGAAGGCGTAGGCCAGGTTCTTCCCGGAACCGTCCCCTGCACTGGTCGCCAGGTCCTTGTAGCTGGCCATACCGGTGACCACGATGGTGACGGCGATGTACAGGACGGTGACGATCGCGAGCGAGCCGATGATGCCGCGCGGCACGTCGCGCTGCGGGTTCACCGTCTCCTCCGCGGAGGTCGCCACGATGTCGAAGCCGATGAACGCGAAGAACACGATGCCGGCGCCGGCGAGCACGCCGTACCAGCCGTAGGTGGAGCCGCTTCCGCCGCTGATCGCCTGGAAGAGCGTGGAGGTCCACGTCACGCCGGCACTCTCGCCCGGCACCGAATCGGGAATGAACGGGCTGTAGTTGGAGCCCTTGATGTAGAAGGCGCCCACCACGATGACGAGCAGGACCACCGAGACCTTGATCGCGGTGATCACCGCGGACACCCGCGAGGAGACCTTCGCGCCGAAGGTCAGCAGCACCGTGAGCACGGCGACGATGAGCATGGCGCCCCAGTCGACTTTCAGACCGCCGATGTGGAACACCGGCGCGCCCGTGTGGAACACGGTGCCCACGTAGCTCGACCAGCCGCTCGCGACCGCCGCCGCGGCGATGGAGAACTCGAGCACCAGGTCCCAGCCGATGATCCACGCGGCGAACTCGCCGAACGTGGCGTAGGAGAACGTGTAGGCCGAACCGGCGACGGGCACCGTCGAGGCGAACTCGGCGTAGCAGAGGGCGGCGAGCCCGCACGCGATCGCGGCGACGATGAACGAGACGGTCACCGCCGGCCCGGCGTAGTTTCCAGCGGTGGATGCGCCGATCGTGAAGATGCCCGCGCCCACGACGACGGCGACACCGAAGATCGTCAGGTCCCAGGCGGTCAGCTGCTTCTTCAGCCGGGTGCCGACGACCTCGGTATCGGCGATGGATTGCTCCACGGATTTGGTGCGCAGCAGTGGGTTGGCCATGCGTGCTCCTGTGCTCGTCGTTGTGTGACGATTCATCAAACACCATTCCTGCCCCGATGGGCGGGTTTTCAGGCGTCTACGCCCACCTCCTGCGCGACCACCCCGCCCCGCACCCGGTAGCGCCTGTGCGCGGCGGCCCGGAGCAGCGGATCGTGCGTGATCACGATGACTGTACGGCGTGCCGCGATCGTCCGCAGCACGCCGGCGAGCCGCTCGGTGGCCTCCCGGTCGAGCCCGGTGCTCGGCTCGTCGAGGATCAGCACCGGCGTGGGCCGTCCCAGGCCGCGGGCCAGCGCGATCCGCTGCCGCTGGCCGCCGGAGAGTTCCTCTCCGCCCAGCGTGGTCGGCGTCGCGTAGCCCTCCGGCAGGCGGCGGACGAACTCGTCGGCCCCCGCCAGTTCGCCGGCCGTGCACGGGTCCGCCCCGCTGCCGTAGGCGATGTTCGACGCCAGCGTGCCGGTGCGGATCACCGCCCGCTGCGGCACGTACGTCACCAGCTCGCGCAGCTCCGGCCCGACGGGCCGCGGCCGGCCCGCCAGTTCGACGGTGCCGTCGGCCTCCGCGAGGCCGGCGAGCACCGCGCCCAGCGTGGACTTCCCGGAGCCGGACGGGCCGAGGATCGCGGTGACCGACCCCGGCCCGGCGGAGAACTCGGGGCAGTCCAGCACGAAATCGCCGCGCCGCGCCCGCAATCCGGTCACACGCACCGGCACCCCCGGCCGCACGAGCCGGGTCCCGCCGGGCGGAGCCGGCCGGGCACCGTCGGACCCGGGAGCCGGGGCGGGCGGGCCGAGCGGGCCCGCGAGCTCGACCAGGCGATCGGCGCTGATCCGCGCGCCGACCAGCGCGAGCCTGCTCTCCGCCACGTCCTGAATGCGGGGGTACAGGTAGCCGAGGTAGCCGGTGAGCGCGATCAGCGCGCCGTAGGTGAGGCTGCCGGTGCGGACGAGGACGACGCCCGCCACCGAGACGGCGATCAGGGTGAGCGCCTGCGCCGACCCGAGGACCCCGCCGAACGCGGCGTGCACCCGGGCCTCGCGCATGCGGGCGGACAAGAGGTCGGCGCCGCGGCGGTGCACCTCCGCGCGCTCTGCGTGCTCCATGGTGTGCAGGCGGACGTGCTCGACGGTGCCGGTGACCTCGGCGATCGTGGTGCCGAGGGCGGAGTGCGCGGCGCGCTCGCCGTCGGTGACCCGCTCCTGGGCGCCGCGGAAGGCGCGGGCGAGGGCGGTCAGGATCGGGACCGCGACGAGCGCGATCAGGGTGAGCTGCCAGCTGAGCCAGCAGGCCACGGCGATCAGGCCGCCGGTGGTGAGCACGGCGACCACGGCCTGCACCACGGATACCGACAGGGCGGTCTCCAGCACCACCACGTCCTCGGTGAGGCGGACCACCACATCGCCGGCGGAGAGCCGCTGCACCTGCGCCATCGGCAGGTCCAGGACGCGCGCGAACACCTGATCGCGCAGCGCGAGAACGGTTCCCTCGGCGGCGCGGCAGGTGGCGAGCGTCCCGGCGTAGGTGAGCAGGGCGCCGAGCAGGGTCACCCCCACCCACGCGGCGACCCCGCGGGCCGCGGCGCCGGTGGAGGCGGAGTCGAGGACCGCGGTGAGCACGTCGGCCATGACCAGCACCGACGCCACCTCGACGAAGGCCGCCGCAACCAGCAGCGCCAGGCCACCGACGAGAGCTCGTCGGTGGCCCGGCGTGTGGGCCCACAGCAGCTTCAGCAGGCTCGTGGACGTCATCGGGACGCTGCGATCACTGCCAGATCCAGTCCCACCGGCGCGCCCGCGGGTTCCAGCGGCGGACCCGCCGACGCTGCGGCTTCGGCTGTCCCGGCCGCTGGTTCCCGCCGTTGCCCTGACCCGGTGCTGCCATTTTCTTCTCCTCGTATCGTGGCCTCGTCGGCCGTGTTCGGTCTGCACTCGTGATGTGCAAGAACCACTCTGGCGGCCGCGGCTGCCCGCACGCTGCGGTGAAGCTGGCAGTCCGATGGGAACGCCGGAGGTTACCCGTCGGTGTTACTGGTTGGTAAGCGAAAACTGTTGGCGTACCGGCAAGTAACACTTACCGTCGGGCCTATGACCAAGACTTTCGCGCACACCACGGATCAGACCGTCGCCCAGCTCCTCAGCATCGTCGAGGGCGGGGACGACGTGCTGCTCACGCGCGACGGCAAGCCCCTCGCCGTGCTCAGCAAGGCCCAGCCCACCGCCGTCGCCGTATCGACCATGCAGACGTTCGACATCCCCGAGGCGTTCTACGAGAACCTCGGCGGCGTCTGAATCCCGAGCAGTACCCGGTCCTAGTGCCCGCCCACCAGCGTGCGGAACACCTCCGCCGCGGGTGAGTGGGCCGCGACCACGACTCCCGGATCCGCCGCGGCCATCCACAGGCCGCTGCCCGCCGGGACGTCGATCGTCCGGCCCGCCGCGCTCCGCACGGTGACGGTTCCCTCCGTCACCACGAGCAGCTGCGGGCCGCGTGCGTCCAGCTCCACGGACGCGGCGCGCCGCAGCGCCGTCCCGTCCAGCCGCACCCGCGAGACCCGGAACTCGGGCGCGGGCGTCGAGAAGATCACCTCCGGGCCCACCGTGGCCGTGCGGGGCGCGATGTCCGACGGTGCGCGGGGCGTGAAGTCCAGCACCCGCAGCAGTTCGGGCACGTCCACGTGCTTGGGCGTGAGACCGCCGCGCAGCACGTTGTCGGAGTTCGCCATGACCTCCACCGCCGCGCCGCTGACGTACGCGTGCAGGTTCCCCGCCGGCAGGTACAGCGCCTGCCCCGGGTCGAGCACGATCCGGTTGAGCAGCAGGGCCGCGAGCACGCCGGCGTCGTCCGGGTAGCGCTCCCCCAGCATCAGCGCGAGCCGCGCCTCGCCCTTGAACCGCTCGTCCCCGCTCTCGAGGTACCGCACGCAGCCGGCGAGCACCGCCGGCACCAGCACCGCCAGCGCCGGCTGCGGCAGCGTGATCCAGGTGGTCACCAGGGCCCGCAGCCCGTCCGAATCGGGTTGTCCGGCAAGCAGTCCCAGGTAGCTGTCCAGCTCCGGCACCGCCAGTACGCGCAGCAGTTCGACGGTGACCGCCGGGTCGCGGAAGCCGGCCAGCGCCTCGAACGGGCTGAGCGCGATCACGACCTCCGGCTTGTGCGCGGCGTCGCGGTAGTTGCGTTCGGGCGCATCCAGCGGGATGCCGGCGGCGTTCTCCCGGGCGAACCCCTCCGCGGCCTGCTCCCGGGAGGGGTGGGCCTGCAGCGAGAGCGGCTCGTCCGCGGCGAGCACCTTCACCAGGTACGGCAGGCGGTCACCGAACTCGGCGCGGCACGCGGCACCGAGCTGCTGCTCCGGGTCGGTGCCGATCAGGGACAGCAGATCACCGGCCGGGTCGGCTCCGTCGGCGTCGTACAGCTTCGCGGGGTCCGCGGGGTGCGCGCCGAACCACAGCTCCGCCTCGGGGTGATTCGACGGCACGGGCCGCCCCTGCATCGTCGCCAGGACCGTGCGCGAGCCCCAGGCGTAGGGCCGGATGACTCCTTCGATCCGTTCCATCACGCCTCCATTTCCACTCGCGGGTTCCCCGACGCGGGACCGGACGGTGCCGCGGTCGCCATCACGCCTCTCCAGTCAGGCGCCGGTACACCGACGCGAGATCGAACCGTACCGCCAGCGCCAGCAGATCCAGCGCATCGGTGCGCGGCCCCGTCGCGGCCACCGTGCGCTCGGCGCCCTCGTCGACGGGCAGCGCCTCCACGTCCGGCAGGGCCCGCAGCCGCGCCTGCACCATCGGCGCGCGGTCCTCGGTGGTCACGATCAGCACCCGCAGCGGGGCCTGGGCCGCGGGGCCGTCGAGGAACGGGTCGTGGAACAGCGGATCGCCGCCGCCGGCGGTC
>JBEBXD010000067.1:0-26907 GCA_040391845.1 Tsukamurella paurometabola | reverse complement strand
CGGGCCGGGGGGCGGCGCCTGAAGGTGCCGCCCCGCGGGACCCGGCCCACTTCCGAACGGGTGCGCGAAGCCCTGTTCAGTTCGCTCGACGCACGCATGGACATCGACGGGGCCGCCGTCCTCGACCTCTACGCGGGGTCGGGGGCGCTCGGCCTCGAGGCGCTCTCCCGCGGCGCCGCCCGCGCGGTGCTGGTGGACGCGGACGCCAAGGCGGTCGCGGTGATCTCGCAGAACGCGCGCGCGGCGGGCCTACCGGGGGCGGCGGCGCACCGTCGGGCCGTGCGGGCGTTCCTGGACCTCCCGGCCGAGCCGTACGACCTCGTCTTCCTGGACCCGCCCTACGACCTGCCGGCCGCCACCGTCGACGGTGACCTCGCGGCCCTGACCGCCGGGTGGCTCGCGCCCGGCGCGCACGTGGTGGTGGAGCGCTCGGCGCGGACGCCCGCCGCCGCGTGGCCCGACGGATTCGACCTCGACCTCACCCGGGACTACGGGGAGACGCGCGTGGAACTGGCCGTCTGGCAGGATGACCGGGCATGAGCAAGGCGTGCTGCCCCGGATCTTTCGACCCGATGACCAACGGCCACCTGGACATCTTCCGGCGCGCCGCGCGGATGTTCGACGAGCTGGTGATCACGGTGGTCGTGAACCCCAACAAGCAGGGCATGTTCACGATCGACGAGCGGATCGCCCTGATCGAGGAGAACATCGCGGACCTGCCCGGCGTGACCGTGGACCGGTGGACCGGCCTGCTCGTGGACTACGCCCGTGAGCAGGGCGTCGCGTGCATCCTCAAGGGCCTGCGCAACTCGACGGACTTCGATTACGAGCTGCCGATGGCGGGCATGAACATGCACCTCACCGACGTGGAGACGGCGTTCCTGACCACGGCGCCGCAGTACTCGTACGTCTCGAGCTCCCTGGTCAAGGAGGTCGCGAAGCTGGGCGGCGACGTCTCCGCGCTGATCCCCGCCAACGTGCAGGCGGCGCTGAGCGCCAAGCTGGCGTAGTCCTCGACACGCGGCGCCGCCGCCTGCGCCGAAACACCGGTCCCACGCGTCACAATGGGTACATGTACCGCGTATTCGAAGCACTCGACGAGCTGGGCGCCATCCTGGAGGAGGCCCGCAGCGTCCCCATGACCGCCGGGTGCCTCGTGCCCCGCGGGGACGTGCTCGAACTCCTCGACGACATCCGCGACGCCTTCCCGGCCGACCTCGACGACGCGCAGGACGTGCTCGATCAGAAGGACCGGCTGATCAGTGAGGCGCGCACCCACTACGACACCACCGTGGGGCAGGCCAACTCCGAGGCGGACGCCACGTTGAGCCGCTCCCGCGCGGAGGCCGACCGCCTGCTCGCGGACGCCAAGGCGCAGGCCGACCGCATGGTCGCCGAGGCCCACCAGCACGCGACCGGCCTGGTCGCCGAGGCCCGCGCCGAGGCCGAGCGCATCCGCCGCGGCGCGCAGCGCGAGTACGAGGCCGTGACCGGGCGGGCCCGCTCGGAGGCGGAGCGCCTGGTGGCCGACGGCAACGCCGCCTACCAGCGATCGGTCGCCGAGGGCATCGCCGAGCAGGAGCGCCTCGTCACCGAGACCGAGGTCGTGGCCGCCGCCAAGGCGGAATCGGACCGGATCATCGACGCCGCCCACGCGGAATCGGACCGCCTGCGCGGCGAGTGCGACGTGTACGTGGACACCAAGCTCTCCCAGTTCGAGGAGGCGCTCGGCGCCACCATGCGGTCGGTGAACCGCGGCCGCCAGCAGCTGCGCACCGCGGCCGGCGTGCACGACTACAGCGATCACGGCGCCGCCGACGGCTACCTCGACGAGTTCGCGGAGTCGCACGCCGACGCGCGCTGATCGGGTTGACGTACAATCGGGTGTTTGGCCCCAACCTGACGAGTTACCCGAGGATTGTTGTGAACGAAACCACTGCGGCCGTGCGTCAGCCGGCCGGTAAGCCGTACGTCCTGGACGTGCGCGCCTTCGGGCGGCGGCCGGGCACCTCGGCCCAGGTGCACCGCACCGTTGCCGCTCCGGAGCGCATCGGAGTGGACCTGATCGGCATCGACTCCGGCGAGGAGATCGACCTCGACCTGCAGGTGCAGGCCGTCTCCGAGGGCGTGCTCGTGACCGGCACGGTGAGTGCGAACACCGCGGGGCAGTGCGCCCGCTGCCTGGACCCGCTCTCGGGCGCGCTCAACGTGTTCCTCACGGAGCTGTACGCGTACCCGGACAGCGAGACCGCGCGCACCACCGACGACGACGAGATGTACCGCGTCGAGGACGACATGATCGACCTCGAGCAGGCGATCATCGACGCCGTCGGCATGGAGCTGGCGCTGGACCCCACCTGTTCCGACGACTGCGCCGGACTGTGCCAGGGCTGCGGCGAGAAGCTCGCCGATCTGCCCGCCGACCACGCCCACGAGCTGATCGACCCGCGCTGGGCTTCACTCGCGAAGTTCGCCGCCGAGGGCGAGGCCGAGAAGAAGTGAGCAAGCGGCTCCCCGCGCCACCCGCCACCGACCGCACCCCGCTGCTCGAGGCGCTGGGGGTCGGACTGGACGACGACCTGCTCACCCTCGCCCTCACGCACCGCTCCTACGCCTACGAGGCGGGCGGGCTGCCCACCAACGAGCGGCTCGAGTTCCTGGGCGACAGCGTTCTCGGCATCGCCGTGACCGAGTGGCTCTACACCACCCACCCGGACAAGCCGGAGGGCGAGCTCGCGAAGATCCGCGCCAGCGTGGTCAACATGCACGCCCTCGCGCGCGTCGCCCGCGGGCTGGGGGAGGGCGGCCTCGGCGCGCACCTCTACCTGGGCCGGGGCGAGGAGCTCACCGGTGGGCGGGACAAGGATTCGATCCTCGCCGACGGCACGGAGGCACTGCTCGGGGCGGTGCACATCCAGCACGGCATCGACACCGCGCGCGGCGTGGTGCTGCGCCTGTTCGAGCCGCTGCTCACGGCCTCGTCGTCGATGGGGGCGGGCCTGGACTGGAAGACGTCGCTGCAGGAGCTCACCGCGGAGCGGGACCTGGGCGCCCCGGCGTACCGCATCTCCTCGACGGGGCCGGATCACGACAAGCAGTTCACCGCCGTGGCCGTGGTCGACGAGAACGATCTCGGCGAGGGCACGGGACGCACCAAGAAGGAGGCGGAGCAGAAGGCCGCCGCCGCCGCGTGGAAGTCGTTGGACGAGAAGAACTCCTGATGCCCGAACTGCCCGAGGTCGAGGTGGTGCGGCGGGGTCTCGCCGATCACCTCGTGGGCCGTGCGGTGACCTCCGTTCAGGTGCTGCACCCGCGTGCCGCCCGCCGGCACCTCGCCGGCGACGCCGACCTGATCGGGCAGATCTCCGGTGCCCGCGTCGAATCCGCCGAGCGGCGGGGGAAGTTCCTGTGGCTGCCCCTGTCCCGCGGCGGCGCGCCCGCGGACGCGGCGATCGTGGTGCACCTCGGCATGAGCGGGCAGATGCTGGTGGACGGTTCGGGAAACGATGCGCACCTGCGTATCCGGGCCGAGCTCGACGACGGTGCGGTGCTCCGGTTCGTCGACCAGCGCACGTTCGGCGGGTGGGCGGTGGATCCGCTGGTGGAGGTCGACGGGACGCTCGTACCCGAGTCGGTGGCGCACATCGCGCGGGATCCCTTGGACCCCTTGTTCGATCGCGATGCGGTGGTCGCGCGGATGAAGCGCAAGGACACCGAGGTCAAGCGGGTGCTGCTGGACCAGACCGTGCTCTCGGGCGTGGGCAACATCTACGCCGACGAGGCCCTGTGGCGCTCCGGCGTGCACGGCCGGCGCCGCGCCTCCGCTCTGACGCGGCCCGCGCTCGGCAGGCTGATCGACGACGCCACCGCGGTGATGACCTCGGCGCTGGATCAGGGCGGCACCAGCTTCGACGCGCAGTACGTGAACGTCAACGGCCAGTCCGGGTACTTCTCCCGCAGCCTCGACGCCTACGGGCGCGACGGCGAGCCGTGCCGGCGGTGCGGCACCCTCCTGCTCCGCGAGTCCTTCATGAACCGGGGCTCGCACTTCTGCCCGCGGTGCCAGGCGGCGCCGCGAGCGAGGCGGAGCCTTCGCTGACCGAAGTAGCTGGTGGCGGTGAACGCGTTGTGGCGTCAACGGGAGTCAGGGTTTCGGTCCCCTGTGGCACTGCGTATCCGAATCGGGACGGGGACCTATCGACCAGGATGTCGGCGGTACCGCTACGTTAGGACAACGCGGGGCTGAATTCGATCCTCGCGACGATTGACCCAGCACTACACGGACCGAAGGATTCGTACATTGCCGACCTGCTCCATCAACGAAGCACGGGCCTTCTGGGGAACCGGAGGAGCGTCGATGATGTCGTTCAGGACCAATATGCGCGCGTCAAGGACCACGATGTGTCGACTACGGCCGACGCGGTCGAAGAGATTAATCAACTCCAAGAAGATGCGGTGCAGGACGGCCGCGCCGCAGGGGTGCTGCGAAGAACTGACCGACGAGACCGGAGAATGTGAAGAGTGAGCGAACGTGCGAACAGCGTCGACGGTGTAGCCAAGACGATCGCCGAGGTTCTTAAGGACAAGAAGTACTCGATTGACTACTACCAACGCGAATACAAGTGGGAGACCAAGCAACTCGCCGAACTCGTCACCGATCTGACGGCTAAGTTCCTCCAGCTCTACAGTCCCGATCACAAGCGCACGGCGGTTGGTGGCTATCCCGGCTACTACCTCGGCTCGATCATCGTCTCGCAGAAGGGCACCCAGCCGTTCGTTGTCGACGGGCAGCAGCGGTTGACCACGCTCACGCTCTTTCTTACCTACCTTCGGCGGCTGCAAGCAGAGACCGGCACCCCCGAGGTGAAGATCGACGAGCTGATCTACTCCGAGTCGTACGGCGAGAAGTCTTTCAACCTCGATGTCGCCGACCGCAACGAGTGTATGCAGGGATTGTTCGAGCACGGCGAGTACGACGCCCCATCCGAAGCGGTCGAGTCGGTGCACACTCTGGTCTCCAGGTATGGCGAGATCGACGGGCTCTTCCCCGACGAGCTCAAAGGCGACGCCTTGCCCTACTTCATCGACTGGCTCAAGGACCGGGTTCAGATCGTTCAGATCACCGCCTACAACGACGACGACGCCTACGCGATATTCGAGACGATGAACGATCGCGGCTTGAAGCTCACGCCAGCAGACATGCTCAAGGGCTACCTGTTGGCGAACATCGATGACGGCGTCCCTCGCGCGAACGCCAATGACCTGTGGCGTTCCCGGATGCGCCGCTTGGACGACCTCGGCGAGGGGCTCAGCGCCGACTTTCTCAAGACCTGGTTGCGGAGCCAGTACTCAACCAAGATCCGTGAGCGCAAGAAGGATGCGAAGCCGCAGGACTGGGACCGTATCGGCACCGAGTTCCACCGCTGGCTGCGAGGCGATGCAAAGCGTGTCGGGCTCGTATCCTCCGATGCGTTCAGCGACTTCGTGACCCGCGACCTAGACTTCTATGCACGGCAATACGAGCGCATCGCACAGGCGGAGTCGGCCTTCGACCCGGAGAGCCCGCTGCGGTTCCTCCGGTTCAACGCCGACAACCGTTTCACACTGCAAGGTCAGATGTTGCTCGCGCCGCTCGTGGTGGGTGACGACGTCGAGACGATCGACCGCAAGCTGGAGATCGTTGGGCGCTTCATCGACATCCTGCTGGCCTGGCGCATCTGGAACTTTCGGGCAACGGACTATTCCACGATGCAGTACGCCATGACGACGCTGATGTTCCGCATGCGGGGCTTGAGCGTGCCGGACTTGGCGCGCGAACTCCATGGCTACTTGGGCAGAGAGTCCGAGACCTTCGACTCGAACGACGAGCTCTACGTGCACCAGCAGAATCGCGGTCAGTTGCACCGGATTCTCGCCCGCCTCACCGACCACATCACGGTGCGATCAGGGCAGGTGTCGAACTACGTCGAGCTGATCGGCGGCGCGACGGTCAAGTACGAGGTCGAGCACATCTGGTCGAACCATCCCGAACAGCACACCGATGAATTCACGCACGAGACCGACTTCGCCCGCCACCGCAATCGCATCGGTGGTCTGCTGCTGTTGCCTAAGCAGCACAATGCCAGCTACGGCGACGACGGCTACGCCTCCAAGCGGCCGCGGTATTTCTCGCAGAACCTGCTCGCTGCCTCGCTCGATCCTCAGACGTACGAGAAGAATCCGGGCTTCAACCGGTTCGTCGCCGCGTCCGGCCTCGATTTCCGTCCGTACGAGACTTTCACTGCGGCGTCGATCACCGAGCGCGGCGAGTTGTATCGCGCGCTCTCCAAGCAGGTCTGGGACCCGGATGATCTGCTCCGGGCCGCCGGGACTGCGGACGCGAAGTGACCCCGATGCCTACGAGCTACGGTGCGTGCCGGCGGCGATACGCCATGGCGCCGCCGAGACTTCTGCACCGAGGATCGGCGCCGGGTCAGTTGATGATCTCGCCGCGCTCGGCGGGCGGCTTCGAGACGATGGTGTCGCGCCACATCTGCAGCGCCTCGGGGGTCAGGCGGGTCCAGTCGTGCACCTCGGCGACCACGCGCAGCGGCTCGGTGCTGCGGTACGAGCGGGTGGGATTGCCGGGGAACTTCTTATCGGTCACGTTGGGGTCGTCCTCGAACGCGCCGGTGGGCTCCACCTGGTAGACGCGCGGGGCGGCACCGTCGGACCTGAGTTCGGAGGCGAGCTCCGCGGCGAGCCCCGCACCGTCCCGCAGGGCCGTGAAGTAGATGTGGTTCATCGTCACCTCGGGCCGGTAGTTCGAGGGGAAGCCCGCGCTGAGCAGATCGCCCGGCCGGACATCGGCGGTGGTGCCGTGGAAGAAGGGGCCGGTCTCGTCGGAGGCGCTCATCGGCCCAGGGTAGCGGCCGGTGGACGGACCAGGCGCCACAGCAGGTGCCCCACGCTGATCACGATGACCGCCAGGAACACCCACACCGCGACGGCGAGAACGGGATTGCCGCCGGTACTCACGATGGTGCCCACCACTGTGAGCGCGAGCAGCAGCAGGACGCCCGTGCCGATCGTGAGCAGGAAGCGCTGCAGCAGCGCGTCGAGGCCGGGCCGGTGCTCGGGACTGAGCCAGTAGGAGCGCGAGGTGGGCGGCAGGTTGATCAGCCCGTCCGGGATCGCGGACGTGCAGGCGGCCAGCACGGCGAACAGGGCCGCTACGCCGCCGGCGGTGGCGGTGAGCAGCGCGAGCGCGGAGCCGCGGGCCCGCCAGGAGTCCGCGGTGCCGGTGGCGCCCCAGTGCGTGGGGAAGGGATCCGGGCCGGACGTCGCGGCCCAGGCCAGCGACGCCCCGCACAGCAGGACGGCCACCGCGAACATCCACCACCGCGCACGCATGCATCCAGAGTAGGCCGTCACACAGTGATGTGTTGATGCTATGATGCGTCTATGCGCACGACGCTCGACCTCGACCCGGCGGTGCTCAGTGTGGCCAGGGCGAAGGCGAAGGCGGATGGCACGTCGATCGGCAGGGCGGTGTCCGAGCTGGCGCTCGCCGGGGTGGCGGCATCGCAGGCCGCCCGCCGCGGACCGTCGGGCTTCCCGGTGATGAGCGGAGCCGCCGGGCACGTGGTCACCGACGAGATGGTCGCGGCCCACCGCGACGACGACTGATGCTTCTCGACGTCAACGTGCTCCTGGCACTGTCCTGGGACCAGCACGTCCATCACGGCACCGCCCACCGCAGGTTCGCCGAACTCGAGGCGTGGAGCACCTGCCCGGTGACGGAGTCGGGGCTCGTGCGGCTGTTGCTCACCGAGAGCGTCGTCGGCCGACGGGTCACGGGCGCCGAGGCGCTCGAGCAGCTGGCCGCCGTACGCAGTGCCCCCGGATGGAGCTTCGTCTCCGACGGCGGTTCGCTCGCGGATCCCGCGATCGATCTGCGCGTGCTCATGGGGCGGCGCCAGGTCACGGACCTGCACCTGGTGAACCTCGCGGCGATCAACGGGATGCGATTGGCGACCTTCGATGCGGGGTTGCGGGACGCGCTTGTCCCGGCGGATCGCACGTGGGTGGACGTGTGGAGTGCGTGACCGGCTGCGACGACCCTGCACGGTAGATTGGCCGCATGGCCGATGACACCACCGCGCAGGCACCGTCCACCGAACTCTGGGTCGAGCGCACCGGCGTGCGCCGCTACACCGGACGCAGCTCGCGCGGCGCGGAGGTGCTGGTGGGATCGGAGGACGTGGAGGGCGTGTTCACCCCCGGTGAGCTGCTGAAGATCGCGCTCGCCGCCTGCAGCGGCATGTCGACCGATCACGTGCTGGCCCGCCGGCTGGGCGAGGACTACGACGCCACCGTCCGCGTCTCGGGCGCCGCGGACCGCCGGAACGAGGTGTACCCCGAGCTCAATGAGATCCTCGAGCTCGACCTGTCCGAGCTGGACGAGGCGGCGCAGGAGCGGCTGATCACCGTGGCGCGGCGCTCCGTCGACCAGGTGTGCACCGTGGGCCGCACCCTCAAGGCCGGCACCACGGTGAACCTCGACATCACCACGGACTAGCGGTGTCCGCGGAACGGGTCCGGATGACGGCGTGGGTGCACGGCCGGGTGCAGGGCGTCGGGTTGCGCTGGTGGACGAAGACACAGGCCCTGGAACTGGGCCTGCTGGGTTACGCTGCGAACCAGCCCGACGGCCGGGTGCGGGTCGTGGTCGAGGGGGAGCGGTCCACGTGCGAGGAGCTGCTGGCGCGCCTCCGGTCGGGCCGCACACCGGGCCGGGTGGATCTGGTCGTGGAACTGTTCGGGCCCGCGCGAGGCGGGCTCCCGTCGTTCGAGGAGAGGTGAGGCATGCAGCCACCCGTTCCTGAGAATCGCCCCGTGGGCGACATCCCCGGGCCGGAGTCGAACCACCTGCCCGTGCCCGGCCTGCCGCCCGAGCTGGACGTCCGGGGTTCCGACGGTCCGCCGCGCCGCCCGGGCCGCATCCGGGAGCAGGACGAGAACACCGCGGCCCGCCCGGAGACGGTGGCCGAGGCCCGCGCCCGGCAGCGCGCGCAACGGCAGCGGGCCGAGGACGAGCAGCGCGAGGCCGCCGAGGCGGAGGCCGCCGCGCAGAAGCGGGCCCGCCGGCGCAAGCAGATGATCGGCGCCGGCGTGGGCGTCGGCGTGGTCGGCGCGATCGCCCTGCTGTACGTGGCGATCCCGGACCGCGACGAGGTGCCAACCCAGACCGCGTACTGCACCACCGGCGACGGCCAGGTGGTCTCCGACAACTACTGCTCCACCGGGACGATCAACCCGGTGACCGGCTTCATCCTGCTCAACGGCCTCAGCTACCGGTACAACTACGGCGGCAACGTGGTGGGCGGGCGCGTCACCGGCGGCTCGTACGACCGGCCCACCGGCACCGCGTTCCGCACCTCCAGCGGCAGCGCCGTCGACCCGGGGAAGGCCACCTCGTTCGGCAGCAACGGGCAGAGCAACGCGGCGGCCAAACCCGCTGCGCCCAAGGCGGGTTCGAGCCGGAGCGGCAAGAACATCGACCGCGGCGGTCTCGGCAGCCCCAACAAGGGCGGCTCCGGCGGCTCCGGCCGATCGAGCGGGTCCTAGTGCGGCGCATGCGGGGAACGCCCCGCGAAGGATGGCGGCGCACCGTCGAATCCCAGGGACTGGTGTTCGGCACCCCGGCCCGCGACGGTTCCGGCGGCAGCCGCGAGTACTGGGACGAGTCCGTGTTCTACGAGTTCGACATGGACGAGGTGCTCGCCCTCGAAGCGCAAGTGGGACTGCTGCATTCGATGTGCCTGCAGGCCGTGGAGAACGTGATCCTCACCGAGCGCTACCGCGATTTCGGGATCCCCGAATGGGCGTGGGGCGCGATCGAGGAGTCCTGGAAGCGGCAGGACCCGCACGTGTACGGGCGGTTCGACCTGCGCTACGACGGCCGGCGTCCCGCGAAGCTGCTGGAGTACAACGCCGATACCCCCACCTCCCTGCTGGAAGCGGCTGTGGTGCAGTGGTACTGGTTCAAGGACACGGCGCCGGACACGCGTCCGTGGGACGAGGGCGGCTACGACCAGTGGAACTCGCTGCACGAGGCGCTGGTGGAGCGGTGGGGCGAGGTGCGCGCCGTGATCCCGCCCTCGGAACTGCACTTCACCTGGTCCGGCGCGGACGCCACCGGCGAGGACCACGTGACCACCGGATACCTGCAGGAGACGGCCGCGGAGGCGGGTTTCGACACCGTCGGCCTGCCCATCGAGGACATCGGCTTCGACCGCGACCTGAACACCTTCGTCGACCTCGAGGACGCCCCCATCCACTCGGTGTTCAAGCTGTACCCGTGGGAGTGGATCCTCGAGGACGATTTCGGTAAGCGGGTGGTGGAATCGATCCCCGCGACCACGTGGATCGAGCCGCTGTGGAAGTCGATCCTCTCCAACAAGGCGATCCTCGCGGTGCTGTGGGAGATGTTCCCCGATCACCCGAACCTGTTACCCGCCTTCATCGACAGCCCCGGCTTCCTCACCGAGTACGTGAAGAAGCCGAAGCTGGGGCGCGAGGGCGCCAACCTCACGATCGTGGACGCGGGCCGGGAGACCGCCACCGGCGGCGTGTACGGCGCCGAGGGATACGTGTACCAGCTGCTCGACCCGCTGCCCGAGTTCGACGGCTACCGGCCCGTGATCGGCGCCTGGGTCGTCGGCGACGAACCCGCGGGCATCGGCATCCGCGAGACCTCCGGACTCATCACCGACGACGGTGCCGCGTTCCTCCCGCACCGCATCACCCCGAAAGGCACGACCGCATCATGAACAGCACCCTCCTCGCCGCCGCGGACCCGGGCACCCTGGGCAAGGGCATCGGCGCGATCTGCCTGTACGCCCTCGTGGGCCTCGTGCTCATGGTGGCCGGCTTCTACGCCGTGGACCTCTCCACGCCCGGCAAGCTGCGCGACCTGGTGAAGTCGGGAAAGCCGAACGCCACCTACATCACCGGCGCCGGGATGCTCTCCATGGCGTTCATCATCGTGGTGGCGATCTACGCGAACTACACGGGCGGCGGCAATCTGCTGGACGGCGTCATCTACTCGCTGGTGTACGGCATCGTGGGAATCATCGCGCAGATCATCTCGGTGCGTGTCCTGGACCTGGTGACCGGCGTGGACATGGAGAAGCTCATGTACTCCGAGGTGTTCCTGCCCCAGGCCCGCGTGATCGCCGCCTCGCACGTCGCGCTCGGCCTGATCGTCGCGATGGCCGTCCTGTAGGTGGCACCGCAGCGGATCACACTCGCCGACGTCGCGCGTGAGGCGGGCGTCTCGGTGACGACGGTGTCGTTCGTGCTGTCGGGGCGGGAGGGGATGCGCATCTCCGAGGAGACCGCCGGGCGCGTCCGCGAGGCGAGCGATCGCCTCGGCTACCGGCCGAACCTCGCCGCCCGCAGCCTGCGTGCGCAGGCGACGATGACCCTCGGACTCGTGTCCGACACCATCGGGTCCGAGCCCTACGCCGGCTTCATGGTCCGCGGCGCGATCGAGGAGGCCGCGGCCACGGCGCGGATGGTGATGCTCGCCGAGACCGAGGACTACTCCTCCGATGGGGCCGACCTCGTCGAGGCCATGCTCGACCGCCGGGTGGACGGACTGATCTACGGCGCGATGTACACGCGGAAGGTGGTCCCACCCGCTCAACTGTCGGTGGTGCCGCACGTCTTCCTCAACTGCCTGCCGGACACGCTCACCGGGCCGGCGGTGATCCCCGCCGAGCGCGCTGCGGGCCGGACCGCGGCCGCGGCGCTGCTCGCCGCCGGGCACCGGGACGGCATCCATCACATCGGCGGGCGCCAGCTCAGCGACCTGTACCCGACGGGGATCTACGCCGGCCACCAGCGGATCGCCGGCATCGAGGAGAAACTCGCGGCTGCCGGCGCCGAACTCGCCGGCGTCGTCGAATGCCAATGGATTCCGGAGGAGGGCTACCGCGTGGTCACCGAGCTCCTGCGGTCCGTCCGGCCGAAGGCTCTCATCTGCGCGAACGACCGCACCGCGCTCGGGGCCTACCAGTCCCTCACGGACGCCGGTCTGTCTGTGCCGCAGGATGTTTCGATCGTCTCCTTCGACGATTCCCAGCTCGCCGGGTGGATGCGCCCAGGACTCACCTCCGTCGCCCTGCCGCACCACGCGATGGGATCGCGCGCGGTGGAGCTCCTCGTGGCGGGCGAGCTCGACCCCGTGGTCCACGAGGTGCCGATGGCGCTCGTCGAGCGCGGCTCGATCGCCTCCGGCTGACCCTCGCCGTCCCGCCGGTCGACGGTGCGCCGCACGCCCGGTCATCCGGTACGTCCGTGCCGTTCGACGGCATACGCCGCAGGACGCGAAATTACCGCTAAGTAGCTATAACGATATGCTAAAACGATAAAACACTGGTCACGAGGTTTTCTGTGGTGTAACCTTCGTCACAAGCCGCCGGCGGTAGGCGGCTTTATCACAGCGAAAGTGTGGCTCCGATGGCGTCGTTCACCCAGGCCCTGAGGAACAGGGCGTACCTGCATTCCTCCGTGACCTTCCTCCTGTTCTTCGCCTCGTGGGGCATCTGGTGGTCGTTCTTCTCGCCCTGGCTGCTCAAGAGCCCGGAGGACGGGGGCCTCGGCCTGTCCGGTGCCGAACAAGGCACCGTCTACTCCACCAACTCGATCGCCGCGCTCGTCGTGATGTTCCTGTACGGCACGGTGCAGGACAAGCTC
This sequence comes from Tsukamurella paurometabola, assembly GCA_040391845.1. GTDB lineage: Bacteria > Actinomycetota > Actinomycetes > Mycobacteriales > Mycobacteriaceae > Tsukamurella > Tsukamurella paurometabola_B. Next base: position 14,163 of record JBEBXD010000067.1, on the reverse strand, counting down.
GGCCTCAGGCGACACCTGGTCATTCTCGCGTCGATCGCGATGGCCGGTGTGGGACCGTTCTTCATCTTCGTCTACGAGCCGCTGCTCAAGAACGCGTTCACCGTGGGCGTGGTCGTGGGCGCGATCTACCTCTCGTTCGGCTTCCTCGCCGCGGCGGGCCTGGTCGAGGCGGTCAGCGAACGCACAAGTCGCCGTTTCGGATTCGAGTACGGCCAGGCCCGCATGTGGGGCTCCTTCGGCTATGCGATCGTCGCCCTGATCGCCGGCTTCCTCTTCGCGATCGACCCGCACCTGAACTTCTTGGTGGGCTCCGCCTTCGGCGTCCTGTGCCTGCTGGTCCAGATCTTCTGGAAGGACGAGAAGGCGGACGCCGCCGACGTGCAGCCGAGCACCCCGTCGCTGGGCGAGATGGCCGCGCTGCTCAAGATGGGCCGGCTGTGGAAGGTCATCCTGGTGGTCCTCTTCACCTGGACCTTCTACACCGTCTACGACCAGCAGATGTTCCCCGACTTCTACACCCACATCTTCGGCTCCGTGAAGCAGGGCGAGCAGGTCTACGGCGTGCTCAACTCCGTGCAGGTGTTCCTCGAGGCGGCCATGATGGGCGTCGTGCCGATCCTCATGCGCAAGGTGGGCGTGCGCAACATCCTGCTCCTCGGCTTCACGGTGATGACCCTGCGCATCCTCGGCACCGCGGTGTTCAGCGATCCGGTGATGGTGTCCATCGTCAAGCTGTTCCACGCCCTCGAGGTGCCCTTGTGCATCCTCGGCGTGTTCCGCTACTTCACGCTGCACTTCAACTCGAAGCTGTCGGCCACGCTGTACATGGTCGGCTTCCAGATCGCCTCGCAGGTGGGCGTCGTCATCCTCTCGCCGCCGCTGGGCGCGTTGCGTGACAAGCTGGGCTACCAGCCCACGTTCGTGATCATCGCAGCCACGGTGGCCGTGGCCAGCACCGTCGGATACCTGATCCTGAAGAAGGACGACGAGGAGGTCGACGGCGACCCGTTCTACCGGGACGGCCAGGAGCCGCTCGACGCCGCCAAGGCGGACGCATGACGAGCACGCACCGCACCGATACGAAGGGAAACACCATGACCGGCGTGACCATGGAGGCGGAGCTCGCGCGCGCGGAGGCCGCCGTGGCCGAGCTCGCCGTGAAACGCGGCGACCGCTGGTACCCGCGCGCCCACATCGCGGCGAACGCCGGCTGGATCAACGACCCGAACGGCCTGTGCCACTTCGGCGGCCGCTACCACGTGTTCTTCCAGCACCACCCGTACAGCGCGCAGTGGGGCCCGATGTACTGGGGGCACGTCTCCAGCGCGGACCTGGTGACCTGGCGGCACGAGCCGATCGCGCTCGCGCCCAGCATCGAGGAGGACCGCGACGGCGTGTTCTCCGGCTCCGCGATCGTCGACGGCGACGAGCTGGTCGTTTACTACACCGGTCACCGCTGGCGCAACGGCGTCGACGAGGACGACGGCAACCTCCAGGTCCAGTGCATGGCGCGCTCGAAGGACGGCATCACGTTCGCCAAGGAGGGGGTCGTCGTCACGGGTCCGCCGGAGCTGCCGCACTTCCGCGATCCGAAGGTCTGGCGCATGGGGGAGCGCTGGTACATGGTGTTCGGCGTGTCCTCGGCGAACGGGCGCGGCGAGGTGTGGCTCTACACCTCCGCCGACGGTGCCGCCTGGGAGTTCGACCGTGTCGTCTTCCGCGACCCGGACCCGAACGCCTTCATGCTCGAGTGCCCGGACATGTTCCCGCTCGGCGACAAGTGGGTCATCGTCTACTGCCCCATGGGCCCCAAGCCGCAGGGCTACGGCCTGCGCAACGGGCACAACGCCGGCTACGTCGTGGGCGACTGGGCGCCGGGGCAGGGCTTCGCGCAGCTCACGGACTTCCGTCCCGCGGACTGGGGCGGCAACTACTATGCGCCGCAGAGCTTCACGTCTCCCGACGGCCGCCGCATCGCCTTCGGATGGATGGGCGGGTTCGACCACCCGATCGTCTCGCAGCGCGATTCCTGGTGCGGCCAGCTCACCGTGCCGCGCGAGCTCACCCTCGGTGGCGACCTGCGGGTCCGGGCGGAGCCCGTGGCCGAGTTCGCGGGACTGCGGACGGCCACCGTCGACCTGGGGGACGTGACCATCGGACGGGACGAGGAACTGACCCTCCTTCCCGACCTGGACGCCGCCGACATCGAGCTCACGATCTCCCTGCCCGACGGTGACGCGGAGCGCGTCGGCATGGTGCTGCGCACCGACACCGGCAACGAGATCCTGATCGCCTACGACGATCTCGCGCAGCGCGTGCTGATCGACCGCCGGCGCGCCGGGTACGGCGAGCGCGGCTACCGGGCGGCGCCCTTCGAGGGCGACCGGTTGGACCTGCGGGTGGTGATCGACCGCGGCTCGGTGGAGGTGTTCATCGGCGACGGTTCCGAGTGCGTGAGTTCGCTCGTCTTCCTCGGGGAGGGTGTGCGGTCGGCCGTGCTGTTCTCCGAGTCGGGTACCGCGCGCTTCACCCGGGCGGTGGCGCACCGCCTCGGTTCGATCTGGGAGAACTGAGTTCGATCTGGGAGAACTGACCGGCCCGGTCAGAATGGCGGTGGTCCGGTGTCGTCGCGGCGGGGAGGCGGCGCGCCGACCGCCGCTGCAAGGTGATCCTCGACCAACAGCGCCTGCTCCGCGGTCAGCACCTCCGAGCGTTGCAACGCGACCTCACCCGCCTTCGACGAGATCACATTCTCACCGATCAACCCGAACACCCGCGGCAGCCGCTCGACGAACGCGACCGCCAGATCGATCACCCGCGACGCCGCCGTCGACCCGAGCCGCAACAACGTCGCGACCTGCGCCCCCAGCGCGACCTCCGCGGCTGTCAGCCGCTGCCGCGACCGCCTCCCGAAAGTCCGGGGGCTGCGCCAGATACTCCGCCTCCGAATCGGCGTACATCACCCGATGCAACGCGTACACGCTCGCCATCGTGCGGCAATACGCAACACCCTCGCACCGTCGTTGTTCGAACAGCACCTCCGCAACCCCACGCTCCCCACCGGCAGACGCCAGCCCCTGAGGAATCAGATCCCCAGGTAGCGAACGTAATGCGATCGGAAGTGCTGTACCCCAACACTACGCCCACATGTTCGAGTGTGCAATTGCGATCGAATATCAATCCAAGGGTGCGTCGGGCGCCGACCGGTCCCGCCAGTGCGCGATGTGCCGCCTGCGGGCGGACGTCAGGACATCGGGTCGCCCGAGGGACATCACGCCCTGCGCGTAGCCCAGGCCGTCGGCGCCGTTCGCGCGCAACAGAGGTTTCGCGCGCTGGGAGACGCTGCCCTTGACGCCGAAATGCGACAGGAGGTCCTTGGTCGCCATCACGGCCGCGCGGTGGGTGCCGACAGTGTGATTGCCCACCGCGATCGTCCAGGCGACCGCCGCGGCAAGACGTTCGGGGGCCGCGTTCCGGAGGAAGACCTCGGGGGCCTCGCACGCGGCGCACGCGAGGAACCGTCGCATGGCGGTCCGGTGCTCGACGTCGAAGAGTTCGTCGGCGGCCTGGTCGCACAGCGCCAGCACGTCGCCCACCGGTCCGCGAGCGTCCGACGGTACGCCGTCCCACGCGAAGGGCTCGTCGGGGAGCGGCGCGGTGTCGAGCGATCGGAGGACATCCTCCCCGCCGACCGCGACCGCGAGACTGTCGTACGTCATCGCGTGAACACGCCGCATGGCCTTGTCCATGGCCGCTCGGCGGGCATCACCGTCCGTGCCGGACGGGTAGTCGGCGTCGTAATCGAGTTCATCGACGGACCGCCCGATGATCGAGTTCATGACCTCCGCCGGATCGTGACCGTCCTCGATGGCACGGCGGAGGTACTCCGACACCATCGCCGACGGGTCCGACAACGGGGCTGACGACCGGCCACCGCCGGCACGCGAGCGGCCGCGCACGCGATCGAGGAACTCGGGCTCGCGCTCGTCGACGGCACACAGGGTCTCGGCGGTCGACTCCGCTGAGATTCCGTTCACGCGGTGGCAGTACTGGATGAACGCGCGCAGCACAGTGGGGTAGCGCGCCATGTTCTTGGGAGTGTCGATCACCTTGCGGGGCAGTCGATCCGTGAGCAGGACCTCGACCACGATCGGGCTCCAGCGCATCGGATCGTCGCCGTGGAGCCACGCCAGGGTCTCGACCATGTCCGCGGTGTCCCGGTGCTTCAGGCCCGTCGCCTCCGGCGAGCGCACGAAGTCCTCGGCGAGTCCGGCGATCGCGTACTCGCTCCACACGTCGCCGAGGTCGCTCGTCCCGCCCGCCGGGAGGAGTCGGATCAGCCATTCGAGCCAGGCGCGGGACTGCGGCCAGGTCTCGGACGTGGGCATGCCGAGGGTCGTGTCCGCGCGTTCGAGGGCTTCCTCCAGTCGCGCGCGGGCGAGGGCCGGATCGAGGTCACGGACGATCAGCTCACCGTTGGTCTCGGCGGTGGTGACGGCGGCCAGTTCGCGATGATCACCGGGGAACGGGAACGCGTCCTTCGCTGCGGAGCCCAGATTGTGGTCGATGAAGGTGACCATGGTGATCGGTGCTTCGCCGGGGATCACGAAAGCGATGGAGACGTTCTCACCGTCACCGAGCTCCTCGACCGAATTGACCACGCCGATCACGGCGGTCTCATCGAGTGCGGTGATCCACGGGGGAACCGGCTGCCGCCGGGTGGCCAACGCTGTGTCGATGTCGCCCCGTATCTCTTCATCGGTCACGAGGTGCCTGAGCACTCGCAGCGCCGCAGTGGTTTCGCGGAGGGGAACCTCGATGAAGGTCTCGACCAGCATCGAGAGGGTCGGCCGATCCGGTTCGGTGGTCAGCTCGAAGCGAGGGGGGCTCGTCGCGGCGACCAACGTGCTGATCGCGGCGAGGAAGTCGATCGGGTCACCGGTGCGCAATGCCGGCCGGAGCATCTGGATGAGGGGCTGGTTCTCCGGGGCGTTGTGATCGCGCGCCGGCACGCTGTGCAGGTGACGATTCGCGCGGGGCGCGTTCTTCCGGGGCTTTCGGCGATTACTCATCAGTCATCACCGTATTCGGTGCCGACCGGCCGCGCTGGTGCGACGCGCGCGGACATCCGAGTAGGCTTGCGCACCGTGTATCTCAAGTCGCTGACGCTGAAGGGCTTCAAGTCCTTCGCCTCGGCGACGACTCTTCGCCTCGAACCCGGCATCACCTGCGTCGTCGGGCCGAACGGGTCGGGTAAGTCGAACATACTCGACGCGCTGCGCTGGGTGATGGGCGAGCAGGGCGCCAAGGGCCTGCGCGGCGGCAAGATGGAGGACGTCATCTTCGCCGGCACCGCCGGCCGCGCGCCGCTGGGGCGCGCCGAGGTGACCCTCACGATCGACAACTCCGACGGTGCGCTGCCCATCGACTACTCCGAGGTGTCCATCACGCGGCGCATGTTCCGCGACGGCGCCGGCGAGTACGAGATCAACGGCAACAAGGCGCGCCTGATGGACGTGCAGGAGCTGCTCTCGGACAGTGGCATCGGACGCGAGATGCACGTCATCGTCGGGCAGGGCCAGCTGGCGGCGATCCTCGAATCGAAACCCGAGGACCGGCGCGCCTTCATCGAGGAGGCGGCGGGCGTGCTCAAGCACCGCCGGCGCAAGGAGAAGGCGGTCCGCAAGCTCGATTCGATGCAGGCCAACCTGGCGCGCCTCACGGACCTCACCACGGAACTGCGCCGCCAGCTCAAGCCGCTCGGCCGGCAGGCGGAGGTCGCGCGCCGCGCGCAGACCATCCAGGCCGATCTCCGCGACGCCCGCCTGCGGCTGGCCGCCGACGATCTGGTGCGGCGCCGCGCCGAGCTCGCCGATCAGTCCGGCAACGAGGCCGCCGTGCGCGAGGAGCAGAACCTGGTGGCGGCCCAGTTGGACGAGGCGAACGCCCTGGTCGCGCAGCACACGGAGGCGGTCGCGGCCCTCGACCCGGCGGTGAAGGCCGCCGGGGAGGGCTGGTTCTCGCTCTCCGCACTCGCCGAACGCGTCTCGTCGACGGGCCGCATCGCCTCCGAACGCGCACGCCTGCTGTCCGAACCCGTGCAGCACGCGCCCGGCCGCGACCCCGATGAGCTGGACGCCGAGGCGGAGCGCGTCGCCGAGGAGGAGGCCGAGCTCATGGAGGCCCTCGAAGAGGCCGCCATGATCCTCGAGGGCGCCACCGAGGAGCTCGCCGAGCGTGAGGAGGCCGCCCGCGCCGCGGAGAACGCGCACATGGCGGCGGTCGCGGCCATCGCGGACCGTCGGGAGGGGCTGGCCCGCCTGGCCGGTCAGGTGGAGACCCTGCGGACCCGCGCGGAGTCCGTGGAGGCGGAGTCCGGGCGGCTGACCGCCGCGATCGCGGAGGCCGTGGAGCGCGCCGAGGCCGCGGAGTCCGAGTTCGAGCAGGTGCAGGGGAAGATCGCCGAGCTGGACGCCTCCGAGGCCTCCCTGGACGAGCATCACGAGCGCAGCGCCGCGGCCATGACCGCCGCGAGCGCGCGGGTGGAGGAGCTGCGCGCCGAGGAGCGGGCCGCGGAGCAGAAGGTCGCCTCGCTGATGGCCCGCATCGAGGCGCTGTCGATGAACCTGGACCGCGGCGACGGCGCCGCCTGGGTGGTCGAGCACGTGGACGGCGTGACCGCGGCCGTCGCCTCCCGCCTGGACGTGCGGGCCGGGTACGAGAAGGCCGTTGCCGCCGCGCTGGGCCCGGTGGCGGAGGCCGTCGCGGCGGGCTCTCGGAATCTGGCCGTCGCGGCCATCGAGCGGTTGCGCGACGCGGACGGCGGCCGGGCCGCCCTGGTGGTGGAGGGCCTCGCGCCCGGTACGCCGCCCTCGGGCCCGCTGCCCGACGGTGCCGTCTGGGCCACGTCGTGCGTGAGCGCACCGTCGGAGTTGGAGGGCGCCGTGACGGCGGCGCTGGCCGGGTACGTGCTGGTGGCGTCCGTGGCGGACGCCGTGGCCGTGGTCGCGGCGCGCCCCGAGGTGCGGGCCGTCACCAACGACGGTGACGTGATCGCCCACGGCGTGCTGATGGGCGGCAGCGCGGCGCGGCAGTCGTCGCTGGAGGTGCAGAAGGCGATCGACGCGGCCGAGGCGACGCTGGGGGAGACCCGGCGCAGCGTGGAGTCGCTCTCGGCGGCCCTGGCCGGTGCGGTGGAGGAGTTGGCGTCGCGGCGTGAGGTGACGGAGGCGGCGCTCGCGGCGCTGCACGAATCGGATGCGCAGCTGGGTGCGATCTACGAGCAGCTGGCCCGGTTGGGTGAGGCGGCGCGGAGCGCGCGGGACGAGGCGGAAAGGCTTGTCGCGCAGCGGGACCGGATCGAGGCGTCGCGGGACGAGACCCGGGCGGCGCTGCTCGAGCACGAGGAGCGCCTGCGGATGGCGGAATCGCTGCCGGACGAGTCCGTGGCGGTGGGGACCGACGAGCGGGACGCCGCCGCCGCGGCCCTGGCGGCCGCGCGGGGCGTGGAGATGGAGGCGCGTCTCGCGCGCCGCACCGCGGAGGAGCGCGCCGCCGGCGTGCGCGGCAAGGCCGAGGGGCTGCGGCGGGCCGCCGCGGCGGAGCGGGCCTCGCGGGAGCGGGCGGAGGCGGCGGCCGCCGCGCGTCTGTCGGCTGCTGCTGTGGCCGCGTCCGTCGCGGAGGGCGCGGAGCTGGTGTCGTCGCGGCTCGCGCGGGCGGTGACGCGGGCGGCGGAGCACCGGGACGCGTTGGAGGCGCGTCGTGCTGAGTCCGGGGGAGCCCTGGACGTGGCGCGGCAGGAGGCGACGGCGCTGACCGCCCGGCTGGCGCAGTTGACCGATGCGGTGCACCGCGACGAGGTGGCGCGCGCGCAGGCGGCGATGCGGATCGAGCAGTTGGAGGAGCAGGTCCTCGAATCGTTCGGCATGGCGCCCGACGACCTGATCGGCGAGTACGGCCCGGATGTGCCGCTGCCGCCGTCGTCGCTGGAACTGGAGGAGTACGAGGCCGCGCGCGAGCGGGGCGAGACGGTGGTGAGGCCGCAGGGGCTCCCGTTCGACCGGGCGGTGCAGGAGCGGCGGCTGAAGCTGGCGGAGAAGGATCTCGCGACGCTGGGGCGGGTGAATCCGCTGGCGCTGGAGGAGTTCGCGGCGCTCGAGGAGCGCTACAACTTCCTCTCCACCCAGCTCGAGGACGTGAAATCGGCGCGCGAGGATCTGCTGAGCGTGGTCGAGGAGGTGGACGCCAAGATCCTGCAGGTGTTCACCGAGGCCTGGGTGGATGTGGAGCGCGAGTTCGTCGAGGTGTTCAAGACCCTGTTCCCCGGCGGCGAGGGCCGGCTGGTGCTGACGGAGCCGGGCGACATGCTGGCGACGGGCATCGACGTGGAGGCCCGGCCGCCAGGCAAGAAGGTCAAGCGGTTGTCACTGCTGTCCGGTGGCGAGAAGTCCCTGACCGCCGTCGCGATGCTGGTCGCGATCTTCCGGGCGCGGCCCTCACCCTTCTACGTGATGGACGAGGTCGAAGCCGCGCTGGATGACACCAACCTGCGGCGCCTGATCTCCCTGTTCGAGCAGCTGCGTGACAAGTCCCAGCTCATCGTGATCACTCACCAGAAGCCGACCATGGAGGTCGCCGACGCGCTGTACGGCGTGTCGATGCGGGGGGACGGCATCACCCAGGTCATCTCCCAGCGGATTCGTGGGCAGGAGCTGGGCGCGCTACCGGTGTAGTGGCGGATTCGACGGAATAGTTGTCACTCCTCCGGGTCATGATGTGCCGTGGAGGTGCGCTATGGAGGCACGACGAGTTCTTGAGGCGGCGCTTGAGCGGGCGATTCACATGGAGCCGGGGCCAGGGAAGGAACGTGAAATCAATCGGGTTGTGATCGCTCTCGTGCGGCTTCTCGTTCGGGACGCGGAGCCGCGCGCTCGGGAAGTGTGGCTCGACTGGGGGCAGCCTGGGTTGTCGATCTTCGCGATCCTCGACGAGTTCGGTGATTGGGTCAGCGACCCCTATGACGTGGACGATGACCTTGAGGTCTACGTGAGCAACATCCGGGACACCCAAGAATCGCCGGAATTTGTTGCGCCGAGGGGGATTAACGGACCGTTCATCCTGCAGGTTTAGGCCACGCGGCGAGGTGAGATCGGACCGTGTCGATTGCGCCTGCGTCAGACGGGAGCCATTCAAGGGTGTCGAGGTCGTCCGGAGCGACCCATAGCATCTGGTCGTGGGAATCTCCGGGAGTGAGCTCCCCGGTGATGACCTGAGCGAAATACAACCGCATCGCGTACTTCTCGGAGATTGGCCATGCGCCTGACGCATGGGATAGCTCTGGCCCGACTTCGATGGTTGCCGCTAGTTCTTCGTCTACCTCGCGGATGAGCGCGGCCTCGGGCGCTTCGCCATCCTCAGTCTTGCCTCCCGGGAACTCCCACAGCCCGGCCAGCGAAGCGGGTCCCGTACGTCGAGCGGCGAAGACGCGGGTCGGCTGCATTAGATCGTCCACAATGATCGCGCCGACAACGAGTCTCGGAGCGGCAGAAGACATGAACTGATTCTGACACCTTCGATCCGCGTTGTCAGTCCGAAGTGTCAGACTGTCGCGCATGGATGAGGGGATCTACGAGTCGCTGCACACGGAGGGGCTCCGCGCGCGGATTGAAGCCTCGGGGCTGCTGAGTGATCGTCGTGCCGTGGAGAAGGCCGATCAGCCGCACGTGCTCGCACGGCACGTTGCCCATATCGTGGAGCGGGCGATCGCGAGCGAGAAGGACGAGTCAGAGCGGATCAACCTCGCCAATCGGCTGCTTGCGCTGGCGGGCGACGCGGAGAGTCCCGTACTCGCGCCACCCGAGCAACTGGCCCGCCTGTACCGGTTGCCCGTGCCGCCGGGAATCGCGGACAGAACCTCGACGCGACCCGCCACCCCGCTGTCGGAGGTGGCACTCCTTACCAACGGCGGACAGGGGGAGCCGTCCGTTGGACACGAGCTCAAGGCCGAGATTGCGTCTGCTGATCGGGTCGACTTGCTCTGCGCATTCATCAAGTGGAGTGGGGTGCGGCTCCTCGACGCGGAACTGCAGGCGTTGGCAGAGGCAGGCAAGCCCTTTCGGGTCATCACCACCACCTACCTCGGCTCCACGGAGCGAAAGACGCTCGACCGACTCGCACAGAAGTACGGCGCCGATGTTCGGGTTCAGTACGACGCGCTGCGCACCCGCCTCCACGCCAAGGCATGGATGTTCCACCGCGACTCCGGGTTCGATACGGCCTACATCGGTTCTTCCAACCTCTCGAACGTTGCGTTGATCGACGGAGTGGAATGGAACGTTCGGCTGTCGCAAGTCGCTACGCCGAGTCTGCTCAACAAGTTTCGGGCCACCTTCGAGTGCTACTGGAGCGAGGATCCCGGGTTCGAGGAGTACATCCCGGAGCGAGATGGCGAACGGCTGGACCGAGCACTGCGAGAGGCATCCGGTGTGACGTCCTCGGGCAGCATCACCATCAACGTCTCGGGGCTTGACGTTCGTCCGTACCCGTATCAACAGACGATGCTGGACGAGGTGCAGGCGGAGCGGGAGGTCCACGACCGTCACCGCAATCTAGTTGTCGCAGCGACAGGGACCGGTAAGACGGTCCTGGCGGCGCTCGACTACCGGCGACTAGTCCCCGCCGGAGGCAAACGTCCGAGGCTTCTCTTTGTCGCACATGCGCGGGAGATCCTGGTCCAGGCCCAACGCACCTTTCGAGAAGTGCTGGCGGACGGCGCGTTTGGCGAACTGCTTGTCAAAGGGCAACGACCCGACCGGTGGGATCATGTATTCGCGAGTGTGCAGTCGCTCAAGCAGGAGGTTCTCGACACCCTGGACCCGTTGCACTTCGACGTAATCATCATTGACGAGTTTCATCACGCCGCCGCGCCCACGTATGAACGTCTGATTGATCACTTCGCCCCCACGGAGTTGGTCGGGTTGACCGCAACCCCAGAGCGCGCCGATGGATTAGATATTCGCGGCTACTTCGGTGGCAAGACCGCAACGGAGCTCCGGCTCTGGGATGCACTCGGCGCCGAGCTGCTGTGTCCCTTCCACTACTTCGGGATCGCCGATGGCACGGATCTGACTGCGATCGCCTGGAAGGCGGGCAAGTACGACCAGAATGCGCTCGGTCAGCTGTACACAGGCAACGACGCGCGAGTCCGGATGGTCTTGAGAGCTGTTCAGGACAAGCTTGCGGATCCGGCGCAGATGCGCGCACTGGGCTTCTGTGTGTCAGTCGAGCACGCGCGGTACATGGCCGACAAGTTCACGGACGCCGGCATCCCCTCCGTGATGGTGTCTGGCCAGACTGGCGACGACGCGCGTAGGCAGGCTCTGTCGGATCTGCGTGATCGCCGCATCAACACGATCTTTTCGGTCGGCGTGTTCAACGAGGGCCTCGACATTAAGGAGGTCGACACCGTCCTCATGCTTCGGCCGACGGAGAGCGCGACGATCTTCCTGCAGCAACTTGGTCGGGGGCTTCGCCGTACACCGGATAAGGCGGTCCTCACGGTGCTCGACTTCGTAGGTCATCAGCGCGAGGAGTTCCGATGGGACAAGCGCCTGCGGGCGCTGACCGGTATTCCGCGCGGCAAGGTCGTGAATGAGGTGGAGAACGGCTTCCCGTACTTGCCGTCGGGCTGCCGCATCGAACTCGATCGCCAGACCCAGGCGTTCGTGCTCGAGAACGTGAAGCGCCAGCTCAACCTTCGCAGGCCACAGCTCGTTGCTGAGGTCCGGTCCGCAGCGGAGGAGACACTCGTCGGCTTCCTTGGTGCGACGGGGATCGACCTGTCGTCGGTGATCAAAGGCGATCGGTCGTGGACGGCGCTCCGCCGCGAGGCCGGAATCGACCTTGCGTTCCCGCCGGGACCACGCGAAGCTGAGCTGCTCCGGCGGAGCCAAGTGTTCGCCCACGTTGATGACGAAGTCCGAGTCAGCGGGTACAAGCGATTAATCGCGAGCGACACCAGGTACGACGACATGAGCGAGACTGACCGGCTGCTCGCGAAGATGTTGTTCTTCACCATCTGGCCGGACGGCGGCAAGCCAGTCTTCGCCAGTTACGACGAATGCCTGGATACGCTCCGCAAGGAGAAGGCGGCGACCGGCGAGTTCATCGAGATCATGGACTTGGCTCACGACTCGACCCGGCACGTCACCTTCCCCCTCGAAGGCGAACTTGCGACCCTTCCGCTTCGCGTCCACGCTCGATACTCGCGTGAGGAGATTCTCGCCGGTCTCGGCCAGGCCTCGTTGTCGGACCGCCCCAGCACGTTCGTCGCGGGTGTCAAGTGGATCCCTGAGCGCAACATCGATGCCCTGTTCATCAACCTCGTCAAGACTGAGGACACCTTCTCGCCCACCACGATGTACCGGGATTATGCGATCAGCAAGGATGAGTTCCATTGGGAGTCACAATCGCGGACAGCCCTAGCGTCGCCGGCTGGCCAGCGGTACGTGCACGGTGGCAGCAGCGTTCTCTTGTTCGTGCGGATCACCAAGACGGGCGAATACGGGGCGGAACCGTACGTGCTACTCGGGACCGCCATCTGCCAAAGCTACGAAGGGGAACGCCCCATAGGCATCACCTGGGCGCTCGACCACGCGATGCCATCCGAAATGTTTCAGAGCATGAGCTCGATCTCGCTGTGAGCCGACAAGGGCGCCATGAACTGCGGGTGAGGTGGGGGCACCGTCGGGCATGGGGACGTAACGTAGGGGCCGAGTGTGAACCACCACGAGGAAGAGGGACGAACAAGCGATGACCAGCAACGACGCCAAGGCGAACATCGGAGTGGTGGGGATGGCGGTGATGGGTTCGAACCTGGCCCGCAACCTCGCGTCCCGGGAGGGCAACACCGTCGCGATCTACAACCGTTCGCCGGAGAAGACGCGTGAGGTGGCCTCGAACCACCCCGAGGCCGGCTTCGTGGCGTCCGAGACCATTGACGACTTCGTCGCCAGCCTCGCCAAGCCGCGCACCGCGATCATCATGGTGCAGGCCGGCGCGGGCACGGACGCGGTGATCGACCAGCTCAAGGAGCGGTTCGAGCCGGGCGACATCATCGTGGACGGCGGCAACGCCAACTTCCACGACACCATCGCGCGCGAGGCCCGCATCGCCCCCACGGGCATCCACTTCGTGGGCACCGGCATCTCCGGCGGCGAGGAGGGCGCGCTCAAGGGGCCCTCGATCATGCCCGGCGGCACCGCCGAGTCGTACGAGACCCTCGGCCCGATCCTCTCGTCGATCGCCGCGGTCGCCGAGGGGGAGGCCTGCGTGACGCACGTGGGCACCGACGGTGCCGGCCACTTCGTCAAGATGATCCACAACGGCATCGAGTACGCCGATATGGAACTCATCGGCGAGGCCTACGACCTGCTGCGCAACGTCGCCGGGTACACGCCCGCCCAGATCTCCGGGCTGTTCGCCACCTGGAACGAGGGGCCGCTGAACAGCTACCTCATCGAGATCAGCATCGACATCCTCAAGCACGTCGACGCCGACACCGGCAAGCCGTTCGTCGACATCGTGACCGACCAGGCCGGCAGCAAGGGCACCGGCGTGTGGACCGTGCAGACCGCCCTCGACCTGGGCGTGCCGGTCGGCGGTGTCGCCGAGGCCGTGTTCGCCCGCGCCGTCTCCTCCAAGCGCAACCAGCGCGACGCCGTCCGCGCCCTCGGCATCGAACGCCCGACCGCGCCGCGCGTCGAGGATTCCTTCGTCGACGACGTCGCCAAGGCCCTCTACGCCTCCAAGATCGTCGCCTACGCCCAGGGCTTCGACGCCATCATCGCCGGTGCCGAGAAGTACGGCTGGAACATCGACAAGGGCGCCGTCGCCAAGATCTGGCGCGGCGGCTGCATCATCCGCGCCCAGTTCCTCAACGTGCTCGCCGACGCCTACGAGACCAACCCGAACCTCGCCACCCTGCTCGAGGCCCCGTACTTCGCGCAGGCCATCCGCGACGGCGAGGAGGCGTGGCGCCGCGTGGTCATCACCGCCACCCGGGCGGCCGTCCCGATCCCCGGCTTCGCGGCAGCCCTCAGCTACTTCGACTCCCTCAACGTGGACAGGCTGCCCGCCGCCCTGGTCCAGGGCCAGCGCGATTTC